>NZ_JARXYR010000002.1:2454972-2764966 GCF_029893635.1 Variovorax sp. TBS-050B | reverse complement strand
TCTGAAATTCCGAAATTCTCGCGCCAGCGTACCGCGCGGGGCTTTGACCGCACTCAGCCGGCCGCGAGCGCCTGCTCGTACACCGCCAAGTCGCCCTGCGAAAAGCAGCAGAAGCTCACCGCCCGCACCGGGCCACCCTCAGCCAGCGCCGCGCGCACGGTCCGCACCGCGATCGGCG
This sequence comes from Variovorax sp. TBS-050B, assembly GCF_029893635.1. Taxonomy (NCBI): domain Bacteria; kingdom Pseudomonadati; phylum Pseudomonadota; class Betaproteobacteria; order Burkholderiales; family Comamonadaceae; genus Variovorax; species Variovorax sp. TBS-050B. The sequence goes on along the minus strand of NZ_JARXYR010000002.1, from coordinate 2,764,788 downwards.
CCGCGCGTTCGATCGGGAAGCCGTAGATGCCGGTGCTGATCGACGGAAAGGCGATGCTCGCGATGCCGGGCTGCGCGGCCGCGACCTCCATCGCCCGGCGATAGCAGGAGGCCAGCAGCTCGGGTTCGCCGTTGCTGCCGCCGCGCCACACCGGCCCGACCGTGTGGATCACGAACTTCGCCGGCAGCCGGTGGCCGCGCGTGAGCTTCGCGTCGCCGGTCTCGCAGCCGCCGAGCAGGCGGCACTCCTGCAGCAGCCCGGGACCGGCGGCGCGATGGATCGCGCCGTCGACCCCGCCGCCGCCGAGCAGCGACGCATTGGCGGCGTTGACGATCGCGTCGACCCGCAGCGTCGTGATGTCGCCGCGCAGCGCGGCCAGCGCCTTTTCCATGCCGGCGACTCTACCCTTGCGGGGGCACCGGCGAGGTGAAGGCGATCAGCTTGCCCATGTTCGCGACGAAGCTGCTCACGGTGATCGCCTGCGGCTGCTCCTTCTTCACGTAGGGCGCGATCAGCGGCGGGTCGGCCGGGTCGTAGGGCGAGGTGTCGAACACGTCGCCCACATGCTTGCTGCGGTAGGCGTCGCCCGTGTAGGGCGTGGTCGGGCCGTCGCCCTGGTAGGGGTTGGTCACGGCGTTGAGCGGCGCGAGCCAGTAGCCCTTGGGGTCGAGCTTGTCGATCACCGCCTTCGCGTCGGTCTCGCTCACCGCGGGCGTGGCCATCACGCGGTCGGCGAACAGGTCGGCAAAGTCCACCTCGCGCAGCGAGAAGTACTTCGGCAGCGCCCGCACGTCGGCACCCGCGCGCAGCGGCGAGGCCGCGACCATCTGCTGGATCGCCGCGTCGCTCATCGCGCTCAGTTGCTCCCAGGTCTGGCGCATGCCCGCGATGTCGATGCTGCGGCCGCCCGAGTAGTGGCTCGGCGTCGCGCGGTGGTCGTGGTCGTGGTAGTAGGCGCCGTTGTGGATGTTGGAGCCGTAGCGGTGCACGAAGCGCGGCAGGTTGGTGCCGAGTTCGACGAAGGTGGGATGCGTGCGGCCCTTGAGCAGCGGGTTCTCGTCGATCATGGTCTGGGTGAGCTTGCAGCTCTCCAGCCAGGCCAGGGCCTCGGGCACGCGCGCGAGGTAGCCGCGGTCGCCGGTGAGGCGGAAGTAGTTGAAGAGCTGCTGCACGTTGGTCTGCGTGGTGTGCGTGGCGAGCGAGCGCGGCTCGTAGCTGCGCGCGCCCGCGGGTGCGCCGGCCGGGCGGCCGTTCTGGTCCGCCGCCAGGTGCTGCAGCCCCCCAGCCGGCCTGCGGCCCGGGCTGCTGCATGCGGCGCAGGCACTCCATCGCGCGCGTGATGTGCGGGATCAGGCTCTGGTCGCCGAGCGACACCAGGCACATCAGCAGGAACTTGATGTTCTCGCCCGCCACGTCGTCGTTGAAGGTGATGTGGCGGGTGTAATCGCCGTCCTCCATGCCCGAAGTGGCGCCCGCCGGCAGCTGCTGCGGGTTGGGCAGCGGCATCGACGAGATCGCGTCCGGCGACGGCGGATAGCGCTGCGGCCAGCCGCCGTCGGCCACGCCGCCCGCGAACTGCGCCTGGGTGACGAAGCCGATCGCCTTCTGCACCGCGGCCAGGAAGCGCGGGTCGCGCTTCTCCAGGTACATGCGCAGCATGAACTGCGACGACACCGCCGTGCCCGCATCGTCGAAGGTGGCGTTGCCGTAGTAGTGCTGGAACTCCTCCAGCCGCCAGCCGTTGGCGCCCACCGTCTCGTACCAGTCGCGCAGCGACGCTTCGCCCGCGAAGTCGTGGATGTAGTTCCAGCCGCCGGACGGATGCTGCGCCGCGATCAGCGCGAGGCCTGTGTGCTCGGCCGCCTGGTAGAAGCGCTCGTCGCCGGTCGCGTGGTAGGCGTCGAGCATGCAGTGCCCGGCCGTGGGTGTGCCGGGCGGCTGGATCCAGCACATGGTGCGGCGCGCCTCCATCTCGCCCCAGCTGGTCGAGAGGTCGGGCATGTAGGCCCAGACGTAGCCGCCGCGGTAGGAAACCGTTTCGTCCATGTACGCCGCGGCGCGCCGCATGGTCTTTTCCGCGAGTGCCGCGGTGCTCGGCGGCGGGGCCGGTGCGGGCGGCGGCGGGGGTGGCGGCGGCACCGGGAACGGCGGAAAGCTCGGGCCGTCGCCACCGCCGCCGCAGGCGGTCAGGGCGAGGGGCGACAGCGTCGAAAGGACGAAATTCCTGCGCTTCATGGGTTGTCTCCTGGGGCCGTAGTGGCCGTTTTGATACTTTTCAACTCATACGATGTCCGATGAGTCCAGGAAATTTTGCAGGAATCCGGCTATTTTTCGCTAGGTTGTACGATGACTAAAAGCGCAAGCGAAGTGTCGAAATGTTTCGGCCCCTCGCCCGCCCCGCGCCTCAGACCCGCGCGGCGAAGCGCTCCACGGCCTCGGTCGGGCCCGCGACGATCAGCAGGTCGCCGGGTTTGACGACCGTGTTCTCGCGCGCGTAGATGAAGTCTTCGTGGCGCCGCTTGATGCCCACCACGGTCACGCCGTGGCGGGTGCGCACCGCTGATTCGGCCAGCGGCTTGCCGTGCGTCTCGGCCGGCGCGCGCGTCTTGGCGATCGCGAAGCCGTCCTCGAACTCGATGAAGTCGATCATCTTGCCGGTGACGAGGTGCGCCACGCGCCGCCCCATGTCGGCTTCCGGATAGACCACGTGGTGCGCCCCCACGCGCTCGGCGATGCGGCCGTGCTGCTGGCTGTTGGCCTTGGCCCAGATGTCCTTGTTGCCGATCTGGCTCAGGTTCAGGATGGTGAGCACGCTGGCCTCGAGGTTCTGGCCGATGCTCACCACCGCATGCTTGAACTCGCCGACGCCCAGCTGCTTGAGCGTCTCCAGGTCGGTGGCGTCGGCCTGCACCACGTGGCCGAGTTCGCCGGCATGCGCCTGCACGGCCTCGGCGCTGGTGTCGATGGCGAGCACGTCGTGCCCCAGCTTCGCCAGCGCGCGCGCCACGCCCGAGCCGAAGCGGCCCAGGCCGATCACGACCACGCTGTCTGCATTGTTCTTTCTACCCAACAATCGGCTTCTCCTCGGGAAAACGGTAGCCGCGCCGCGAGTGGTTCACGGCCATGGCGGCGGCCAGGGTGACGACGCCGACGCGCCCCGCGAACATCAGCACGACCAGGATGAACTGCCCCGCCGACGGCAGGTCGGCCGTGATGCCGGTCGAGAGGCCCACGGTGGCGAAGGCCGAGATGACCTCGAACAGCACCTTCTCGTAGGGCAGCGGCGTCATCGGCACCAGGCTCAGCGTGGCGATGACGATCGCGCCCGCGCTGAGCACCAGGATCGCGAGCGCCTGGCGCTGCGCGGCGGTGGAGATGCGGCGGCCCTGGAACTCCACGTCCTGGTGGCCGCGGATCTCGTTCCACACCACCAGCAGCAGCACGAAGAAGGTGGTCACCTTCACGCCGCCCGCCGTGCCCGCGCTGCCGCCGCCGATGAACATCAGCAGGTAGTGCAGATTCAGCGACTCGACGGTCAGCCCGCCGATGTCGATGGCGTTGAAGCCCGCGGTGCGCGCCGAGACCGAGGTGAACGCCGCCGCGAGCACGCGCGTGGGCGCATCGAGCGCGCCGAGCGTGGCCGGGTTGTCCCACTCGGCCAGCAGCAGCGCCAGCGTGCCGCCCACGACCAGGAAGGCCGTGCCCCAGAGGGTGAGCACCGTGTGGATCGACCGCACCTGCCGCCGCCCGCGCAGGCCGATGGCCTCGTGCAGCACCGGAAAGCCCAGGCCGCCGATCACGATGGCGGCCATCAGCGGCAGCAGCACCCAGCCGTCGTGCGCGAAGCGCACCACGCTGTCGCCCCAGGTGGAGAAGCCGGCATTGTTGAAGGCCGACACCGCATGGAAGAGGCCCTGCCACAGCGCCTCGCGCCATTCCATGCCGTAGCCGAAGGCGAAGCGCGCGGCCAGCAGCAGCGCGGCGCCGGCCTCGACCACGAGCGTGACGACCAGCACCAGCCGCGCGACGCTGCGCACGTCGCCGAGGCCGAGCGAATGGGTCTCGGCCTGCAGCAGCAGCCGCGACTTCAGGCGCATCTGCCGGTTGACCAGCAGGCCGAGCAGCGTGGCCGAGGTCATCATGCCGAAGCCGCCGAGCTGGAACAGCCCCAGGATCACGGCCTGGCCGAAGCCCGACCAGTAGCTGCCGGTGTCGACCACCACCAGGCCGGTCACGCAGACGGCCGAGGTGGCGGTGAAGAGCGCCGCGAGCCAGGGCGCGCCCTCGCCCGCCGCATGCGAGGCGGGCAGCATCAGCAGCCCGGTGCCGATGCCGATCACGGCGAGGAACGCCAGCACCAGCACCGACGAGGGATGCGTCAGCCGGGTGTTCACGCGGTCTCGCGGGTGGGTCGCATGGGCCGGATGCGCCGCGCGCTCCTAGCGGTAGAACGCCTCGACGCGGCCCTTGAGCTTGAGCAGCAGCGGCTTGCCCTTGCGGTCCAGGGTCTTGCCCGCGGGCACCTTGATCCAGCCTTCGCTGACGCAGTATTCCTCCACGTCGAAGCGCTCCTTGTCGTTGAAGCGGATGCCAATCTCGTGCTCGAACACGGCCGCCACATGGTGCGGGCTGCGCGGGTCGGTGGAGAGGCGGTCCGGAAGCGGCGGCGTGGGCGTGGTGTCGGTCATCGGGAAAACGGATAGGTCGGGGTTGTCTGGAAGAAAAGCATCGGCCGCGTCCGGCGCGCGGATGCGGCGGCGATGGACGCGCATGATAGGCCCCTCGCCCGCCGGGCCCGTGGGGACGTCCTATCGGCGCTTCTTCTTCGCCGGCTTCGGCGGCGGCTTCGGCGCCGCGCCGAGCGAGGCACGCGCGAGCGCATCGGCCTCGACGTTGCGGTGGCGCGGCACCCATTGCAGGCTCGCCTGATCGAACGATGCGAGCAACGCGCGCGCCGCCTCGAACATGCCCGCCATGCGCGCGATCGGCCGCGCTGCGGCGCCTGCGCCGAGCTGTTCGACGAGGATGCTGTTGTCGGTGTAGGCGCGCACCGCCGTCGCGCCGCGGGCCTTGAGCGCCTCGAGCGCGAGCGTCAGCGCGCGCAGTTCGGCCTCGTTGTTGCAGCCGATCGCATGGCTGGCCAGCGACAGCGCATGGCGCGTGCCGTCGGGCGCCGTGATGACCGCGCCCGCACCCATGCGGCCGGGGTTCGGCATCGCGCTGCCGTCGCAGTACACGGTCCAGGGCTGCAGCGTCAAACCGGGCGGCTCAGCAGTTGTTGCGCTTGATGCCCGCGAGGTTCGCGCAGGGCCGCTGGCCCGGCGGCGGGCCGGGGTCCACGGGCCGCGGCGGCCGCGGGCGGATGATCGGCCGGCCGCCGTCGTAGTACGGATCGGGGCCCCAGCTGTAGACCGGCGGATCGGCCGGCGTGGCCGGACGCGGCTCGTCGACGTGGCGCGGGATGATCGCGGGGCCGGACGGCGGCGCGTTGCCGGCGATGCCCGCCGGCGCCGCGGGCGGTGCCGTCACCGGCGGCGGCGCGACGGGGCGCCGCGCCTCCCCGGGCGTCGGGATCACGGCCACCGGCTCGGTGAGCGGCACCTGGCGCGACAGCCGGGAGCCCGGCGGACAGCCGCCATCGGTGTAGGTGACGCGCTCGTCGGCATCGGTGCAGCGGACCACGTCGGCGTGCGCGCCGAAGGCGATGGCCGCGAGGGCCGCAACGAAGAAGGGGCTGGTCCGCATGGCGCTATTCTCGCCCCGCGCCGCGTGCGCCGGTGTCAGGGTCTTTCTCCGGCGCATGCCGGCGGACTTCAGGCCGAGACGCGCAGGCCGGCAGGCCCCTCGGCCATGCGGCCGATCACGGCCGCCTGCGCGAAGCCCTCGTCGCGGAACACCTGCAGCACCGCATCCACGGTCTCCGGCGCGCAGCTCACGAGCAGGCCGCCCGAGGTCTGCGGGTCGGTCAGCAGCGCCTGCGCGACGGCGGGCAGCCCGTCGGCCAGCGCGACTTCCGCGCCGTAGCCGGCCCAGTTGCGGCCCGAGGCGCCGGTCACGAAGCCCTCCGCCGCCATGGCCGCCACGCCGTCGAGCAGCGGCACGCGCGGCCAGTCGATCACGGCCGTGAGCCCTGCACCGCGCGCGAGCTCCAGCGCGTGGCCCGCGAGCCCGAAGCCGGTCACGTCGGTCAGCGCATGCACGCCCGCCATCGGCGCGAGCGCGATGCCCGGCGTGTTGAGCCGCGTGGTGTTCTCGATGAGCTGCCGGTAGCCCGCGAGCCGGAGCTTCTCCTTCTTGAGCGCGGCCGAGAGCACGCCCACGCCCAGCGGCTTGCCGAGCACCAGCAGGTCGCCTGCGCGTGCCGCGGCATTGCGCTTGACGTGCGCCGGATCGACCAGCCCCAGCGCGACCAGGCCATAGATCGGCTCCACCGAGTCGATGGTGTGGCCGCCCGCGATCGGGATGCCCGCCGCGCGGCACACGTCCTGGCCGCCGCGCACGATCTCGCCGATCACTTCCACCGGCAGCTGGTTGACCGGCATCGCCACCAGCGCGAGCGCCATGATCGGCCGGCCGCCCATGGCGTAGACGTCGCTGATCGCATTGGTCGCGGCGATGCGGCCGAACTCGTAGGGGTCGTCGACGATCGGCATGAAGAAATCGGTGGTCGCGATCAGCGCCTGGCTGTCGTTCAGGCGGTAGACGGCCGCGTCGTCGGCGGTCTCGATGCCGACCATCAGCTCCGGCGGTATCAGCCCGGCGCCGCTGTTCCTGAGGATCTGCGAGAGCACGCCCGGCGCGATCTTGCAGCCGCAGCCGCCGCCGTGCGAGAAGCTCGTGAGCCGCAGCGGGGCCAGCGGGTTGAGGGGCGAAGGCGTGGAGGTGTCGGTCATGGCGCAATCCGGAGGCAAACGGCCGCCATTATCGAAGCCGGCCGGCCGCGGCGCCGGCACGCGGGTTTCTACAATCGAGGGCTCCCCGATCCTTCCGGCGCCTCCGCCGCGCCTTCTTTCTCCCATGAAGCCCCTTCTTCGCATCGCCCTTGCGCTTTCGCTGTCCGTCCTCGCCCTCGGTGCCTCGGCACAGGGCAAGGTGCTGCGCGTGTCCGCCATTCCCGACGAGGCGCCGACCGAGCTGCAGCGCAAGTTCACGCCGCTCGGCGACTACCTGAAGAAGGAAACCGGCCTCGAGGTGCAGTTCACGCCCGTGACCGACTATGCGGCGGTGGTCGAGGGCCTGGCGACGAACAAGATCGACCTCGCCTGGCTCGGCGGCTTCACCTACGTGCAGGCGCGCATCCGCACCGGCGGCGGCGCGGTGCCGATCGTGCAGCGCGCCGAGGACGAGGTGTTCACCAGCAAGTTCATCGTCCCGGCCGACAGCACCGCCAGGACGCTGGCCGACCTGAAGGGCCGGACCTTCGCCTTCGGCGCGCCCTCCTCCACCTCGGGCAGCCTGATGCCGCGCTACTTCCTGATGCAGGCCGGCATCGATCCGGAGCGCGACTTCAAGACCGTGGCCTTCTCGGGCGCGCACGATGCCACCGTGGCCTTCGTGGCCGCCGCACGCGCCGAGGCCGGCGTGCTGAACGCCTCGGTCTGGGACAAGCTGGTGGAAGCCAAGAACCCGAACGCCGCCAAGGTGCGGGTGCTCGCGACCACGCCGACCTACTACGACTACAACTGGACCGTGCGCCCCGGCCTCGACCCGGCGCTCACCAAGAAGCTCACCGACGCCTTCCTGAAGCTCGACCCGGCGAACCCGGCGCACAAGGAGATCATGGCGCTGCAGCGCGCGAGCCGCTTCGTGCCGACCCGATCGTCGAACTACGACGGCATCGAGGCCGCGGGCAAGGCGGCCGGGCTGATCAAGTAGCCGCCGGAAGAAAAGAAGGCCGCTGCGCGTGAGCTTCTCGATCGACGCCGTCGGCGTGGTCCACCCGAACGGCCAGCGTGCGCTCGCCGGCGTGACGCTGGCCGCGCGGGCGGGCGAGCGCGTGGCGGTCATCGGCCCCTCGGGCGCGGGCAAGACCACGCTGCTGCGCGTGCTCGGCGCGGCGCTGCGGCCGTCCGAAGGCCAGGTCCGGCTGCTCGACGCGGCGCCCTGGCGGCTCGACGCCGGCGCGCTGAAGCGCCTGCGCGCGCGCATCGGCACCGTGCACCAGGCGCCGCCGATCGCGCCGCGGCTGCGCGTGGTGACCGCGGTGCTCTCGGGCCGGCTGGGCCAGTGGTCGGCGGCGCGCGCGATCGCTTCGCTGCTGCGGCCTTCGGACCTCGCGGGGCGCGCACGAGGCGCTGTCGCGCCTGGCGCTCGAAGACCGCCTCTTCGAACGCTGCGACCGCCTCTCGGGCGGCCAGCTGCAGCGCGTGGGCGTGGCCCGCGTGCTCTACCAGCGCCCGGCGCTGCTGCTGGCGGACGAGCCGGTGTCGGCGCTCGATCCGACGCTGGCCGACACCACCGTGCGCGAGCTGGTCGCGCAGAGCGAAGCCACCGGCGCCACGCTCGTCGCCTCGCTGCATGCGGTGGACCTGGCGCTGCGCTGGTTTCCGCGCGTGGTCGGCATGCGCGCCGGCCGCGTGGTGTTCGACGTGCCCGCGGGCGCGGTCGATGCCGCGATGCTCGACGCCCTCTATGCCGGCGAAGGCGGCCTGGCCGCCGCCAGCGCCGCCGCGCAGCCGCCGGCGGTGCGACCGTTGCAGGAGGCCGCCTTCGTGCCGCCCGACTGCCCATGAGCCCCGCCCGGCCGTCCGAAGTGCCCACGCACGATCCGCAGACCCGCGCGCGCCTCGGCTGGACGCTGCTCGCGCTGCTCCTCGCCTGGCCGGTGCTGCGGCTCGCCGAGTTCCAGCCCGCGGCGCTCTTCGCACCCGGCAACCTGTCGGTGATCGGCGGCTTTCTCGCGGGCTTCCTGCCGCCCGAGACCGCGCCGGCCTTCCTGGCGCTGCTCGGCCGCGCCACGCTCGAGACGCTCGCCATGGCCACGGCCGGCACGGCGCTCGCTTTCCTCATCGCCGTGCCGCTGGCCTTCGCCGGCACGCGCGCGCTCTCGGTCTCGCGCATCGGCCCCGGGCCGGGGCGCGGCATCGGCGCCGTCGTCCGGCCGTCGGCGCGGCTGGTGCTGATGGTGCTGCGCGCGATTCCCGAGATCGTCTGGGCGCTGCTGTTCGTGCGCGCGCTCGGCCTCGGGCCGGCCGCCGGCGTGCTCGCGCTCGCCATCACCTACGGCGGCATGCTCGGCAAGGTCTACGCCGAGATCCTCGAATCGACCGACACCCGCCCCGCGCGCGCCCTGCTCGAAGGCGGCAGCGGCCGCATCGCGGCGCTCTGCTACGGCCTGCTGCCCAACACCGCGCAGGAACTGGCCTCCTACACCGTCTACCGCTGGGAATGCGCCGTGCGCGCCTCGGTGGTGATGGGCTTCGTCGGCGCGGGCGGGCTCGGGCAGCTCATGGACCAGTCGATGAAGATGCTCAACGGCGGCGAGGCGAGCAGCATCCTGCTGGTGTTCCTCGCGCTCGTGCTGCTGGCCGACGCGCTGAGCAACGCGCTGCGGAGGCTGCTCGCATGAAGGCCGCCGCGGCCGCCGCCCCGCCCCTGCCGCGCATGCCGGTGTGCGTGCGCTGCCGCGTGGTGGCGCTGCTGATCGTGGCCGCCGTGGCGGCGAGCTTCGTCTATCTCGGCATCGACTACCGCGCGCTCGGCAGCGGCGAATCGCTGCGGCTCATGGGCCGCTTCGTGCTGGAGTTCTTCCCGCCCGACCTTTCGCGCGCCTTCCTCGCCAGGACCGGCTGGGGCGCGCTGCAGACGCTCGCCGTGTCGGCCCTGGGCACGGTGCTCGCGGCGGCGGCCGGCGCGGTGCTAGCGCTCGCGGCGGCGGGGCGCGCGGGCGCGGTGCCGCGCCATGCCACGCGCTTCGTGCTCAACCTGCTGCGCAGCGTGCCCGAGCTGGTCTGGGCCGCGCTCATGGTGCTGGCCGCGGGCATCGGCCCGTTCGCGGGCGCGCTCGCGCTCGCGCTGCACACCACCGGCGTGCTCGGCCGGCTGTTCGCCGAAAGCCTCGAGAACGCACCGCGCGCGCCCGAGCAGGCGCTCGCGCTGGGCGGCGCGGGCGCGGTGGCGGCCTTCGGCTACGGCAGCTTGCCGCTGGTGCTGCCGCAATGGCTGGCCTATGCGCTGTATCGTTGGGAAATGAACATCCGCATGGCGGCGGTGCTGGGCTTCGTCGGCGGCGGCGGGCTCGGGCAGCTGCTCTACTTCCACTTGTCGATCTTCCAACAGCAACAGGCCATGACCGTCCTGATCGCCATGTTCGTGCTCGTGGCCCTCGTCGACTTCGCGAGCGCGCGGCTGCGGCGCACACTGGGGCATGCCCATGGCTGAACGCGACAACCATTCCCGCCACCAGCCGACGCGCGTGGCCGACATTCCACGCTTCGACACCATCATCGACGCGCGCTCACCGTCGGAATTCGCGCTCGACCACATTCCCGGCGCGATCAACTGCCCGGTGCTCGACGACGAGGAGCGCCGCATCGTCGGCACCATCTACAAGCAGACCGGCGCCTTCGAGGCGCGGCGCGTGGGCGGCGCGATGGTGGCGGCCAACCTCGCGCGGCATCTGCGCGAACGCTTCGGCGAGCAGCCCCCCCACTGGCGGCCGCTGGTCTACTGCTGGCGCGGCGGCCTGCGCAGCGGCTCGATGGTGACCTGGCTGCGCCTGGTCGGCTGGGACGCGCAGCAGCTCGCGGGCGGCTACAAGAGCTATCGCCACCATGTGCTCGCGCAGATCGAGGCCGCCGTGCCGCAGCTGCAGCTCCGGGTGATCTGCGGCGCGACCGGCAGTGCCAAGACGCGCGTGCTGCAGGCGCTGGCCGCGCGCGGCGAGCAGGTGATCGACCTCGAGCATTTCGCAAGCCACAAGGGTTCGCTGCTCGGCGCGCTGCCGGGCGTGCCGCAGCCCTCGCAGAAGCAGTTCGAGACCCGCATCGCCACCTGCTTCGAGGCGCTCGACCTCTCGCGCACGGTGTACGTGGAAGGCGAGAGCGCGCGCATCGGCCGGCTCTCGCTGCCGATTCCGCTGGTCGCGCGCATGCGCGCGGCGCCCTGCGTCGAGGTGCAGGCCGATGCGGCCGCGCGCCTCGACTACCTGCTGCGCGACTACGCCTACCTCGGCGACGACCGCCAGGCGCTCGCGGATCAGCTCGGCCGGCTCAAGGAACTGCAGGGCAAGGCGGTGGTGCAGCGCTGGCAGGAATGGGCGCTCGAAGGCGCGCTGGCGCCGCTCTTTGCCGAACTGATGGCGCTTCATTACGATCCGCACTACGAGCGTTCGCAGGCGCGGCATTTCGAGCAGTGGCCGCAGCGGCGTCAGGTCGCGGCGCCCGACCTGAGCGACGCGGGCATCGAAGCGGTGGCCGACGCCATCCTTCGCCTGCCGTAGCCCCATCCCCTGGCCCCGACCGGAGCAAGCCGCCCATGTGCAGAAGCATCAAGACCCTGTACAACTTCGAGCCTCCCGCCACCGAGCAGGAGATCCGCGCCGCGGCGCTGCAGTTCGTGCGCAAGCTCAGCGGCTTCCACGTGCCCTCCAAGGCCAACGAGCAGGCCTTCGAGCGCGCGGTCGAGGAAGTGGCGGTCAGCGCGGCGCGGCTGATCGATTCGCTCGTGACCAGCGCCGAGCCGCGCGACCGCGCGGTGGAGGCCGAGCGCGCCAAGGCCCGCTCGGCCGCGCGCTTCGGCAGCTGAACGCCGCGGGCCGTCCGCGTCCTTCCTTCTTCCTTCTGGAGATTCCATGCCTCTCGAACTCTGGCTCGCCTTCGTCGCCGCATCGGCCGTGCTGCTCGTCATTCCGGGCCCGACCATCCTCACGGTCATCAGCTACTCGATGGCGCACGGCCGCCGCGCGAAGCTTCCGCTCGTGGCCGCGGTGGCGCTGGGCGATTCAACCGCGCTGGTGGTGTCGCTGCTCGGCCTGGGCGCGCTGCTCGCGGCTTCGGCCTTCTGGTTCACGGTGGTCAAGTGGGCGGGCGGGCTGTACCTGATCTACCTCGCCATGAAGATGCTGCGCGCGGGCATGGGTGGCGGCGAGATCGCGGCGCCGGCCGCGCCCGGCTCGCGCTGGCGCCTCTTCGCCAACACCTACCTGGTGACCGCCCTTAACCCGAAGGGCATCGTGTTCTTCGTGGCCTTCCTGCCGCAGTTCCTGAGCCCCGCGGCCGACGTGACGCGCCAGCTCTGGGTGCTGGCGGCCACCTTCGTCGCCATGGCCGCGCTCAACGCCGCGCTGTATGCGGTGTTCGCGGGATCGGCGCGCAGGCTGCTGGCCTCGCCGCGCGCGCAGCGGCGCTTCAACCTCGCGGGCGGCTCGCTGCTGGGCGCGGCCGGCGTGTGGGCGCTGCTGGCGCGGCGCCCCGCTTAGCCATCTCCCTGCCCCGCCTTCAGCGGCGGTACGGATTGTTCGGGTTGCGGTCCCAGCGGTTCGGCACGCCGTCGTTGTCGCGGTCGCGGTCGTAGCGGTTGGGCACGCCGTCGCGGTCGCGGTCTCCATAGCCGTAGCCGGGGCGCGGCGGCGGCGAACGGTCGTAGGGCGCGACGACGCAGCCGGCCAGGACGGCCGATGCGGCAAGCAGGATGGCCAGTGTCTTGATCATGGTGCTTTCTCCTTGGAGTTCTGGGAAACGGCCCGCCTCTCGCAAGCCGCTTCCGCATTGAAGGCCACCTCCGTCTCGGCGCCGTATCCGCCATGAGGCGCGCGCGTGAAGTTGGTTACCGGATGTGGGCCTGCTGCGAACTTTGGCGCTACGCCCACCACGGCGCAGGCGGCGCCGCACCCGTTTCGGGGTAGGTGCAGTTCCCGCGGCCGTATCGTCGAAAATGGCGCGCCCTCGCCACCGCAACCTTTGCTTTTGCCCATGCACCGCCCGCCCGCCGCCAGCCGCCGCTGCCTCGCCGCATGGCTGCTGGCGCTCGCCTGCGTGCAGGCGCCCGCGTTGGCCGCCGTGGCGCGTTTCGACGAAGTGAAGCGCGAGTTCCGTTCCTCCGACACCGCGGTGCTCGACCGCAACGGCGAACTGCTGCAGCGCGTGCGCACCGATGCCAGCGTGCGGCGCGGCCAGTGGATCGCGCTGGCCGACGTGTCGCCCGCGCTGCGCACGGCGATGGTGCTGAGCGAGGACCGGCGCTTCTACGAGCACAGCGGCGTCGACTGGCGCGCGGTGTCGTCGGCCGCCTGGGGCAACCTGTGGAACACGCGCACGCGCGGCGCGTCGACCATCACGATGCAGCTCGCCGGCCTGCTCGACGAGGACCTGCGCCGCGCCAACAGCGGCCGCAGCCTGAAGCAGAAGATCGGCCAGACCGTGGCCGCCGCGCAGCTGGAGCGCAACTGGCGCAAGGACCAGATCCTGGAGGCCTACCTCAACAGCGTGCCGTTCCGCGGCGAGATCGTAGGCATCGATGCGCTCTCGCGCACGCTGTTCGGCAAGGCGCCGAATGGGCTCGATGCGCGCGAGGCCAGCGTGGCTGCGGCGCTGGTGCGCGCGCCCAACGCGAAGCCGGCGCTCGTGGCGCAGCGCGCCTGCGAGGTGCTGCGCGCGATGGAGCCCGGGCAGAAGGTCGACTGCGAGGCGCTCGACATGTTCACCACGGCCGCGGTGCAGCGGCGCGCCTTCGATGCGAGCGAGGGCATCGCGCCGCATGCCGCCCGGCGTGCGCTGAAGGAACAGCGCGACGGCGGCGAAGCCGGCAAGGACGAGCCGGCCGACAGCGTGCGCACCACGCTGCATGCGCCGCTGCAGCGCTTTGCGCTCGAGACGCTGCAGCGCCACCTGAAGGAACTGCGCGGCCGGCACGTGGAGGACGGCGCACTGGTGGTGCTCGACAACGCGAGCGGCGAGGTGCTGGCCTGGGTCGGCTCGTCGGGGCCGCTGAGCCAGGCGGCCGAGGTCGACGCGGTGACCGCGCTGCGCCAGCCCGGCTCCACGCTCAAGCCGCTGCTCTATGCGCAGGCGATCGCCGAGCGGCGGCTCACGGCCGCTTCGCTGGTCGACGATTCGACGGCGCAGATCAGCACCGCGAGCGGCCTCTACATTCCGCAGAACTACGACCGGCAGTTCAAGGGCCCGGTGTCGGTGCGCACCGCGCTGGCCGCCTCGCTCAACGTGCCGGCCGTGCGCACGCTGGTGATGGTGTCGCCCGAAGCCTTCGCGCGGCAATTGCGCGCCATGGGCCTGCCGCTGCGCGAGAGCGGCGACTACTACGGCTACAGCCTCGCGCTCGGCAGCGCCGAGGTCTCGCTGCTGTCGCTCGCCAACGCCTACCGCACGCTCGCCAACGGCGGACGGCACGGGCCGGTGACGCTGGTCGCGGCGCGCACGGCAACCGCGCCAGGCGGCAAGGCGCCGCCCGCCGCGCCGGCGGTGCTCGATCCGCGCGCGGCCTTCATCGTCGGCGACATCCTGTCGGACGCGAATGCGCGCACCCGCACCTTCGGCCCCGACAGCATCCTCTCCACCCGCTTCTGGACCGCGGTGAAGACCGGCACCAGCAAGGACATGCGCGACAACTGGGCCGTGGGCTGGTCGCAGCGCTACACGGTGGGCGTGTGGGTCGGCAACGCCAGCGGCGCGGCGATGTGGGACGTGAGCGGCACCACCGGCGCGGCGCCGGTATGGGCCGAGCTGATGCGCTTCCTGCATGCGCGCGTGCCGAGCCGCGCGCCGCGGCCGCCGGCCGGCCTCGTCGAGGCGCAGGTGGCCTTCGGCCCCGGCAGCGACGGCAACGCGCTGGAAGCCGAGCGCGGCGAGTGGTTCCTGCAGGGCACCGAGCAGACGCTGTTCGCGCTCGACGGCGACGCCGGCACGCCGGCCGGCGCTGCGCCCACGCGCATCACCGCGCCGGCCGACGGCACCATCCTCGCGCTCGACCCCGACATTCCGCCGCTGCACCAGCGCGTGCGCTTCGAGTCCGAAGGCCGCGGCGTGCAATGGCGCATCGACGGCAAGCACTTCGCGCGCGGCAACAGCGCGCAATGGCTGCCCTGGCCCGGCCGTCACACCATCGAACTGGTCGATGCGGCCGGCAAGGTGGTGGACCGGCGCCGCATCGAGGTGCGCGGCGCGGGCGTGGTCGCCGCCCGCAATCCGCGCCGCTGACGCGGCGCCGGCCGGCGGGCAGGCGCCGGCCAATCCCCTGCGGGCGACTGCGGCATTCGAGGCGCACGAGAATTCATCCAATGATTCAATGACCGCCCTCCTGGGGCGGCTTTCGTTCTCTCTTCTACTGTTCATGCTCCTGCAGGCTCCCCGCACCTCCCTGGCCGACAGCGCGGCCAACAGCATTCGCGCAGAAATCGCCGCCGGCCGCTGGCCGGTCGGCTCGCGCATCCCCATCGAACCGCAACTCGCACAACTGCTCGGCGTGAGCCGCGGCACGGTGCGCGAGGCCGTGAAGACGCTGGTCTCGCGCGGCCTGCTCGAAGTGCGCCAGGGCTCGGGCACCTACGTGCGCTCGGGCTTCGATCCCGCGGCCAACCTGCAGAAGATGCGCCGCGCGAGCCTGCGCGACCAGTTCGAGGTGCGCCGCGCGCTCGAGGTGGAGGCGGCGCGGCTCGCGGCCGTGCGCCACACCGCGCGGGACCTGCGCAACCTCGAAGCGCTGCTCGACAAGCGCGGCGTGCCCGATGCCGGGGACGGCGGCGCGGCGTTCATCGAGCGCGACCTGGCGTTCCATCTCGCGATCGTCGACATCTCGGGCAACCTCGCGCTGGCCGAGACCTGCCGCTTCATCTCGGGCTACATCAAGGAAACCATCTCGGGCACGATGGACGCCGCCCTGCCCGAGCCCGACGCCGCCGCGCACCGGGCGATCGTCCAGGCCATCGCGAGCCGCGATCCCGACCGCGCCGCCGAGGCGGTGCGCGCCTTCATGGCGCCGATGATCGACGCACTCGCGCAAGGCGGCGGCGCATGAGCTCGATGCCCCTGCCCTCCGGCGCCGCCGCCAAGGAAATGCTGATCGACGCCGAAGTCGACAGCCTGCCCGCACCGCGTCCCACGCCCGCGCCGAGCCTGGCGCGCCGCATCCTGCTCGGCGCCAGCGTGGTGCTGATCGCCTTCAACCTCCGGCCGGTGTTCGCCAGCCTCTCGGTGGTGCTGCCGGAGATCATCCGCGCCACCGGCCTCTCGGCCACGGCCGCGAGCCTCCTGACCACGCTGCCGATCGTCTGCCTCGGCGCGTTCGCGCCGCTCGCACCCGGGCTCGGCCGGCGCTTCGGCACCGAGCGCACGCTGCTCGGCTGCATGCTGCTGATCCTCGTGGGCACCGCGCTGCGCGGCACCGGCAGCATTCCGCTGCTGTTCGTCGCCTCGGCCATCGCGGGCAGCGGCATCGCGGTCGCGAACGTGCTGCTGTCGGGCCTGGTGAAGCGCGACTTCGCCGGTCAGGCGGCGCTGATGATGGGCCTCTACACCATGGCGGTGTGCGGCGGCGCGGCGAGTGCCGCGGGCCTCACGGTGCCGCTCGAACACGCACTGGGCGGCGGATGGACCGTCGCGCTCGCGATGTGGGCGGCGCCGGCGCTGCTGGTCACGCTGCTGTGGGCGCCGCAGGCGCTGCCCGTGCAGCCGGTGGCGAGCGAATCGGGCTTCACCGTGCGCGGCCTGTGGCGCGACCGGCTGGCGTGGCAGGTCACGCTCTTCATGGGGCTGCAGTCCGCGCTGGCGTACATCGTGATGGGCTGGCTCGCACCCATCCTGCGCGAACGCGGGCTGGGCAGCGAGACCGCGGGCTACGTGGTGTCGCTCTCGGTCATGACGCAGGTCGTGACCTGCCTCGTCGTGCCCGCGCTCGCGGTGAAGCTGCGCAACCAGCGCGCCCTGGCGGCCGTGCTGGCGCTGCTCACCGTGATGGCCATGCTCGCGATGCTGTTCGCGCCGCTGGGCGGCGTGTGGCTGTGGGCCGTGCTGCTGGGCATCGCCCAGGGCGGCACCTTCGCGCTCGCGCTCACGATGATCGTGCTGCGCTCGCGCGATTCGCACATCGCGGCGCACCTCTCGGGCATGGCGCAGGGCGTGGGCTACCTCGTGGCCGCCTTCGGGCCGCTGCTCGCCGGCCTGCTGCATGGCTGGACCGGCAGCTTCCGCGCCTCGGCATGGCTCTTCATCGGGCTCGGCATCGCGCTGGTGAGCGCCGGCCTGGGCGCGGGCCGCACGCTCTACGTGGGCGCGGTCACGCTGCCGCGACACCGCGACTGAGCCTCGGCGGCTGCTGCTACTGCGGCCCGCCGCAGAAGCCCGCCCGCTCCGTGGTGGTGGCGGCAAAGTGCAGGCGCGAGGTGGTCGCGGCGCTCGCCGGCTGATGCGCCGGCCACTCGTTCTGCAGCCAGGTGTACTGCCAGCGATAGGGCTCGCCGGGCCGCGCCGCTTCGGCGTAGCTGATGCGAAGGCTGCCGCTGCTCTCGTCGTGGCAGTGCTTCGACTGCCGGTATTCCTTTTCGCTGAAGCAGGCGCGGACCATCTTCGTGCACGAGAAGGGAATGCCCTCGGCCACGATGCGCGTGCCTTCGAGCGGCACGAAGTCGGCCTTGCTGAACGAGGCGCCGCCGCCCGAGTAGCCCTCCGACACCGTCTGCAGCACGGCCGCGGCCCACTGCCCTTCGGCGAGCGGATAGAGCGCCGGCGCGAGCGAGAACTGCGCGTCGGCCACGCTGCCGCTCGCCGCATCGCGCTTTGCCGCCGCGTAGCCGCTGAAGTCGTGCAGGCGCTCCAGTTGCCAGCCGCCCGCGCCCTTGCCGCGCTGCACGCGCGCCATGGCCAGCGGCTCTGCCGCGATCACCACATGCTCGCCCGCCGCGCCGCCGCGCGGACGGTACAGGCCCAGCGTCTGCGGATCGCAGGGCTGCGGCAGCAGCGCGCAGAGGCGCACGCGCCATTCCGGGTCGACCGACTCGGGCTTCTTCACCAGATCGAACACCTGCGCCGAAGGCCCGGCCGACGCCTGGCCCGCCAGCGCCGCGGCAGCGAGGACGAACAGCATCGAGGCGGCAGCGCGAAAGAGGGGCGGCGTTTTCATGGCCGGCAATGGTAGCGAGGCCGCGTGCAAAAAGTGACGGCCGCCGGCACATCGATGCGGTAGTCTCGCGCGCTGGCCGCCATGGCCTCACACGGAGCGACGACGAATGGCTGACAGCATCCTGGTTTTCTACGGCTCGTACCGGTCGGACCGCATGGGCATCCGCCTGGCCGACTACATCGTGGCCGGCCTTGCCGCGCGCGGCGACAAGGCCGAACTCGTCGATGCCCAGGCCGTCGGCCTGCCGATGCTCGACCGCATGTACAAGGAGTACCCCCAGGGCAGCGCACCGGCCGCCATGGAGGCGCTGGCGCAGAAGATCCGCAGCGCCGACGCCTTCGTCTTCGTGACCGGCGAATACAACTGGGGCCCGCAGCCGGGCCTCAAGAACCTCACCGACCACTTCCTCGAGGAATGGTTCTGGCGCCCCGCCGCCGTCGCCAGCTATTCGGCCGGCCGCTTCTCGGGCGTGCGCTCGGGCACCGTGTGGCACTCGATCCTGTCGGAGATGGGCATGGTCGTGGTGTCGAGCACCCTCGCCGTCGGCCCGATCGCGCAGACCCTCGATGCGAGCGGCAAGCCCACCGGCAGCGCAGGCGAATCGCTGGAGCGGTCGTTCGGGCGCTTCGCCGACGACCTCGCGTGGTGGACAGAGGCGGCGAAAGCGCAGCGGGCGCGCAAGGCGCCGCCCTACTGAGCAGGCGCTTCGTTCAGTGGGGCATCGCGGCTTCGGGCAGCTTGGCGATCACCTTGATCTCGAACGAGAAGCCCGACAGCCACGTCACGCCGACCGCCGTCGCCGTCGGATAAGGCGCCTCGCCCCAGTACTCCGCGGCCACGGCCCAGGCGCGTTCGAAATGCGTCTGCGGGTCGACCATGAACACCGTCACGTCGATCACGTCGCTGAAACTGCAACCGGCCGCGGCAAGGATGGCATTGAGGTTCTGGAACGCAAGACGCACCTGCGCATCGAGCTCCGGCTCGGGCGAACCATCCGCGCGGCTGCCGACCTGGCCCGAGACGAACAGCAGGCCGTTGGCGCGGATCGCGGGGGAATAGCGGTGCAGC
Organism: Variovorax sp. TBS-050B; assembly: GCF_029893635.1. NCBI lineage: Bacteria > Pseudomonadati > Pseudomonadota > Betaproteobacteria > Burkholderiales > Comamonadaceae > Variovorax > Variovorax sp. TBS-050B. Next base: position 2,745,651 of record NZ_JARXYR010000002.1, on the reverse strand, counting down.
TCGTAGAGCGCGTGGCGATCGGGAGGCATGACGACATCGCGGGTGGGCATTCGGAGGGTTTCCTTCCTTCAGGAACGTTGATGGGATGACGTCAATGTAGGGGGCCGACGGGTGCGGATAAACAGGCGGTTCGCACATGGATTGTTTGTCGGGGGCAAACAGTGGGACTTGTGACTCGATCATCTGCCAAGTCTTTGCCGAGCCACCCGGGATCGTTTGGCAGCTTCGGACGAGGTCCCGCGAGGAGGATTCCGTTCGAGTCGAACTTCCCAGAGATAAAGCGCAGGCATCGCAATGAGGTGGACCAGCGCTGCGAGTACGCCGATGACCAACATGGCGAGCGCAATGACCGGACTCGCCACAGTGCAAAGCAGAGTTCTGAGCATCCATGAATTGTCTTGACCTCCTTCACGCGCCTTGCGTAGGAGTTTGCCGAGCCGCCAACTAGGCCTGACCCTGGTCCTCGATTCGGAGGGGAGCGCAACTGCTGACGTGCGATGCCGAGGCGGAGCCCTGAGCTCCAAACGCCGAAGCGGCTTTGGCTGCGGCTGTTGCCTTTGGTGATCCCATCCGAGACCCTGATGCTCGCGGCTGTAGGTGCGGACTGTCATGCCCATTCCCTCCTGCCTTTCATTCCAACGAGTGCCTCGGCGCTGTCGGCTTCACTGCGATGAGTACAACTTTGGTCTTCCCTCAACGTTCCAAGGAGACATCCATGGTTGATCTGAAAGACACTCGCACCCCCGCCGAGAAGGACGATTCGCATCCCGCTGCGACGAGCGCCGGGGCCGTGGTCGGCGGCGTCGCCGGTGGCGTGGCGGGCGGTGCGGCTGCAGGCGCGGCAGTCGGCGGCATGACCGGCCCGGTGGGCGCTGCCGTGGGCGCAGCGGTCGGCGCAGCCGCCGGAGCCCTGGCCGGCCGGCGCATGGCAAAGGTAGACCCCGACGTCGAGGATGCCTACTGGCGCGACAACTACACGGGGCGCTCCTACGTGGCAAGCGGATCGAGCTACGACGACTATTCACCGGCCTATCGCTACGGTGTCGATGCCTATTTGCGCTACCCGAATCGCAGGTTCGAAGAGGTCGAGCCCGAGCTGAGCCGCGATTGGGGAACGGCCCGCGGGCGCTCCTCGCTGGAATGGGACCGCGCCAAGCATGCGACGCGTGACGCGTGGCAACGCGTGAGCGACACCGTGGAACGCGCGGTGCCCGGCGACTCGGACCGCGACGGTCTCTGATCCCGCGAACGGGCGGAGATAAGAACCAAACGGCCCGAGCGGGCCGTTTGCCGCTTCACCGCCTCAGCCGATCGTGCGAGACATACTGCTGCCGTCGTCGCACCGTGGCCATTGCGCAGGTAGTCGACGAACGGTTTGCCTGCCCGATTGGACGGAACACTCTTGGCGACAAGCCGCGAAGGTATCGTCCTCGCAAGGTGCTGAGCAATGGCTTGCGAGAATGCCTTGACCATGTCTTGGTCGAACCTTGGCGCCAGCGGCACGGCGATTTGTGAAGCCCTTTGCCGCCGCTCGTTTTCAACCAGGACTCGAGGTCTAGTTCCAACCTCCCCAACGTCAAATTGCGCCACTGCTTCAGAGAGTTGAGTGCTCGTCCGCGAACGCGCCGAACTTGGTATCGAATTCATTCCAAGCCTGTGCGCTTGCCTTGGCCCAATCGCGCGCAGACTTGCCTTGACCGCTCCTGCACGCGCCTCTTGAAATTCCTTCATGTCTTGAGGCGAGATCATGTAAGCAGCGGGCCGGCCGTGACACGTGATGATGACTGCCTCGCGTTGGTCTATCGACCAGCCGCATGTATTGCCAGACACCCCAAGCCACGCCCACAGCGATACTGACTGCGATGCTCCAGCCTAGCGGAACACCTGCGATGAAGCTCAGAAAAATCATCACCGCGACCGAGGCGAGACCAATGTAGGTCAACGTGATGAGGTCGAAGCGTGCGATCTCGTGTGCGTCGTCGGAAAACGCGCGGTCGCTGTGACCGCGCTTGCGGCGCTGCCTTCTGAAGAGCACCACGTCAACGATGAACTCGAAGATCGCGACGACGAAGTCCGTCAGCAAGCTGAACATGAAGCTCCTTTGAATGCCGCGATTGGCCGTTGGCGGCGGCCGCCATCGTCGCGCACACCCGCCCCCATCGCAGTTCGCCGCCCCTGCGGCGCTACTCTCGGAACCAAATCTTGAGCGTCACATAGACCGCATAGCTCAGGCCAAGCACCATCCACGCGAGGAAAAACATGTTGGCCCAGTAATCGCCCGCGTTGGCCGCCAGGGTATAGATCTGATTCGTGCAAGCCTTGCCGACGCATGGCACTTCACCGCGAACCAGCGCGCGCAGTAACGCAAACAACAGGTAGCAGGCAACGCCAGTAGTCACAAGCAACCCCACGGGGCCTACAACGCCTTCGGTGCGTTCGCCGTTCTCACTCCAACGCGGCTTCCGAAGCAAGTTTTGCCCGAATTTGTAGAAGGCAAACCCGAGCAGGAGCATCAGCAAGTAGTAAAGGGCGGCACGCATGTCACGGAGTCGTTTGCGATGAGGGAAAGTGCGTCGGCGGGATGATATCTGGGCAACGGGCGCTCATCTGCCTCGGCGTCTTTGCGACACGCTTCCGCTCAAAGCCTCCCGCCAACTGGCGGCGAGCGTCGAGGGGCGGCGTATGGCCGAGTGACGACTATCGGCAGTTGCACTCAGTCGGCCCCTGACGGTCGCCAGTCATCGTCTTGGGATAGATCGGCGCCATCTGCCCTTTCTTCCCTCGGGCGACGCAATAGTCTTCGCAGCGCTTCTCTATGCGCCAACCAAGCCAGCCCCCGGCATAGCCAACCAGCACCACTCACTGAACCGAAGATAACAATAGCACCGAAGGCAATCAGCGCAGGCGAGACACGTCGCTTCATATGTGGTCAGGCTCGCTGGCTGCCTAGATGAATGTCGGATGTTGGCGAACCACAACCGGGCGTCCAAGCACGCCGATCAGTGGGCCTGGGGATCAAAGTATGCCTCCCACGACAACGGCGAAGCTTGGCGCCCCTCGGCGTCTCGAAAAGCGGCCATTGCCTTCGCACGGGTCGCGCAGTTCATCTTTGCTACGCCAAGGTTGAAGTAGGTGTTCCGGTCGGTCGACCCGAGCTCAATCGCGCGCACCAGGACCGCGGCGGCCTTTTCGTATTTGCCCTGATCCGACAGCACGGCGCCCAAGCAGGTGAGCGCAAGAACATCGTCCGGCACCTCGCGAAGCGCCTTCGAGAGCATCGCTTCGGCGGAAGCCAGGTTCGCCTCCCACTCGTCAGGTTTCTTCCATGCCTCTTCGACAAGCGATCGACTGGCGGCGATGAGGTCCAGGTTCATGAGGTCTGAGGTTGTTGCGAACTCAATTCTGAACCGCGGTCGGTAGGTCCGGTCCTGGTCGGCGAGCTCAGGAAAAAACCAGCGTCAGAACCGCGAACATGACCAAGACGAATACGAAAGCCAGCCCGTCGAAAATCAGGACGCCACGGGCGACAAGGCCCGGCAAGGGCGCGGCGAACGCTCGCAGTCGGTCTGCGGACGGATGACCGCGGGCAAACATTGCGCGGCCGTCCGGATGCTTCAACAGCGTGGCCCCTACCCCGTATACCCGCGCCAGCCTCGGCAACAACAGCACCGTCTCCGGCCACACCGTCACGATCGCCAGCGCGCCGAGCATCACGACGAGGAAGGGAAAGGTCTCGCGCACCAGCACCATCAGCGGCACGCCGGCGATCTTGCTCATCATGAACAGCAGCAGCCCGTAGGGCGGCGTGACGAGGCCGATCATGATGTTGAGCACCGCCATCACGCCGAAGTGCACCGGGTCGATGCCGAGCGAGACCGCGGTCGGCAGCAGCACGGGCAGGATGATCAGGATGATGGTCGAGCCCTCGAGGAAGGCGCCCAGCACCAGCAGGATCAGGTTGACCAGCAGCAGGAAGACCATCGGCGACAGGCTGAGGCCCTTCATCGCGGTGCTGAGCGCGGCCGGAATGTTCTCCGAGGTGATGACGTAGTTGAACACCATCGCGCCGGCGATCAGCATGCCGATCGAGATGCTCATGCGCGCGCTGGAGAGCAGCGACTGGTACAGGTCCGACCAGCGCAGGCTGCGGTACAGCCCGACGGAAATCAGCAGCGCGTAGGCGGCGGCAATGCCGGCGGCCTCGGTGGGCGTGGTCACGCCGCTGTACAGGCAGCCGAGCAGGATGACGGGCAGCATGAGCGCGGGCAGGGCCTCGCGCGTGATGCGCGGCATGTCGCGCAGCGGCACGCTGAGCTCGAGCGGAAAGCGGCGGCGCCGCGCCAGCACGTAGATCAGCGCCATCTGCACCGCGCCGAGCAGCAGGCCCGGCAGCACGCCGCCGATGAACAGATAGCCGATCGAGGTGCCGGAGACCAGTGCATAGAGCACCAGCGGAATCGACGGCGGCAGGATCGGGCCGATCACCGACGAGACGGCGCTCAGCGCGGCGGCGAAGCCGGGCGTGTACTTGCCGTCCTTGGTCATCATGGCCTGCATCAGCTTGCCCGAGCCCGCGGCGTCGGCGAGCGCGGAGCCCGACATGCTCGCGAACACGATGCTCTGCAGCACGTTGACCTGTGCCAGGCCGCCCGGAAAGCGACCGACGATGGCATTGCAGAAGCGCAGCAGCCGGTCGAGGATGCTGCCCGAACTCATGATGGTGGCGGCCAGGATGAAGAGCGGAATCGCGAGCAGCAGGTAGCTCGAATAGGTGCCGTTCAGCAGCTGCTCCGCCGCAGCCCCCACGTCCATGCCCTTGAGGTACAGGTAGAGGACGGAGCCGCCGATCATGGCGTGGCCGACGGGCACGCCGAGAAGGCTGAGCGCGACGATGACGTACAGCGCCAGCGAGAGAGGACTGGTGAGATTCACAATGCGGACGACACAGCGGTGGGATCGGCGGTTTCCGGGGACGCGGGCCCGCGCACCAGCTGGCGCAGGCTGCGGGCGATCACGGCCACGACGAACACGATGTAGATCGCATACATCACGTCCATGCGAATGCCGAGGTAGGCGCTCTTCTCGACCTTCATGAAGCTCACGTAGGCATAGGAGGCGGGCAGCGACATGCCGAACAGCACGATCACGCCCAGCGCGCCCATGGCGCCCGCGACGCGCCGCACGCGGCGGCCGGCCATGTTGGCGACGAAGTCGATGCGGATCTCGTCCTCGTCCCGGAGCACGAAGGCCGCGCCCCAGAGCACCAGCCACAGCCAGGCCGCGACCGAAAGCTCCGAGGTCCAGCCGACCGGCCAGTTGAACAGGTAGCGCAGGGCGATCTGCGCGATGAAGGCGACGAAGATCACCGCAAGCAGGGCGGCGGCCACCGCCTCGGCGAAGCGGTGCAGCGATTTCAGGATGGGGCGGCCGGACATGGTCGCGGCCTTCACTTCATCGCGTTGATCTTGTCGAGCATGCCGGCCGGCCAGCTCTTCGCCTCGTCCGACGCCAGGTAGGCCTTCTGCGCATGCTCGCGGAAGGCGGCGATGTTGGGCACGTAGACCTCGAGCCCCTGCTTGCGGAAGCTGTCGGCCAGTTCGGCCTCGCGCTTCTGGTGCTCGGCGGCGCTCCATGCGATGGCCTTGTCCGCCGCGGCCTGGAAGCTGCGCTGCTTGGCCGCGCCCATGCCCTGCCAGGTCTTCATGTTGACGGCGAGCACGTCGAAGGCCACGAGGTGCGAGGTCAGCACGATCTGCGACAGCACCTCGTTGAACTTCATGTTCTGCACGTTGGGCAGCGGATTGTCCTGGCCGTCGATGGCGCCGGTCTGCAGGCCGGTGTAGGTCTCGGCGTAGGCCATGGGCGTGGGATTGGCGCCGATCGAGCGGCCGAGCATCTGCCAGGTCTCGCCGGGCGGCATGCGCAGCTTCACGCCGGACAGATCGGCGGGCACGTTGACGCGCTTCCTGGTCTTGAGACCGACGTGGCGCGTGCCGAAGAAGGTCGGCCCGAGGATCTTCACCTTGAGCTGGTCTTCCACCATCTTCTTCATCTGCGCGCCCAGGTCGCTCGCGAAGAACTGGTTCAGGTGGTTGGCGTCGCGGAACAGGTAGGCCGAGGTCAGCAGCGACCAGGCAGGCACCTGCTTGGCGATGTCCTGCGGGGCGATGTTGCCCATCTCGAGGTTGTCGCGCTGCAGCGCAACGAGCTCGGTGCCCTGGCGGAACAGCGTGGAGTTGAGGAACAGTTCGATCTTGAAGTCGGCTTCGACATCCTTGGCGAACTGCCGCATCATGTCCGCGCGGATGTCCTTGTCCGAGAACACCGCGGCAAAGCGCAGCGTGGGCGGGCTCTGGGCCCAGGCCGGCAGCGCGGCGGCGCCGGCGAGTGCGGCGCCGGTAGCCAGCAGGGCGCGGCGGTCGATGGAACGGGTCATGGTGAGTCTCCTGTCTTTGTCGTTTTGAAAAAAAGTGAGCCGAGGGCGCGCGTTCAGGCCGCTTGCGCGGGTGCGAGGCGCTCGGCGACGGCACGGATCGCGAGTTCGTAGCCGAAGGGCCCGAAGCCGCAGATCACGCCCGTCGCCGCGAGCGACACCAGCGAATTCTGATAGAGCGCGTCGCGCCGGTGGATGTTGGTCACGTGCACTTCGGCGATCGGCTGTGCCACCGTCTTGAGCGCGTCGAGCAGCGGGATGGAACGGAACGACAGCCCCGCCGGGTTGATGACGATGGCCGCGGCGCGCTCGCGGGCTTCCTGCACCCAGTCGACCATCACGCCTTCGTGGTTGGTCTGGCGGAAATCGCAGTCCAGCCCCAGGCCGTCGGTCGTGCGCCGGCACAGCGCCTCCACCTGCGCGAGCGTGGTGCTGCCGTACAGATGCGGCTCGCGCAGGCCGAGCAGGTTGAGGTTGGGGCCGTTGAGGATGTAGACGATGGAACTCATGACGCGCGATTCTTCGGCGCGCGCGGAAAGAACTTTCCAGACTGGAAACGTCTTTCATAATGCAACACATGAGCATTTCTCTCGACAGGGGCCTTTCGGTGCTGGAGCATCTGGCGCGTCATCCGCAGGGGCTGCCGCTGACGCTGCTCGCGGCCGAACTCGACATTCCGCCGAGCGCCTGCCACCGCTTGCTCGCCGAGCTGCAGCGCCGCGGCTACGTGCGGCAGCCGCGCAGCCAGGGCGACTACCTGCTGACCACCAAGGTGGTGTCGCTGGGCCTGGGCTTCCTGAGCGGCGCGGGCATCGTGAACGTGGCCGAGCCGCTGCTGGAGCGGCTCGCGCAGGCTTCGGGCGAGCTGGTGCGCCTGTCGATCGTGGACGAGGACCGGCTGACCTGGGTTGCGAAGTCGCAGGGCCTGCGCCAGGCCGGGCTGCGCTACGACCCGGACATGGGCATGGACGCGCGGCTGTCGTGCACCTCGTCGGGCCATGCGTGGCTGATGACGCTGAGCGACGAGCGCGCGCTCGAACTGGTCTCGCGCCAGGGCTTCGGCACGCCGGCCGAGTACGGGCCGAAGGCGCCCACCACCATCCGCGCCCTGCTCGGCTTCCTGCATGCGGCGCGGGTGCGCGGCTACGCGATGATCGACGAGGTCTTCGCGCCCGGCATGGCGGCCATGGCCGCGCCGGTGTTCCGCCGCAAAGAGGTGATCGGCGTCATCAGCATCGCGGGGCCGCGCACTCGGCTGACCAGCGCGCGCATGCACGATCTCGCGCCGGCGCTGCTGGCCGCGGCGGCCGAGCTCGGACCGATGAGCAATGCTTCGAGCCTGTTCGGCCGGCCGGCGCTCGGCAAGGGCTGAGCCGACGCGGCGGCGCTGCGCGCGTCTTGCAGGATCAGGCAAGAACACCGTTCGATCCGGATAACGTCTGCCGCCCCTTCGGCGCGAGACTTCTCTCCATGCCGGCGCAGCATCGCGCCGTGGTTCACACAGACCGGAGAGGAGTTTTCTCATGAGCGCAATCCAGGAAAAAGTCGTCCTCGTCACGGGCGCGAGCGGCGCGATCGGCGCGGCCACCGCACGCCTGCTCGCACGCCGCGGCGCCAAGGTGGTGCTCGGAGCGCGCCGCACCGAGCGGCTGGAGGCATTGGCCGATCTGATCAGGGCCGAAGGCGGCACGGCGAGCTGGCAGCGGCTCGACGTGACCTGGCGACCCGACGTGGAATCGTTCGCCGAGTTCGCGCTCGAGCAGCACGACCGCATCGACGTGCTCGTCAACGCCGCGGGCGCGATGCCGCTGTCGCCGCTGTGGACACGCAAGATCGACGAATGGGAGCTGATGATCGACGTCAACCTGCGCGGCGTGCTGCTCGGCATCGCGGCCGTGCTGCCGACGATGCAGGAACAGGGCTGGGGCCACATCGTCAACGTGGCGCCGGTGCCGGTGGACGGCGTGTCGCCGGCGTCGGCGGTGTATTGCGGCACGCAGTACGCGGTCGACGCGATCTCCGAAGGCCTGCGGCAGGAGCATGCCGGCCGCGTGCGCGTGACCGTGGTGCGGCCCGACGTGAGCGCGGAGAACAGCACGCTCGAGGACCGCATCGCGGCCTGCCAGGGCTTCGATCGCATGGTCACGCGCCGCCGCATCGCGGTGCCGGCCGAAGCGGTGGCGCGCTCGATCGCGGGCGCCATCGAGGGCGGCAGCATCGCCGCGCCGCGGCGCCCCGCGTGGCGGCCGAACGCGCGCACCGACCGCCCGGCGCGGCCGCTTCAATAGGTCTTGTAGGGCAGGAACTTGCCCGAGAGCACCACCTTCACGCGGTCGCCCTTCGGGTCGGCCTCGCGCTGGATGTCCATGCTGAAGTCGATCGCGCTCATGATGCCGTCGCCGAACTCCTCATGGATCAGTTCCTTGATGGTGGTGCCGTACACGCTCACCACCTCGTACCAGCGGTAGATCAGCGGATCGGTCGGCACCGCCGTGGGCAGCGAGCCCTTGCTGGGCACCACCTGGAGCCACTTCCGCTCCTCGGCCGTGAGGCCGAAGATCTCGCCGACGATGCCGGCCTGCTTTTCGTCGAGCGTCATCTGGCCCAGGCAGGCGGCGGTCGTCCATTCCTTCGAAAGGCCGACTTCGGCGGCCACGTCGGCCCACTGGATGCCCTTGGACACCTTGGCGGTGATGATCTTCTCGGTCACTTCGTTGCGGTTCATGCGCTTTGCTCCTGGTTGGAATGGCGCCGCAGTGAAGCAACAGCCGTGCCGGGGCAACCGTGCGGCTACGTCCGCTCCCAGCGGAACCGGCGTTCCGATTCGGCGATCGGCTGGTCGTTGATGCTCGCGTAGCGCTTCTGCATCAACCCGTTGTCGGCGAACTCCCAGTTCTCGTTGCCGTGGCTGCGGAACCACTGGCCCCTGTCGTCGTGCCATTCGTACTCGAAGCGCACCGCGATGCGGTTGTCCATGAAGGCCCAGAGCTGCTTCTTCAAGCGGTAGTCGTTCTCGCGCGCCCACTTGCGCGTGAGGAAGGCCACCACCTGCTCGCGGCCCGCGAGGAACTCGGCGCGGTTGCGCCATTCGGTGTCGGGCGTGTAGGCCAGGCTCACGCGCACCGGATCGCGCGTGTTCCAGGCGTCTTCGGCGGCCTGGACTTTCTTCAGGGCGGTTTCGAGCGTGAAGGGCGGCAGCGGCGGGCGGGATTCCATGGGAGCCTTTTCGTGAAGAGCGGTGATGCGGAGCGTGCAATGTGCCACATGTAGACAGACCTGTCTACCTGCCTACAATGCGCGTCATGGACATCTCCGCACTGCCCGCGCGCGAGCGCATCCTGCTGACCGCGCACGATCTCTTCTACGCCGACGGCATCCGCGCCACGGGCATCGACCGCGTGATCGCCGTGTCGGGCGTGACCAAGGTCACCTTCTACCGGCACTTCCCGTCGAAGGACGATCTGGTGCGCGCCTTTCTCGAGCACCGCCACGGGCGCTGGATGGCCTGGTTCGTCGATGCGCTCGGCCGCCTCGGCGCCGAGCGGCGCATCGCCGACGGGCAGGCGCTGCCCGTGCTGGCCGATGCGATGGCCGAATGGTTCACCGACCCGGCGTTCCGCGGCTGCGCATTCATCAACGCGGTGGCCGAGGTGGGCGCGAGCGTGCAGGGCGCCGCCGAGCTTTCGCGCGCGCACAAGCGCGAGATGGTCGAGGTGATCGCCGGCCTGCTGCCCGACGGCCCGCAGCGCATGGCGATCGCCCAGGCGGCCGCGCTGGCCGTCGACGGCGCCATCGTCAAGGCGCAGATGGGCGACGCGGCGCTGGCGCGCGAGGCGGTGGACGACCTGCGCCGGCTGCTGCAGGCGCTTGGCTAACATCGCAGCTCCTCCGACCCAGCTGCGCCATGGCTTCCACCCGCCTCCCATCGACCCAGGGGCTCCTCGCCTTCGAGGCCGTGGCGCGCCTGCGCAGCGTGAACCTCGCGGCGGAGGAACTCAGCGTCACGCCCAGTGCGGTGAGCCACCGCATCCGCCAGCTCGAATCGCAGCTCGCGCTCAAGTTCTTCGCCGGCAGCGACTTCAGCCTCAGCACCGACGGCATGGCCTACCTGGCGCGGGTGCGCGAGGCCATCGCGGCGCTGCAGCAGGTGCCGGGCCGCGCGCCCGCATCGCAGCTGCGGCGGCTGCGCGTGGCGGTCACGCCCACCTTCTCGCGCCAGATGCTGCTGCCCCGGCTCGCGCAGTTCCGCGATGCCTATCCGAACATCGAGCTGATGCTGCAGGTGACGATGCCGGTGCGCAACATGACGGCCGAGGAGGCCGACATCGAGCTGCGCTTCGGTGCCGGCCCCTTCCATGACCGCGAGTTCTGCCAGCTGCTCGCCGACGAGGTCTCGCCCGCCTGCAGTCCCGCCTACCTCGCGCGCCATGGCCCCTTCGACGGCTTCGCGAGCGAGGCCGAGATCGCGCGCGTGCAACTGCTGCGCACGCCGCTCGAATCGTGGCGCATCTGGTTCAAGGCCTTCGACATCGGTCTGCCCGAGCCGGCCGCCGGCCACCAGTTCAACGACCTGGGCCTCGCGCTCGATGCCGCGGCGGAAGACTTCGGCGTCGTGCTGATGCACCTGCGGCTCGGCCGTGCCTGGCTGGAGAACGGGCGGCTGGTGCGGCTTTCGGCGCGCAGCGTGCCCTCGCCCAATGCCTACTTCCTGTGCTGGCGGCCCGGCGCCATGGAGCGGTGGGAGTGCGCGACCTTCGTCGAATGGCTGCGGCAGGCGCTGCGCGACGACGGCGGCGGCGGCGGCAGCGGCAGCGGCAGCGGGGCTTGAATTCTTTTCAGGCGGGCCGCGGGTATTTTTCAGATCGGCCGCGATGCCGCGCGCCACACTCGGGCCGGCACCGCCTGCCGATAATGGCGCGCCAGCATCCGCCTTGCAGAACCACAGAGACCACCGAGGAGACCCGCCCGTGCCCGACCTTTCCAAGATCACCAACATCGAAGACCTGCGGGTGATCGCCAAGCGGCGCGTGCCGAAGATGTTCTACGACTACGCCGACTCCGGCGCATGGACCGAAGGCACCTACCGCGCCAACGAAAGCGACTTCCAGAAGATCAAGCTGCGCCAGCGCGTGGCCGTGAACATGGAGGGCCGCTCCACCCGCACCACCATGGTCGGGCAGGAGGTGGCGATGCCGGTCGCGATCGCGCCCACCGGCCTCACCGGCATGCAGCATGCCGACGGCGAGATCCTTGGCGCGCGCGCGGCCAAGGCCTTCGGCATCCCGTTCACGCTCTCGACCATGAGCATCTGCTCGCTCGAGGACATCGCCGAGCACACCGGCCGGCATCCGTTCTGGTTCCAGCTCTACGTGATGAAGGACCGCGACTTCATCGAGCGCCTGATCGAGCGCGCCCGCGCGGCCAACGTCTCGGCGCTGCAGCTCACGCTCGACCTGCAGATCCTCGGCCAGCGCCACAAGGACATCAAGAACGGCCTGACCGCGCCGCCCAAGCCCACCCTGAAGAACCTGATCAACCTCGCGACCAAGCCGCACTGGTGCATGGGCATGCTCGGCACCAGGCGCCGCACCTTCGGCAACATCGCCGGACATGCCAAGGGCGTGAAGGACCTGTCGTCGCTCTCGTCGTGGACCGCCGAGCAGTTCGATCCCGCGCTGAGCTGGGCCGACGTCGAGTGGATCAAGAAGCGCTGGGGCGGCAAGCTGATCCTCAAGGGCATCATGGACGTGGAGGACGCCCGCCTCGCGGCCGCGAGCGGCGCCGATGCGCTCATCGTCTCGAACCACGGCGGCCGCCAGCTCGACGGTGCGCCCTCCTCCATCGCGGCGCTGCCCGCGATCGTCGATGCCGTCGGCCGCGAGATCGAGGTCTGGATGGACGGCGGCATCCGCAGCGGCCAGGACGTGCTCAAGGCCCGCGCCCTCGGCGCCCGCGGCACGCTGATCGGCCGCAGCTTCCTCTATGCGCTGGGTGCCTACGGCGAGGCCGGCGTGACGCGCGCGCTGCAGATCATCCACAAGGAGCTCGACATCACGATGGCCTTCTGCGGCCGGACCGACATCGAGACGGTGGACTCGCGCATCCTGCTGCCGGGCACCTTCTAAGCCCCCTCGGGCCGCAGGCTTGCGGCGCCGGCTGACAGCACGCCGGGGCGCACTTTCATGACAATGTTGCTTCCAACAACATCGCCCCCAGGGGCGGCAGAAACAGGCAACCATCATGAGCGCAGCCACGCCCGGCGGCCGGGGCCCTTCGGCCTCCACGGCATCCCCCCTCTCGCCATCCCACTACAGCGCTGAAGAAAAGCGCCACCGCGTCTTCTCGATCATGGCGGCCTCGTCGGGCAACCTCGTCGAGTGGTTCGACTTCTACGTCTACGCCTTCTCGGCGCTGTACTTCGCGTCCTCCTTCTTCCCGAAGTCGGACCCCACGGTCCAACTGCTGAACACCGCGGGCGTGTTCGCGGCCGGCTTCCTGATGCGGCCGATCGGCGGCTGGCTGTTCGGCCGCATCGCCGACAAGGTCGGGCGCAAGACCTCGATGCTGATCTCGGTCACGATGATGTGCGGCGGCTCGCTGGTCATCGCCTTCCTGCCGACCTATGCGCAGATCGGTGCCTGGGCGCCCTTCCTGCTGCTCGTGTGCCGGCTGTTCCAGGGCCTGTCGGTGGGCGGCGAATACGGCACCACCGCCACCTACATGAGCGAGGTCGCGCTGCGCGGGCAGCGCGGCTTCTATTCGTCGTTCCAGTACGTCACGCTGATCGGCGGGCAACTGCTCGCGGTGCTCGTGATCGTGGTCCTCGAACAGCTGCTGACCGAGGCCGAGCTGAAGGCCTGGGGCTGGCGCATTCCGTTCGTCATCGGCGCCGTCGCGGCCGTGGTCGCGCTGCTGCTGCGCCGCACGCTGCACGAGACGCAGAGCGCCGAAGCCAAGGCCAACAAGGAGGCCGGCACCATCGGCGGCCTGTTCAGGCACCACCTGCCGGCCTTCCTCACGGTGCTGGGCTACACGGCCGGCGGCTCGCTGATCTTCTACACCTTCACCACCTACATGCAGAAGTACCTGGTGAACACGGTGCACCTGCCGATCAAGACCGCGAGCTACGTGATGACCGGCGCGCTGTTCGTCTACATGTGCATGCAGCCCGTGTTCGGCGCCCTGTCCGACCGCATCGGCCGGCGCAGCAACATGCTGCTGTTCGGCGGCCTCGGCGCGCTCGCGACCGTGCCGATCCTCACGGCCCTGCAGCACACCACCAGCCCGATCGTCGCCTTCGTGCTGATCATCGTCGCGCTCGCGATCGTGAGCTTCTACACCTCGATCAGCGGCATCGTGAAGGCCGAGATGTTCCCGCCCGAAGTGCGCGCGCTCGGCGTGGGCCTGGCCTACGCAGTGGCCAACGCGATCTTCGGCGGCTCGGCCGAATACGTGGCGCTGGGGCTCAAGGCCCTGGGCCACGAGTCGGCCTTCTTCTGGTACGTGAGCGCGATGATGGTCGTGGCCTTCCTCGTGAGCCTCCGGCTGCCGCGGCAGGCGAGCTATCTGCATCACGACCATTGAGCGCCGCGACGCGCTGCCGTCGCCGCTGCGCCCCGCAAAGAGCGAAATCCCGCACGAAAATGCGCGGTCCGCGCGCTTTGGCTTTGTGTTGCTGAGCCGCGTCTTCCTATGATGTGCCGGGCCGTGGCCCGATCACTCAGGGAGAAACACAATGAGCAAGCAGGAAAAGGAAACCCAGGCTTCGGTGGCGCGCGCACAGCACTCGGAGCCCACCATCACGCTCTACGGCAGGATCGCCGCAGGTCGACTGGGCTACGTCAGTTGGCCGGATCCGCCCGATCTGCACTATTCGATCGTCATCGATGACGCTTACGACGGAATCACGGTGCTCGATGGCCAACCCACAGCACTCGAAGCTGGGATTCGGAATATGGCCCTGATCAGGGCCAACACGTACAAGGATGCATTGCCTCACGCGCCCGTGATTCGCGTTCGGCTGCATCCGCCGGAAGGGATGAGCGCGCAAGACTTCGCGCGCAAGCTGGTGGTGAACTCTCAGAAGTTCGTGAGCTACGTCGCACCCTACTCGGCACCGCGGAACCTCCGAGGTTCTCGGATGCGCCCCGGCGAGTACAACAGCAGCTCCTACGTCGCAGGGCTTCTCCAGAGTGTGATGGGCTACGTGCCGACAGTCTCCGCCGCCGGTTTTCAGGCGCCGGGTTGGGAATCGCCGATTCCGGCCCACTATTTCAAAGGCGAGGCGCTTCGATGACCGCCGCCCGCCGGCTGCTCCTGCACATGCTGGCATGGGCGGCGGCGATACCGCTTCTCAGTCTTTCGCTGAGCCTGCTCGAGCAACACCACGTGCTGGACGTCTCCGGCTCCGCGGCGGCGATCATGGGCGTCGCTTTGCTGCTGTGGGCGGGGTTGATCTACTGGCGCGCCATGCCGCCAGCCCATTCCATCGCAGCAAGGCTGACCGGCGCGGCAACCTATCTGGCGGCCATGGCCGTTCTTGGTGTGGGCGCGGTGTGGATCACGTTTTGGGCCACGGTGCTGATCTTCGGCGTCTAGAAGCACCGATCGGCGCGCAGCGAACGAGCGGCGCCCGATCAGTCCGCGTACACCCCCGCCGCCTTGATGATCGGACTCCACTTCGCGATCTCGGCCGCCACGAACTTGCGGTGGCCTTCGGGCTCGATGCGGCCATCGGTCGCGACCACGGCGCCCAGGCCTTCCTCGCGCTTGATGAAGTCGGCGTCCTTGAGCGCGACCTTGAGCGCCTCGTTGAGCTTCCTGAGCACCGGCGCGGGCGTTCCCTTGGGCGCGTAGAGGCCGTGCCAGATCGTGACCTGGAAGTTCTTCAGGCCCGCCTCGTCGAGCGTGGGCAGGTCTTTCAGGAGCGGCATGGTCAGGCGCCTGGGCGTGGTGACCGCATAGGCCTTGACCTTCTTCGCCTCGATCTGCGGCGAGGTGTTGGTGGTCTGGTCGCACAGCAGGTCGATCTGGCCGCCGATCAGGTCGGTGATGGCGGGTGCGGTGCCCTTGTACGGCACGGGCGTCATCTCGGTCTTCATCGCGCTCTGGTAGAGCAGCCCGCACAGGTGCGAGGCCGAGCCCACGCCGGCGTTGCCGATGTTGATCTTCCCCTTGTTCGCGCCGACCCATGCGGCCAGCTCGGCGTAGTTGCCGGCCGGCAGGCTGGGCTTGGCGATCAGGGTCATCGGCACGTCGTTGACGATGCCGAGGTACTCGAAGTCGGTCTCGACCTTGAACGGCACGTTGCGCACCAGCGTGGGCACGGTCGCCATCGCGATGTGGTTGAGCAGCAGCGTGTAGCCGTCGGGCGCGGCGCGCGCGACCTTGGCAGCGCCGATCGAGCTGCCGGCGCCGGGCACGTTGTCGATGATGACGCTCGCGCCGCCGAGCGGCTTGCGCAGCGCCTCGGCGAGGTCGCGCGCGACGCGGTCGGTGGGACCGCCGGCCGCGAAGGGCACGACGATGGTGACGGGCTTGCCCGCCGGGAAGTCCTGCTGCGCCTGCGCGGGGGTCACGCAGGCGGCGGCCACCGCGGCAAGGGCGAAGGCAAGGGCGAAACGCTGGGTCATGGGATCTCCGGTTCTTTCAAAAAAGAAAAATGTCAGGGCGCGCGCGAGGGCACGCGGCTCTCGAGCGCCGGCGGCTGCCAGCCGGGCTCGATGTGGCAGGCGTTCTTGCCGTCGCTGTCGTAGCGCGGCCGCAGGGCGGCGCAGCGCGCGGCGATGCGCTCGGGCGTGGGCTTCTCGCCCTTGTCGATCCAGTCGAGCAGCGCATCGAAGAGCGCGGGGTATTCCGGATCGCTCAGGTAGCTGTGTTCGCGCTCGGCGCTGAAGCTCTGCACCAGCAGGTCGCCGGTGCCCGCGGCGTCGCGGATGCGGCGGTAGGCGCCTTCGAGCTCGACGAAGGCGGTGGGGTCGTCGATCGCATGCAGGCTCAGGGTCGGCAGCGCGGTGCGGCCCGTGGGCTGGCTGTCGGCCGCGAGCGCGCCCTTGGCCTGCGGGTCGGCCGCGTACCGCGCCACGCCGGCATTGAGCGCGGCCACCTCGGCCGGCGCGGCGGCATAGACGACGCCGATGTTGCCGAAGGGATTGCGCCCGCCGAGCCGCGTCTGCACTAGGTCCTGGAACAGCCACGTGGCCCAGTTGAGGTGGCCGAGCAGCGAGCGCTCGGGAATCTTCACGGCCGTGAGGATGGTCTTGAGCCGCGCGGCCTGTTCGGGCGAGCGCTGCGCGGCCGGCAGGCCCACGCCGGTGCATTCGCGCACGCGCTCGGCGAGTTCCTTGCGCGTGAGCGTCGAATCCATCGGCAGCCCCTGCCACAGCGGGTACTGCGGCTCGTCGGGCCGCGGATGGTTGCGGCAGACGTACTGGTAGACCACGCGCAGGTCGAGCCGGAAGTCGTAGGCCGCGTTCCCGCCGCCGAGCACGCCGCTGGTGAGCAGCAGGCCGTCGTAGGGCCCCTTGGCGCCGCCCGCGGGCGCATAGAGCTCGGCGGCCTTGGCGGCCACGCCCGCGCCGTAGCTCTGGCCATGCAGCAGCGTGCGGCGCGGCTCGCCGAAATGGCGCACGACGATGCGGCGCAGCCGCTCGGTGTCCTCGGCCGCCATGGTCACGCCGTAGCCGCCGCGCCGGTAGGTGGAGCCGGCCCAGGCATGGCCGGCCTTGACCGTGATGGCCCAGCGCTTGAGGTCCTCCTCGCTGCGCGCGAGCTTGGGCGGGCCGGTCTCGGGGCCGCCGTGCGCATGCATCACGAGCACGTTGCGGTTCCAGTCCTTCGGGATCGCGATCCAGTAGAAGGCGCCCGCGCCGTCTGCGCCGGTGTAGCAGCGCGCCGTGTCGGGCACGGGCTGCGGGCAGGCCGTGGGCCGCGGTGCGGTGGGGCCCGGCGCGGCCTGCGCGGCGGCGGCGCCTCCCAGCAGTGCGAGCGCCAGGGCCAGCCGCGCGGATCGGGAAAGAAGAGGATGGGAGGTCAATGCCGTGCTCCGAGTTCGAGCGCCGCGCTCGCGCCGCTGCCGGTCACGAAGCCGAGGACGCCGCTGTTGAAGATGAAATGCCCGGGCCGGCCCGCATCGGCCTGCGCCACGCCCGGCACCGGGCTGTCGTAGCTCAGCGCCGCGCCCGCGCCGCGCAGGTTCAGGCTGCTGCCGGCCACCGTCGCCTCGCCCGCCTGCCCCGCCACGTTCGCGACCGCATAGCTGCCGTCGGCCGCGCCCGCAGCCAGGCTCTGCTGCGTGGCGTAGAGGCGCAGGCCGAAGCTCGTGGCCGATTCGCGCACCAGGTGCAGCGGCAGCGCGGCGCCGTTGACGAGCCCGATCACCATCGAGCCCGTGAGCGTGCCGCCGGTGGTGGTGGCGCCGCCGCCCGGCGCGGTGGTGCGCAGGTCGAAGGCCTTGCGCGTGCCGTTGTAGCTGATGTAGCCCTTCTCGGTGTCGGTGCAGGTCGCGTCGTAGAGCATGAAGCTGCCCGCATTGCGGCAGTACTGGAAGGTGCCCGCATTGCGCAGCCGCACCGCGCCGGCATAGGGCGCTGCGCTGCCGCTGCCCTGCTGCACGCCCACGGCGTTGAAGACGTTCGCGACCGGGTTGAAGACCGTGGGCGAGGCCGTGTTCTCGAAGGTGTCGCGGAACGCGAGGAGCGCCGCGAAGCCGCCGCCCGCGGGCGCGTTCACGCCGCCCAGCAGCACGCCGCCGGCCGCGAAGGTGAACACCGCGCCGCTCTCGGCACTGGCGTAGCTGCACTGCCCCTGCGAGACCAGCGTGCCGCTGCGCGTGGTGCCCGCCGCCCGCTGCAGGCTCGCGTCGACGGTGACGGTGTAGGCCATGGTGGCCGGATCGATCGCCACGCTGACTTCCTCGCCGAAGCTGTTGCCGCCCTTGTAGCCGGTGGCGGCCGCGGGCAGGTTCGGGCAGGCCAGCGGATCGCCGACCTCGGTCACGCAGCTGTAGTTGACGGCCGCGTCGAGGCTGCCGCTGCCGCGGTACCTGGGCCAGGCCGGAAAGCGGCACAGCGGGCGCGTGCGGCCATAGGTGCCGGCCACCGCGTCGACCGCGATGCCGGTGGCGGGCGCGAGGCCGCGCTCGGCCCAGTCCTCCAGCGCGGCGAGCGAATCCCAGTTCGGGATGAACACGCCCGTGCCGTGGCCCATGCCGGGCACCGTGTAGAAGCGCACGCTCGCATCCACCGCGGGCTGGCCGAGCGTGGCCACGAGCCGCTGGTAGTAGTCGATGGTGGAGTTGGGGCTGATCACCTCGTCGGCCAGGCCGTGCAGCATGATGATCTTGCCGCCGTGCGCGAAGAAGGGCGCGAGCTTCGGGTCGGTGGCGTCGGTGAGCCTGGAGACCTCGGTCACGCGCGCGGTGTAGAGGCCCGGGTCGAGCGGATCGAAGCCCAGCGTGTCGAAGCCGTCGACGCGCGTGACGAAGTACTTCACCCACTGGTCGCCCGTGACGTACATGTTGGCGTCGGCCGAGGTGGCCGGGTTGCCCGGCACCTTGCGCGTGCCGAGGTCGCGCGTGGTGTAGGGCCCGGCCACGAGCGCGCCTTCGAGGATGTTGTAGCCGCCCGCGCGTTTCACGCCGTTGGCGAGTGCATAGCCGGTGAATTCGAGCGGCGATTCGATGGTGCGCACGGTCGCGAGCTGCGCATCCGACAGGCAGGTATCGCCGTTGTCGGTGCCGCCGCTGCAGCGCAGCGAGGCGAGGATCTGCGTGTTGAGCAGGCGGCAGCTCTCCACGTTGCTCACGATGTTGTCGGCCGCGCCGTCGAGCTTGTCGCAGGCCTGCATCGCGGCCTTCTGCACCAGCAGCGTCTTGGCCACGTTGAGCCAGCCCGCGCCACCGTTGGCGTAGAGCGCGCGGCCCACCGCCACGTTCGACAGCCGGGTCCCGGTGTAGTTGAGCGCGGGCTCGTTGGCGACGATGCCGTCGTAGTCCTCGGGCCAGCGCTGGACATAGCCGAGCGCATCGCGTCCGCCGGTGGAGGTGCCGAGGAAGTAGGCCTTCTTCGGCTTCTCGCCGTAGTGCGCGAGCACCAGCGCCTGCGCCACGTCGCGCGTCTTCTTGAGCGCGAGGCCGCCGTAGTTGGCGAGCTGCTCGTCGTTGGCGGCGAAGCGCCCGTCGGTGATGCTGCTCGCCTGGTGGCCCGAGTCGTCGCCGTAGGTGGCGTAGCCGAGCGCGAGCGGCGCCGGCTTGCCGGCGGGGCCGAAGCGCAGGGTCTCGGTGCCGTCGATCAGCACGCCGTCGAAGCCGCCGCCGCCGAAGTGGATCGTCTTTCGGTTCCACTGCACGGGCAGGTTGAGCGCGAAGTGGATGCGCTGCGAGCTCGGGTCGACGGGCTCGATCGTGCCGCGCACGCGGCAGTAGGCGCCGAGCGTGTTGCCCGCCTCGCCGGCCGCCACGGGCGTGGCGCTGGTCACGGTGGCGCCCTGCGTCGGCAGGCCGATGAGCGAGGCCGGCAGGCTCCGGCCGGCGAGCTCCGCGCACGCGAGCACCGGCACCACGGGCGGCGCGGGCGGGTTGTCGGGCGGATCGTCCTGCGACGGGTTGCCGTTGCCGCTCACCGGCGGGACGGTGGGCAGGAAGAAGCCGCCGCCCCCTCCTCCGCCGCCACCGCCGCCACAGGCGGCCAGCAGCAGCGACATACCGAATGCCATGCCGAACCGGCGGCAGGCGCGAATCGTCGTCATCTTCGACGCGGGGAAGCGCGGTGGGCGCATGGATCTTGTCTCCGGCATGCGGCCTCGCGGGACCGCTTGTTGAACAGGCGGGCGGACGATAGTTTTGGCGTGACTTCGGGTCAAATAAAATAACAGGGCCTGTTCGATATAAAAAAGATATGCGAGACAAACCATGGACATCCGCGCGCTGAGGTATTTCGCCGCCGTGGCCGAGACCGGCCACATGACGCGCGCCGCGGAGCAGCTCGGCATCCAGCAGCCGCCGCTGAGCCTGCAGATCAAGGCGCTGGAGCGCGAGCTCGGCGTGCTGCTGTTCCGCCGCCATCCGCGCGGCGTGGCGCTCACCGACGCGGGCCGGCTGTTCCAGGTGGAGGCGCTGCGCATGCTGCAGGACATGGAGGCGATGAAGCAGCGCATGGCGCGCGTGGCGAGCGGCCAGGAGGGCACGCTGGCCGTCGGCTTCACCAGCTCGGCCGCGGCGCACCGCTTCATGCCGGGCGCGCTGCGCGCCTTCCGCCGCGCCCATCCGGGGGTCGAGCTGCAGCTGCGCGAGGACAACGCCGCCGAACTGACCGAGGCGCTCGCGGCCGGCCGGCTGCACTGCGGCCTGCTGCGCGTGCCGGTGGCGCGCCCCGAGGGGCTTTCGTTCGAAACGCTGCTGCGCGAGCCCGTGCTGGTCGCCATGCCCAGCGACCATCGCCTTGCACGCGGCAGGGGCAGCCGCGCATTGCCGCTCGCCAGGCTCTGCGAGGAAGGCATCATCCTCGTGCGCCGCCCCGGCGCGCCCGGCCTCTACGCCGACCTGCTCGCGCTGTGCCATGCCAAGGGCCTGCGCCCGCGCGTGGTGGCCGAAGTCGATCGCATGATGACCAACCTGAACCTCGTGGCCGCCGGTGTCGGCCTCTCGGTGGTGCCGGCCTCGATGGCCGGCGTGCACGCGCATGCGATCGCCTATGCGCGCCTCGCCGACGGCGGCCAGCTCGATGCGCCGCTCACGCTGGTGTCGCGGGCGGAAGAAGACAACCTGCCGGCGCAGCATTTCGCGGCGCTGCTGCGCGAGCTCGCGCGCAAGGACCCGCGCTCATGAGCCCGCGCCCGCCGGCCCGCCGGCGCTTCGTGGCTTGGACGGGCGCGGCGCTCGCGGCCGCATGCGCCGCGCCGCACCGGGCGTTCGCCGCCGCGCCGCCGTGGCCGCAGCGTCCGGTCCGGCTCATCGTGGTGTACCCGCCCGGCGGCGTCAGCGACGGCATGGCGCGCGCGCTCGCCGAGCCGCTCGCGCAGGCGCTCGGCGTGCCGGTGCTGATCGAGAACCGCGCCGGCGCGGGCGGCAGCGTCGGCATGGATGCGCTTGCGCGCGCCGCGCCCGACGGCCACACCCTCGCCTTCTCGGCCATCAGCCCGCTCACGCTGCATCCGCTGCTCGCGCACGTGCCCTACGACCCGCTGCGCACCTTCGTGCCGGTCGCGAGCGTGATGCGCACGCCGGTGCTGGTGGTGGGCACGCCGGCCTTCGCGGGCCGCAGCTTCGCAGACCTCGTCGCCATCGCGCGCAGCCGCCCGGGCGCGATGCGATGGGCGACCTCGGGCGTCGCGACCATCGGGCACATGGTGCTCGCGCAGGTGCGCCTGCAGGGCCGCCTCGACATCACGCACATTCCCTACCAGGGCGGCGGCCCGCAGCTCAACGATGCGCTGAGCGGCCAGTTCGAGCTGCTGTCGACCAACGTCGCCGCGCAGCAGTTGCAGTACATCGAAAGCGGCCGGCTGCGCGCGCTCGCGGTGGGCGCGCCCGCGCGCATCGAGGCGCTGCCGGCGGTGCCCACGCTCGCCGAACTCGGCTTCGAGCGCGCCAACCGCGATTCGCTCTTCGGCGTCTTCGCGCCCGCGCGCACGCCGGCCGCCGTGGTGCAGCGGCTCAATGGCGAGATCAACCGGCTGCTCGGCGGCGAGCCGCTGCGCGCACGGCTGCGCGACGCGTACAACATTCCCGCCGCGGGCAGCAGCGAGGACTTCGCGATGGAGATCGCGGCGGACCGGCGGCGCAATCGCGCGCTGGTGGCGGGGGATCGCGCGCAGTTCGACTGAAGCTCAGGCTTCGGCGGCCCACAACCCGGGGTAGTCCCGCACGAACCCGTCTTCCGTCACGCGCAGCGTGGCCGCGTAGTCGAAGCGCTTCGCCTCGTAGGCATAGGCATCGGCGCCGGTGCGTTCGTAGCGCTGCATCAGCTCGCTGAGCACGCCGCCGCCGTCGAGGTCGACCCAGGCGGCCGGGGCATCGGCGCCCTCGCCTTCGGCCAGGTGGATGCGGCGCAGCTGCAGCAGGTTGGTGGCGGGCGTGAAGCCCAGGTCGAGGTCGACGCAGTGCGAGAGGTCGGGCACGGGCTGGTCGTTGAGCTTCCAGTGGCCGCGCGCGTCGCGCGCGATCGCGAGGTCGACGGCCTCACCGCCGAGCCAGCCGCGCACGGTGCCCCACTGGGTGTGCCAGTGCAGGTCGCAGCGCACGCGGTAGTGGAGCTGGCCGATGCGGCCGTCCTCGAGGCGGAACACGGCGGCGCCGTCGAGCTGCCACGCGGTGGCGTTGCGTTCGAGCCGGCAGGCGTCATGGCCCGGTGCGTCGAGCCTGCGCCACAGGATGGATGCGACGGTTTGCATGCCGTGCATGATGGCCCGAGCGGGCGGCCGAGGCAAGCCTCGTCAGGGCGCGAGCGCGGCGAGCACGTGGTCGAGGAATTCGCGCGCGCTCGATCCGAAGTCCGGCGGCTGCCAGGCACGCTCGAACAGGCGCGCGAAATCGGCTTCGAGCGCGGTGTGGGTCTGCAGGAAATCGGCGATCTCGGCGCGCAGCGCCGCGCGCTCGGCCGGCGTGGAAGCCTGGTTGTAGTCGGCCATGATCTCGGCGCCGGTCTCGCCGTAGAGCAGGTCGGCATCCTGGCCGAAGTAGACCTGGGTGAGGTTCTCGATGAGTTCGTAGCGGTTCATGGGGCTTCTCTTCTTCTGCTGCTGCGGGTGGTGGTCGAGATCGGTGCGCAAGCATGCCACGCCGTGCCATGCCGCTACCATCGGCCGCTCGACCACCCGAGGAGCGCATGTGGAATCCTGGTTCGCCGACGCCAAGCCGATCGACTCGCTCGAGCCCGAGATCGCTTTTCTGCTCTCGGAAGAACTCCGCGCCGTGGCCCACCTGCCGCCCGCGCCGCTCACGCTGCCTTCGTTTCCGCGCGCGGAACGCCTGCGGGCGCGCAGCGTGGAGGTGCCCGGTCACGAGGCGGAGCTCGCCGCCTACTATGCCCGCCTCGCGGCTCTGGCGCGCCGCCAGGGCCTGCGCTTCGACCAGGTGCAGCATTACTTCCGGCTCGACCTGCGGCTCGACAACGAGGCTGCGGACGTGCACCTGTCCTTTCCCTGGCACGACAGCTTCGCGGCCATCGACACCGTGCTCCGGGCGCTGGCCGGCCCGGACGAAGGCCTGGTCTACGACGACCAGGACCAGGGCTGGGCGGTGGAGATCTGGGCGCGCAACGGCACGCTCTACATCCGCGAGCGCGATCCGGAGACCGACGACGACCCGGGCCTGGCCGTCGCGCTGCCCAGGGCCGGTCTGCAGGCCCGCATCGCGCCGCTGCGCGAGCGCACCGCGAAGCTCGTGGCCGCTCTTGCGAAGGAGCCCGGGCCGCCGATGTGGCCGGGCGACACGGCGCCAGCGACCTGGGCGCCCGATCCGCGCTGACACCCACCCGCGCCGCACGCCCGGCGGCGGCGGCATCCCCGGCTACTTCAGTGCGGCCAGCACGTGCTCGAGGAATTCGCGCAGCGTGGACCCGAAGTCTTCCGGCTGGGCCGGGCGCTCGAACCAGCGTGGAAAGTCGGTTTCGAGGTCCGGGTGCGAGCGCATGAAATCGACGATCTCGACGCGCAGCGCCTCCAGTTCGGCGGGCGTGCAGGCCTTGCGGTACTCGGCCATGACTTCGGCGCCGGTCTCGCCGAAGTATTCGTAGTCCTGGCCGAAGTAGACCTTGGTGAGGTTGTCGATGAGTTCGTAGCGCTTCATGGCGATTCGACCGCGGCGTTCAGAAGGGATGCGCCGTCAGGATGTAGTACGGCATCCCGTTGTAGCTCTTCATGTTGAGGATCACGCGCACGTTGCTCAGCTGGCTCACGGTGGTGCTGCCGCGCTGCACGCCGATGCCCACCACGCTGCCGAAGTTGTGCTCGAAGGCCATGGGCTTGGAGCCCACGGCGGCCGAGCGCGACCATGCCTTGATGGCTCTGGCGTTGGCACGAACGGTGGCGCTGATGGCGCGCTCCGCCACGTCGAGGTTGTGGAACGAGGACACCTTGGGCAGCGAGGGCTTGTTCGCCAGCCGCTGGAACAGTTCCACTTCTGTCTTGCCGACATGCTCCCGGATCGCATGGCCGCCGATCTTCGTGCCCGCCGGTCCTTCATGCCGCAGCAGGTCGACCGGGTCGAGCCGGAACCTGCTGGCGCGCACCGCGATCACGCGCGCCGCGCCGAGGCCGGCCGCCACGGTCAGCGGCACCGCGATGTCGACCGCGAGGCCGATGCCCTCGGCGGTCTCTCGCGAGGCGCCGAGCGCCTCGGCGGCCGAGCTCGCGGTCACGGCGGTGGCGGTGCGCTGCGGCACGCCGGTCCAGACCTGGCGGCCCGAGGTCGCGAGGGTGTCGAAGCCGTGCACGCCGAGCACCACGCAGCCGGCCTTGGTGACCATGGTGGGCTCGGGCGCGACGCACAGCACGCCGGCGCCGAGCAGCTCGACCACCCCGCCCACGAGCCCGACCGTGCCCCAGATCCGGTTGCTGAGGCTCGCGGATTCGGGCACCTCCTCGTTGCCGAGCACCGCCGCCATCTGCACCGGCGTCAGCGCGATGGTCATACCTTCGACTTCGTCATCCATGCCGGATTCCTTTCGTTGCCATGCCTTGCTTCATGCCATCGGACGGTCGCGCCGGGGGCTGCCCGGGGCCGTTGTCGGCCCGCATTCTGGCATGCGATCGGCGCGCCGCAGCAGAGACCGCCGGGCCGCGAGACAATCGGCGGCGTGAGCCCTCCGCCCGTGCCCAAGCCCCCGATCCGCCGCATCGCCCACCTCGACATGGACGCCTTCTACGCGTCGGTCGAGCTGCTGCGCTATCCGCAGCTCAAGGGCCTGCCGGTGGTGATCGGCGGCGGCCGGCGCAGCGTGGACGAGGCGCTGCGCAACCTGCCGCCCGGCGGCACGCTGGCCGACATTCCGGTCGAGGCCTTCGCGCGCCTCAGGGACTACGTGGGCCGCGGCGTGATCACCACCGCCACCTACCCGGCGCGGCAGTTCGGCGTGGGCTCGGCCATGGGCCTGATGAAGGCCGCCAAGCTCTGCCCGCAGGCGATCCTGCTGCCGGTCGACTTCGACGAGATCCGCCAGTTCTCGCGCACCTTCAAGAAGATCATCACCGACATCGCGCCGGTGATGGAGGACCGCGGCGTGGACGAGGTGTACATCGACTTCACCGAGGTGCCCGGCGGCCAGCGCGAGGGCGGGCGCACGCTGGCGCGGCTGATCCAGAAGGCGATCTTCGACGCCACCGGCCTGACCTGCTCGATCGGCGTGGCGCCCAACAAGCTCATTGCCAAGATGGCGAGCGAATTCAACAAGCCCAACGGCATCTCGATCGTCCACGAGGAGGACCTCGAGACCCGCATCTGGCCGCTGCCCTGCCGCAAGGTGAACGGCATCGGCCCCAAGGCCGACGAGAAGCTCAAGCGCCTGGGCATCGAGACCATCGGCCAGCTCGCCGCCTGCGAGCGCGGCTGGCTGATCGAGCACTTCGGCAAGTCGACCGGCGCCTGGATGCACGAGGTGGCCTGGGGCCGCGACGACCGGCCGGTGGTCACCGAGAGCGAACCGGTCTCGATGAGCCGCGAGACCACCTTCGAGCGCGACCTGCATGCGGTGCGCGACCGCGCCGAACTGGGCGCGATCTTCACGCACCTGTGCACCAAGGTGGCCGAGGACCTGCAGCGCAAGGGCTACGTCGGCAAGACCATCGGCATCAAGCTGCGCTACGACGACTTCAAGATCGCCACGCGCGACCAGACGATCGACCGCTTCACCAACGACGCGAAGACGATCCGCCACACCGGCGGCCTGTGCCTCAAGCGCGTGCCGCTGGAGCGGCCGCTGCGCCTCCTGGGCGTGCGCGTGGGCGCGCTCGCGAGGGCCGACAGCCCCGAGGCGCTCGCGCCCGCCGGCACGCCCGCCGCGCGCGGGCGCGCGGAGCCGGTGGCGACCACCGCGTCGCTGTTCTGACGCACGGCCGATGAGACGCTGGCTCCGCTGCGCAGCCTTCGCGCTGCTGGCGCTCGCGGCGGCGGCGCTGCTGTACGTGGGCACGGCCTGCGCGCTGATGTTCTGGCCCGCCAACGCGGGCGCGCGTGCACCCGCCACCGGCACGCCAACGGTCGAAGCCTGGGTGCTGAGCAACGGCGTGCACACCGATCTGGTGTTCCCGATCCGCTCGGCCACCATCGACTGGCGAGAGCTCTTTCCGCCGGCGCATTTCAAGGCCGTGGCGCCCGATGCCGAGTTCGTTGCCATCGGCTGGGGCGACCGCGAGTTCTACCTGCACACGCCGACCTGGGCCGACCTCACCGCGGCGCGCGCCTTCGGCGCCATGCTGGGCGGCAACCGCGCGCTGCTGCACGTGACCTACCTGACACGCGCCCAGCTGCGGCACGGCGCCTACCGGCTGCCGCTCTCGCAGCCGCAGTACGCGCGGCTGGCGGACCACGTCCGCGCGACGCTGACCGGCGGCCGTGCCACGCCCATCGCCGGCGCGCACTACGGCAACGACGACGCCTTCTACGAAGCCGAAGGCGGCTATCACCTGTTCGAGACCTGCAACACCTGGACCGGCCGCGCGCTGCGCCAGGCGGGCGTGACGGTGAGCCGCTGGACGCCGTTCGACTTCAACGTGACCTGGCATCTGCAGCCGGTGCGGCCGCCGCCCTGAAAAGGGAGGCTCAGGGCTTCGGCACGCCGGCCTGCCAGCGCGGCCAGTTCGCGACGATGTGGTCGACCATGCGCGTGCCCACCAGCGCGACGTTCTCGACCGTCTCGGCGAATCCGCCGGCCGTCTCGCCGGGCGCCGGGTCCAGGTGCTGCAGCGTGGTTTCGTTCGGGCTGCCCTGGTCGAAGTTGACCGCGCCGCGCAGGCTCATCACGCGGTCGGTGCCGTGGCTGCGCCGGATCACCAGCGTGATCGCCGCGGCTTCCATCTCGGTGATGACGTAGTCGTCGGCGCCGTAGAGCCTGGCGATGTACTGCGCCTGCTTCGACATGCCGGGGCCGTGGAAGAAGGTGTCGCCGGTCATGTGGGTGCCGGTGCCCACGAACGGGGCGCGCCGCGCGGCCGCGTCCGGGTAGCGCAGGCGGTACTTGCGCGCGCTGTCGGCGTCCTTGAGCGGCGTGTTCGCCGTGAGCTTCATGGCCCATGCGACCAGGTCGGGGTTGAGCCTGAAGCGGCGGTATTCCTCGTAGCCCTTGCGCGGCATGAAGGTGGGCTCGCCGGGCTTGTTCTCCTCGGGGGCCCAGCGATGGCCGAGGTCGTAGTCCACGAGCCAGGTGCCCCAGTTCACTTCGCCGATGGTGCCGCGCGCGGGCGGCGTGCCGGCCACGCCCGAGATCATGTAGTAGGTCTCGGAGAAATCGAAGCGCGGATCGAGCAGGATGGCCTGCATCGACGACGACGAATTGACCTTGCCCATGCCGAGCACCGCGCCGCACACGCCGTCGGCATTGCAGTACGCCGGCTGCAGCGCACCGCGCACGGCGATGGGCGTCGCGCCCCTCCAGTAGCGCTCGTACCAGTGCTGGAACTCGCCCGCACGGTCGCCGCTGTTCTGGCCGATCTCGAACATGGCGGCCACGAAGACCTTCACCTTGATCGGTGCGGCCGTGGCGGTGGGCGCGGCCGGCGCGGGCGCGGTCGACGCGGTGGGTGCGGCGCAGCCTGCCATGAGCAGTGCCGCGGCACACAGGGGAAGCCAGTGCGCGAAGGCGGACGAGCGGGGGGAAGACACCATGGGTTCGAACTCCAAGTCAAGACGAAAGCGCCTCCATCGCACCAGCGGCGATTGCGGCGTCCTACAGGCACGCATTGTCGGCGCAGGCACAAGGCGGGGTACTCAGCACGCAACCTCCATGCCGGCCCGCTCCACATCGACTGCCTCGACCACCCCGCCCGCGAAACCGGCAGCCACGGCCGCGCCCATCGCCAACGGCCTCGTCTACGTGAACCCCGACATGCCGGGCATCCGCCGGCTGAAGCACGGCGACAAGTTCCGCTACCGCGATGCCGCGGGCCGCTGGGTGCGCGATCCCGACGAGCTCTCGCGCATCCGCATGCTCGCGATACCGCCGGCCTACACCGACGTGTGGATCTGCCCGCTGCCCAACGGCCACCTGCAGGCCACCGGCATCGATGCGCGCGGGCGCAAGCAGTACCGCTACCACCCCGACTGGCGGCTGTTCAAGGACGAGACCAAGTTCGAGCGCCTCGAAGCCTTCGCGCTCGCGCTGCCGCGCATCCGCGCGCGCGTGGCGCGCGACCTGCAGGAAGGCGCCGCGAACAAGGTGCCGGGGCGCCAGCAGGTGCTGGCCGCCCTGGTGCGGCTGCTCGACACCACGCTGCTGCGCGTGGGCAACGAGGAGTACGCGAGCAGCAACGGCTCCTTCGGCCTCACCACGCTGCGCAACCGCCACGCGGCCGTGCAGGGCGCGGCGCTGAAGCTGCGCTTTCGCGGCAAGAGCGGCGTGATGCACGAGGCGAAGCTCGACGATCCGCGTGTGGCGAAGGTGGTGCGCCAGTGCCAGCAGCTGCCGGGCCAGGCGCTGTTCCAGTACCAGGACGAGGAGGACGGCGAATTGCGCAGCGTGTCCTCCACCGACGTGAACGACTACCTCGCCGAGGCCTCGCCGGGCGAACGCTTCACCGCGAAGGACTTCCGCACCTGGCACGGCACGGTGCAGGCGCTCGAACTCACGCGCCTGGCCTGCGAGCCGGGCCGCACTGCCGCGGACGGCAGCCGCTACACGGCCAAGGAGATCCTGGCGACGGTCGCCAGGCAGCTCGGCAACACGCCCGCGGTGTGCAAGAAGGCATACGTGCATCCGGCCGTGCTCGCGCTCGGCAGCGCGCTCGCGGGCGATGCGGACGATCCCTCGGCGGAGGTGCTGCGCAAGATGTCGGCGCGCACCGCGGCCGCGGGCCGCACGCGCGGGCTGCATGCGCCGGAGCAGCGGCTGCTCGCCTTCCTGCGGCTGCACCGGCGGAAGCTGGCGCGCGAACTGCGCGAGGCGCGCGGGCCGGCGCGCAGAAAGAAAGCTCAGCCCGCGGCGAGCGCGAAGCAGACGCTGTCGCGCTCCAGTGCCACCGTGTAGCCGAGGTCCTCGGCCAGGCTCTGCAGCGCGACCGCATCGATCGCGAGCGCGCGCGGCGCGCGGTGCGCATCGAGCACCGGGCTGGTGCCGCCCGATTCGCGCGGCGTGCCGTTCAGGCACACCGCATCGTCGCCGCGCGCTTCGATGCGGATCGAGCCGGTCTCGGTCTCGCTGTCGTGCAGGTAGCCGAGCGCGCCGAGGAACAGGTAGCGCAACGCGGCGCCCTGCGGCCACCGGGTCTCGTCGCGGCCGCCGTCGGGCGCGAGCGCGGGGTCGACCTCGAGCACGATGCCGTGCATGTCGAAGGCCGCGCGCATCAGGCCCACGCACTGCGCCACCAGCGCGCTGCGCGTGATGCCGTCGTCGGTGGTCGCCAGCTCCCAGTCGCGCAGCGAGCGGACGCCGTCGACCAGCTCGGACATCTGGTGGTCGATCAGCGCGACGCGCTCCTCGCAGGCCGCGGCATCGATGGCCGGCGCGCCGATCTGGCGCTTGAGCATCAGCAGCGCCATGCGCATCACCGACACAGGCGCCGCCATGTCGTGGCGCAGGGCGGGCAATGCGCGGGTCAGCAGTTCGTGGCGCACACCGGCGGCGATCCAGCTACGGGCCCCGGGCGAGGCCTTCATCGCGCATTGGGAGCAGAGGGTTCCGCCCCGGTGGTTGGGTGGGCCCGCACCGGGGTGCGGGGCGCGGCAATGGGCACGTTCACGTTGCGCGTCCTGAAGCGAAGAAGAGGCGAGAAGTATCGGGCCCGCCCCTGCCGCCGGGTGTAGGAGCGTGCCTACGGTTTCTGATGCGGCAAGTGGAAGCTGCTGCGGGTAACGCGATGCAAGGGGCGCCGCGGCAGCGCGCCCGCGCGGGCTCGCTGTTCAGGGCTTGCCGAGGTAGACGCGCACGTCCTTCACCTCGACGCCCGCCGCCGCGACGGCCGAGCGCAGCTGCGCCTCGGTCACGCCCAGGGTCTGGGTCCAGTAGCGCACCTCGTGCGGCTCGTTCACGTTGATGCGGCTGCGGTCCTGCGGGCCGCGCTTGTTCGGATCGTCTGCCATGGTGTGTTTCCTTTTTCGATGCGAGCGTGGGACGGGCGTCTGCCGTCCCGCTCGATGCAGCGACGATGCGCCGCCGCGCGCCCGCCCCCTGGAGGACGGCGGCGCGGGCGCATGCAGGAAATGTCCGAATCAGCGGTGCGCGCGCGCCAGCAGTTCGCGCTTGAGCAGCTTGCCGTTGGCGGTGGTCGGCATCGCGTCGATGGTCTCGATGCGCGCGGGCCGCTTGTACGGCGACAGGTGCTGCGCGAGGTGCACGCGCAGTCCCGCCGCGTCGAGCACGGCGCCGGGTGCCATCTGCACGAAGGCGACGATCTGCTCGTTGCCGTCGGCCTCGGGCACGCCGACGACGGCGCAGAGCTCGACGCCGGCGAAGCGGCCGATCGCCGCCTCGATCTCCGCGGGGTACACGTTGAAGCCCGAGCGGATGATCATCTCCTTGAGCCGGCCGACCACGAAGAGCGCGCCGTCCGCACCGAAGCGACCGAGGTCGCCGCTCGCATACCAGCCGCCCGGCCGCATCACCTGCGCCGTGGCGGCCGCATCGCGGAAGTAGCCGAGCATCAGGCCCGGGCCGCGCAGCCAGATCTCGCCTGTCTCGCCCGCGGGCAGGTCGATGCCGGCGGGGCCGACGATGCGCGCCTCGCCGCCTTCGACGAGGTGGCCGGCCGCGGTGTCGGCGCGCGGCGCCTCGGTGCGCGTGAGGAACACCGAGCCCGCGTACTCCGACAGCCCGTAGCCGTAGTGCAGCGGCTGGCCGAACAGCGCCTCGACGCGCTGCTTGAGCCCCAGGTCGAGCGGCGCCGAACCGGTATAGACGTAGCGCAGCGCCGGAAAGCGCGGCACCGCGCGCTCGGCCTCGACATGGGCGAGCAGCCGCGCGTACATCGTCGGCGGGCCGAGCAGGTTCGACACCTGCTCGTGCGCGAGCGCCTGCAGCATGTCGGCCGGCGAGAAGCCCGGCCGCAGCACCAGCGCGGCGCCGCCCGTGAGCGCGGCCATCAGCACGGTGCCGAGGCCGAAGATGTGGGTCATCGGCAGGAAGGCGTAGACCCGGTCGCGCTCGCCGAGCGCGCGCACGCCCGCCGAGACGCGCCCGAAATGCAGCAGCCCGCGGTGCGACACCATCACGCCCTTGGGCGTGCCGGAGGTGCCCGAGGTGAAGATGACCGCGGCCGTGTCGGCGAGCGCGGGATCGGCCTCCGGCGTCGCCGCGGCGCGCGCGGCCGATCGCATGACGCCCGGCAGGCCCGCGGCCACCGCGCCCGCGCGCTGCGCATGCTGGCGTGCCGACTCGGACACGCCGGTGGTGAAGCAGGCGAGCCGCGCATCGGCGCGCTCGGCGATGGCCGCGATCTCGCCCGGCGACATGCGCGCATTGACGCCGCACGACCATGCGCCGATGCGGCTGCACGCCATCACCAGCGCGATGTGGGCGGCGCAGTTCTCGGCCACCAGCAGCACGCGGTCAGTGGGCCGCACGCCCGCGGCGCGCAGGTCGTCCGCGGCGGCCTCGGTCATCGCCTGCAGCGCGGCATGCGTGACCGTGCCGCCGGGTTCATGGAGGAACACGCCCGCCGGCGCATGCGATGCGCGCGCTTCGAGCAGCTCGTGGATCCGCGCGGGTGCCATCGGCTATTCCGCCTCGATGCCCTTGGACGCGAGCGCCCACAGGCTGCGGTCGGCCTGGCCCTTGGCGGCGAGCAGCTCGGCGCGGCCCGACCACACGTCGTAGCCCTGTTCGCGCAGGCGGTGCGCGATGTCCTCGCGCGCCAGCGCCTTCTGCGCAGCCGCGTTGATGCGCGCCACCAGCGCCGGTTCCATGCGCGCGGGACCGTAGAGGCCGAACCAGCCGCCTACGTCGAAGCCGGCCACGCCGGACTCGATCATGGTCGGCACCTCGGGGAGCATGCGGTTGCGCTGGCGCGAGGTCACGGCGAGCGCGCGGACCTTGCCCGACTGGATGAAGGGCCGCGAGGTCGCGATGATGTCGAACATCATCGTCACCGTGCCCGCCATCACGTCCGCGAGCGCCGGCGCGCTGCCCTTGTACGGCACGTGCGTGAGCTGCACGCCGGCCATCTTCTCGAGCAGTGCGCCGCTCAGGTGGTTCGAGGCGCCGATGCCGGCCGAGCCGTAGAACACCTTGCCGGGACGCGCCTTGGCATACGCCAGCAGCTCGGCCACGTTCTGCACCGGCAGGTCCTTGTTGACCACGAGCACGTTGGTGTAGTCCACCAGCGGCGCGATCGGCACCAGGTCCTTCATCGGGTCGAAAGGCATGCGGCGCTGGATGTGGGGATTGATCGTGATCGTCGGGCTCGCGCCGAAGAAGAGCAGCGCGGCATCGGGCGCCGCCCTCGCCACCACGTCGCCGCCGACCGAGCCACTCGCGCCCGGCCGGTTGTCCACGATCACCTGCGTGCCGAGTTCCTGCGCCAGCGCCGGTGCGAGCAGGCGCGCGGCCCCGTCGACCGGACCGCCGGCCGAGTAGCCGACCACGAGCTTGACGAGCGGCGGCAGCGCCGGCTGCTGCGCCAGCGCCTCTCCGGGCAGCGCGGCAAGGAGCGCCCCGCCCCCGAGTGCGGCGATGGCGTGGCGGCGGGTGATCTCGTGGCATGTCATGGGCTTGTCTCCTGGGGTTGTGAGCGCGAGGGCCGGTTCACAGGTCGAGGACCTGCCGCGCGAGGATGTTGCGCTGTATCTCGTTGGTGCCGCCGTAGATCATGGCGGCCGTCGAACCGATGAGCGGCGAGAGCACGTTGAAGCTCTGGCCGTCGAGCAGCTGGTCGCCCGCGACGGCGCCCTGCTCTTCGCCGGCCTCCACCAGCAGCGCGCCGATGCGGTGGAAGGTTTCGCTCGCCCAGACCTTCAGCAGCGAGACCGAGGGCGGCAGCGGCCGGCCCGCGCGCACCATGTCGGCGAAGTGCGTGTAGGCCGCGCCCAGGTCGGCCACGTCGAGCCGCAGCGCCGCGAAGCGCTGCGCGAACACCGGGTCGGCAAAGAGCCGCCGCGCCTCCGCCAGCCGCGCGAGCTGGCCGAGCGCGTACTGCGACTGCTTGGGGCTGCCGAGGAAGATGCGCTCGAAGCCGAGCAGCGCCTTGGCGATGGCCCAGCCGCCGTGGAGCGTGCCCACGAGGTTTTCGGCCGGCACGCGCACGCCGTCGAAGAACACTTCGCAGAACTCGGGCTCGCCCGAGAGCGTGCGGATCGGACGCACCGTGATGCCCGGCGTGCGCAGGTCGCACAGCAGGAAGCTGATGCCCTCCTGCTTGCGCGCGGCGCGGTCGGTGCGCACGAGCATGAAGATGTGGTTGGCGTCCTGCGCCAGCGTGGTCCAGATCTTCTGGCCGTTGACGATGAAGTGCTCGCCCTCGGCATCGCGGCCTGCGACCGCCTCGGTGCGCAGCCCCGCGAGGTCGGAGCCCGCGCCGGGCTCCGAATAGCCCTGGCACCACACATGCTCGCCGCTCAGGATGCGCGGCAGGAAGCGGCGCTGCTGCTCGGGCGTGCCGTGCTGGATCAGCAGCGGCCCGATCATCACGATGCCCTGGTCGGGCGCGCGCGCGACGCCGTGCTGCTCCAGCTCCTCGATCCAGGCGATGAGCTTGTCGGCGGGAAGGCCCATGCCGCCGTGCGCCTGCGGCCAGGCGGGCGCGATCCAGCCCTGCGCCGAGAGCGTGAGGTACCAATCGCGGATCTCGTGCCAGCGCGCCCGGTGCGAAAGGTAGCGCAGATGCTGCGGATAGCGCTGCTGCAGGAAGGCACGCACCATGCGGCGGAAGTCGGCCTCGGGCATCGCGTCCCAATCGGCGCGGCGCGGGAACTCGCCGTTCCAGGCGCCGCCGTCGCCGTGCGCCTGCACGCTTCCCGCGAGCACGGCATGGCGGCGCTGGTGCGCCGTGACGTTGCCGAGCCATGCCGACAGCACCAGCGCGCGCTTGTAGTGGAGGCTCAGGTCGCACTCCTGCGTGTAGCCGATGGCGCCGTGCAGTTGCACCGCGCTGCGCGAGGCCTGCAGCGCCGCCGCGGTGCAGCGCGCGTTGACGCGGCTCGCCTCGGCCTCCAGCCGCTCGACGGACAGCGCCGGATGCGCGAGCGCCAGCACCTCGCCGAGCGCGGCCTCGGCCAGCTGCAGGTGGATGTACATGTCCACCGCGCGGTGCTGCAGCGCCTGGAACCTGCCGATCGGCTGGCCGAACTGCGTGCGCGTGCGCAGGTACGCGAGCGTGCGCTCGAGCATCGCCTGCCCCGCGCCCAGCAGTTCGGCGGCCTGCAGGATCTGGCCCGCCGCGAGCGCGCGGCGCAGCGCCTCCTCGGCCGCCGGCCCTTCGGCCAGCACCGCCCCGGGCGGCAGCGCGACCTGCTCGAAGCGCAGGCTCGCGGCCTGGCTGCCGTCCACCAGCGGCACCGGCGTTTCGACCACGCCCGCGGTGCCGCGCGGCACCCAGAGCAGCACCGCGTCGCCGCTGCCGCGCGCCGACACCAGCCAGCCGCTCGCCGCCGCGCCGGGCAGCACCATGAGCTTCTCGCCCTGCAGCAGCACGCCGCCCGCATGGCCCGCGCGCGGCTCGCAGCCGCAGGCCAGCGGCACGGCGCTCAGGTCGCCCGCGCTTTCCTGCCACGCGAGCGCGGGCAGACTGCGGCCCACCGCGAGGTCGGCGAGCAGCCGACGCGCGGCCGGCGTGTCGAGCTGGGCGAGCAGCAGCGCGCCGAGCCCGGCCACCGCCAGCAGCGGCTCGGGCGCGGCATGCGCGCCCGCGGCGCGCAGGATCTGGGCCGCGCCCGCGAGGCCGAGCCCCAGGCCCCCGGCCGACTCCGGCGCCAGCATGCCGGCCCAGCCGAGCCCGGCGATCGCGGGCCAGTCCTGCGCCTCGTCGCCGTCCTTTGCTTCGGCGAGCGCGCGCCGCCGCTGCAGCGCGCGGCTGCGGGTGAAGTAGTCGAGCGCGGCCTCGTGCACGGCCGAGAGCGATTCGTTGTCCATCGCCGCAGCGTCGCAGAAGCATGCCGCGCGCGGCATTCGCATTTGCGGAAGGGAGGGTTTCGCAATCGCAGAACCACCGGCGCGCGCGGCGGCATAGATTCGGGGCATGACGACGACACCGATCATCAAGAAGCCGCTGCACACCGAGCTCGGCCGCAGCACGCCCGACCGCATCACGGTGCGCGGGCGCGACCTGCCCTCCGAGATCCTCGGCCACCTGAATCTCGGCGACATGGCCTTTCTCGAACTCACGGGCCGCATTCCCACGCCGCAGGAATCGGTCACCTTCAACGCCATCGTGGTGACGCTGGTCGAGCACGGCATCACGCCAAGCGCCCTGGCCGCGCGCCTGACCTACGCGGGCGCGCCCGAGGCGCTGCAGGCCGCGGTGGCCGCGGGCCTCTGCGGCCTGGGCACGGTGTTCGTGGGCAGCACCGAAGGCGCGGCGAAGATGCTCTACGAGGCGATCCCCTTCGGCCAGCAGCCCGCGCGACCGCTCGCCGAGATGGCGAAGCAGATCGTTGCCGACCACCGCGCGCGCCGGCAGATCGTGCCGGGCCTCGGGCATCCGCTGCACAAGCCGGCCGATCCGCGCACGCCGCGGCTCTTCGAGATCGCGGCGCAGAACGGCCTCTCGACGCACTACGTCGCGCTGATGCAGGCGGTGCAGCAAGAAGCCGAGCGCGTCTCGGGCAAGTCGCTGCCGGTCAATGCCACCGGCGCCATCGGCGCCATTGCCGCCGAGTTCGGCTTTCCGTGGAAGATCATCCGCGGCCTGGGCGTGATGGCGCGCGCGATCGGGCTCGTGGGCCACCTGCTCGAGGAGATCGACGATCCCATGGCCATCGAGATCTGGCAGCGCGTGGAGAAGGAAGCGAGCGAACCGCGCCAGGACGCCGCCGCACGATGAACAACGCCAACGACCAAAGCTTTCCCGAGATCCGCGACGCGGTGCGCGGCCTGTGCGCGCAGTTTCCGGATGCCTACTTCCGCAGGATCGACGAGGCGCGCGGCTATCCGGCCGAGTTCGTCGATGCGCTCACGCGCGCCGGCTGGATGGCCGCGCTGATTCCGCAGGAATACGGCGGCTCGGGCCTCGGGCTCACCGAAGCCTCGGTGATCATGGAAGAGATCAACCGCTGCGGCGGCAACTCGGGCGCCTGCCACGGCCAGATGTACAACATGGGCACGCTGCTGCGCCACGGCAGCGAAGAACAGAAGCGCGCCTACCTGCCGAAGATCGCGAACGGCACGCTGCGGCTGCAGTCCATGGGCGTGACCGAGCCCACCACCGGCACCGACACCACGAAGATCAAGACCACGGCCGTGCGGAAGGGCGACCGCTACGTCGTCAACGGCCAGAAGGTGTGGATCTCGCGCATCCAGCATTCGGACCTGATGATCCTGCTCGCGCGCACCACGCCGCTCGCGGAAGTGAAGAAGAAGTCGGAAGGCATGTCGATCTTCATCGTCGACCTGCGCGAGGCCATCGGCCAGGGGCTCACGGTGCGGCCGATCCTCAACATGGTGAACCACGAGACCAACGAGCTGTTCTTCGAGAACCTCGAGATCCCGGCCGAGAACCTGATCGGCGAGGAAGGCCAGGGCTTCCGCTACATCCTCGACGGGCTCAATGCCGAGCGCACGCTGATCGCGGCCGAATGCATCGGCGACGGCTACTGGTTCATCGACCGCGTGACGGCCTATACCAAGGAGCGCGTGGTGTTCGGCCGGCCGATCGGCCAGAACCAGGGCGTGCAGTTCCCGATCGCCGAGGCCTTCGTCGAGGTGGAGGCCGCGAACCTGATGCGCTACGAGGCCTGCCGGCTGTTCGACGCCCGCGAGCCCTGCGGCGCGCAGGCCAACATGGCGAAGTACCTCGCGGCCAAGGCGAGCTGGGAAGCCGCCAATGCCTGCCTGCAGTTCCATGGCGGCTTCGGCTTCGCCTGCGAATACGACATCGAACGCAAGTTCCGCGAGACGCGGCTCTACCAGGTGGCGCCGATCTCGACCAACCTGATCCTGAGCTACGTGGCCGAGCACATGCTCGGCCTGCCCCGATCTTTTTGACTCGCCCTCAGGCTTCGCGCACTTCGTGTCGCTTCTCCAACCCCCTACCGGGGGCAACACCTGAGGCCCGGCAAAGCCGGTTCCTCGGTGTTCCACGAAAGGATCCTTCATGACTTCCGCCACCATCGACCATCCCAGCCTGGTGCTCGCGGCCTTCGCTGCCGAGTTGAAGCTCGCCGACATTCCCGCACCCGTGCTGCGCCGCACCGAGGACCTGATGCTCGACTGGCTGGGCTCGGTGCTCGCGGCGCGCAGCGCGCGGCCGGTGCAGAGCATCGAACGCTTCGCACTGACGATGGGCCCGGCCGACGGGCCGAGCGAGCTGCTGACCTCGCGCCGCACCACGTCGCCGATGTTCGCGGCGCTGGTCAATGCCGCGGCCTCGCATTTCGTGGAGCAGGACGACGTGCACAACGGCTCGGTGTTCCATCCGGCGGCGGTGGTGATCGCACCCGCGCTCGCGGTGGCGCAGAGCCTCGGCGCGAGCGGCGCGCAGCTGCTCACGGCGGTGGTCGCGGGCTACGAGGTGGGCATCCGCGCGGGCGAGTTCCTCGGGCGTTCGCACTACAAGGTCTTCCACACCACCGCGACCGCGGGCACCCTCGCGGCCGCCGCCGCGGTGGGCCGGCTGCTCGGGCTGTCGCCGCAGCAGATGCTGCATGCCTTCGGCTCGGCGGGCACGCAGTCGGCGGGGCTGTGGGAGTTCCTGCGCGATGCGGCCGACTCCAAGCAACTGCACTGCGCCCATGCGGCCGCGAGCGGACTGATGTCGGCCTACCTCGCGCAGGACGGCTTCACCGGCGCCGCGAAGATCCTCGAAGGCGCGCAGGGGCTCGCGGCCGGCATGTCGAGCGATGCCGATCCGGCCCGGCTCACCGACCGCCTCGGCACGCGCTGGGCGCTGGCCGAGACCTCGTTCAAGTACCACGCCTCGTGCCGCCACACGCATCCCGCGGCCGATGCGCTGCTGCAGGTGATGACGCAGCACCGCCTCGCGCCCGCCGACGTGGCGCGCGTGACGGCGCACGTGCACCAGGGCGCGATCGACGTGCTCGGCCGCGTGACGGTGCCGGCCACGGTGCACCAGGGCAAGTTCTCGATGGGCACGGTGCTGGGGCTGATCGCGGTGCACGGCCGCGCGGGCCTGGGCGAATTCGACCGCGATTTCCTCGCGGCCGAGGTGGCGGCGTTCCGCGACAAGGTGGCGATGGAACTCGATGCCGAGGTCGACGCGGCCTACCCCGCGCGCTGGATCGGCAAGGTCAGCGTGCACACCGCCGACGGCCGCCTGCTGCACGGGCGCGTGGACGAGCCCAAGGGCGATCCGGGCAACAGCCTGAGCCGCGCCGAGATCGAAGACAAGATGCAGCGGCTTGCGCGCTATGGCGACGGGGTTTCGGCCGAGGAAGCGAAGGCGCTGTGCGGGCGCATCTGGGCGCTCGAGGAGACTGCGCGTGTGGGGCGATGGCTGGGGTGAATGCGGGAGCGGGCAGCCGGACGCAGAGGACGCGAAGGTTTCGCGAAGGACGCGAAAGGAAGACCTAAAAATTTGATTGGCTGTTTTTTTGCGCTCTTCGCGGGATCTTCGCGTCCTCTGCGTCCGGAAGCCCGTCTTCGACAGCCTTCGATCACCCGAACAGCCTCCCCTTCCCCAGCGCGCGCGCATCGAGCCCTGCGGTGCGCACCAGGTCCCAGAAGCCTGCGGGCGAGCTCGACACCACCGGCACGCCGAGTTGCGCCTCGACCTCGCGCACCGCATCGAGCGTGACCAGGCCGCCGCAGGAGATCAGGATGCCGTCGGCGCCGGGCTGGGCGTCGAACACGCGCAGGCAGAGATCGACCAATACCTGCGTGGGCACGCGGCCCACCGCCTGCACGTCGGAGATCGCGAGGCCCTCGAGCGCGAGCGGCTCGAAACCGCTGTCCTCGAGGTAGCGGCGCAGCTGCGCGTTGACCTCGTCGATGTAGGCCGTGGCCACCGCCACGCGCCGCACGCCGAGGTGGCGCAGCGCGCCGACGATGGCGTTGCTCATCGTGGTGCAGGGCAGGCCCGTGGCGCGCGCCATCTCGGCCTGCAGCTCCGCATTGAAGGCCGCGCCGCGGAAGAAGCTCAGCGAGGTGCCCATGAGCGAGACCGCGCTCACGCCCTGCGCCCGGAGCGCCACGGCCTTCTCGACCACCGAATCGATCACCTCGGTGTAGCCGCGGGTGGAGATCTCGCCCAGGCCGAGCCCCAGCGCGCTGAAGCGGATGCGGTCGCCGTAGAGCAGCGGTCCATCCACCGGCACGGCGCCCGCGGCGGGCGGAACGATCAGGCCCAGGTGCGGGGTTGCGGTGCCCATCTACTTGCCCTCGGCCACGATCTGCTGCTCGGCGATCAGGCGCTGCCAGCGCTTCGTCTCCTCGGCCAGGTCCTTGCCGAGCTGCGCCGGCGTGGCGTAGGCGCGCAGCGTGCCCTGCGCGGTGGCGGCGGTACCGGTCTCGGGCGCGTCGAGCACGGTCTTCACCGCGGCCGAGAGCCTGTCGACGATCTCGTCGGGCGTGCCGGCCGGCGCGAGCACGAAGATGCGCGGCGCCACGTCGAAGCCCGGCAGCGCTTCGGCGAGCGCCGGCACGCCCTCGGCGCCTTCGAGCTTGGCGCTGTTCATGAGCGCCACCGCGCGCAGCTTGCCCGCCTTCGCCTGCGCCATGCCGGCCGTGGCGCTGACCACGCCGATCGGCACCTGGCCGCCGACCACGTCGGGCACGATCTGCGCGGCGCCGCGGTAGGGCACGTGCACCACGCGGCTGCCGCTCATTTGCTTGAGCATCTCGAAGCCCAGGTGGTGCACCGTGCCGACGCCCGAGGTGGCATAGGAATAGCGGCCCGGGTGCGCCTTGAGTTCCTTCACGAATTCGGCCGGCGTCTTCGCGGGGAAGTCGTTGCCCGTGACGATCATCAGCGGCGAGATGAAGGCCCCGGCCACCGGCCTGAAGCTGGTGAGCGGATCGATCGTCATCTTCGGCTGCAGCAGCTTGGCGGCCAGCAGCGCGCTGTCGCCCATCATCAGCGTGTAGCCGTCGGGCGCCGACTTGGCGACGTACTCGGCCGCGATCAGGCCGGTGGCGCCGGTGCGGTTGTCGACCATGACCTGCTGGCCGAGCACCGCCGACAGCCGCGTACCGAGCAGCCGCGCGACCGCATCGACCCCGCCGCCGGCCGAGTAGCCGACGACGAGGCGGATCGGCTTGTCGGGGTACTTCTGGGCCCAGGCCGCGGGCGCGGCGAGCGCGCCCGCAAGGGCCAGGGCCAGGGCCACGGCCGCGCGCAGCGCATGCCGGCGTGCGGGCTGAGGAATATCGTCTTTGGCTTTCATCGTGTCTCCAAGGGTCTCGGTCGGTGGCCGTCTGCGCGGCCTGTTCGGGGAAAGAAGAAGGGTCGGGTCAGGCCTTGCCCTTGCCTTGCGAGGTCGGCAGCTTCGCGAGCTCGCGCACGCGATCGGCATTGGGCGAGAAGCCCAGGCCCGACGCCTCGGGCAGCGTGAGCCAGCCCTGGTCCGGCACCGGCAGGCCGTCGAAGACCTGCTTGAGCATCTGCACCGCGACGTAGTGGTACTCGACCAGCCCGCCGTTCGACACGCCCGCATGCAGGTGCATGTTGTGGAAGGGCCAGGCGCCGCCGTTGTCGATCTGCACGTTGAAGGCCGCCGCCATGCCTGCGATCTTGAGGCACTGCGAATAGCCGCCCGAGATCGTCACGTTGGGCTGCAGCACGTCGGCCGCCTGCTGCACCAGCAGGTCGCGGAAGCGGAAGGCCAGGCCCTCGTTCTGGCCGCAGGCGAGCGGAATGCGGGTGCGCGTGCGCAGCTGCGCCATCTGCCGCACGTCGTTCTGCGTCAGCGGCTCCTCGAAGAAGCTGATGCCGTAGGGCTCGATGCGCTGCGCGAGTTCGCTCGCATGGAACAGGTCGAGGCCGCAGTTGGCATCGACATAGAGCTTCACGTCGGGACCCACGGCCTCGCGCACGGCCGCGACGCGGCGCATGTCCTCGGCGATCACCTCGTCGAGCGGGCGCGGCTCGTCGCGGCGCGCGAGCGCATGGTTGCCCACGGTCATCTTCAGGCGCTGGAAGCCCTGCGACACCCAGAGCTTCGCGGCCGCGGCGAGCTGGTCGCGCTCGAAGAAGCCGAAGCCGAACGTGGCATACACCGGCACCTTGGCGCGCGCGCCGCCGAAGAGCCGCCAGAGCGGCTGGCCGAGCGCCTTGCCCTTCAGGTCCCACAGGGCGATGTCGAGCGCGGCGATGGTATGGCTCGCATAGCCGGTCTGGCCGCGCGGCGAGAGCAGCCAGTAGAGCTTCTCCCAGAGGCGCTCGGTGGCCATCGGGTCTTCGCCGACGAGCGCGGGGCCTGCCACCTCGCGCACGGCGGCGGCGACGATCTCCTCCTCGGTGATGGCGGTCATGCCATGGCCCACGAGGCCGGTGTCGGTCTCGATCTCGACCAGGCACATCGAGAGCGAGGTCTGCTTGTTCAGCCCGACCACGTCGATGGTGACGGGAATGTTCAGCGGCGTGGCGCTGACGCGAACGATCTTCAAGAGTGTCTCCTTCGGGGGTGCAGCCGCATCTTTGCGCGGGCGCGGCGGGAGAACAATTCGTTTTTGGCGAGCCTGAGGCTTCGCCGGGCGCGAAGCCTCGCCCGGCCGGCGGGTCAGTCCGGCCGGCGCAGGTGGTCGAGCACCGAACGCGCCGCCACCGTGAGCGCCTGCTGCTTGCGCACGCACAGCAGATGCTGGCGCGCCGCCCAGGGCGCATCGAGCTTCAGGCAGCGCAGCTTCAGCCACTGCAGCTGCGGCACGATCGCCGCATAGGGCAGCAGCCCGATGCCCACGCCCTGCTCGACCATGCGGCAGACCATGTCGAAGCTGCCGACCTGCATGCGCACCTTGAGCGGCAGCTGCGCCTCGAGCGCGGCGGCCACCAGCACCCGGTGCAGCGCGGTGCCTTCGCGCACCACGATATGGTCGTGGCGCAGCACCTCCTCCACGCCGATGCGCTTGCGCCGCGCGAGCGGATGGTCGCGCGCGACCACCACCGCCAGCTCGTCGCTGCGGTACGGCAGGCATTCGAGGCCCTCGGCCGGCGTCCGGCCCTCGATCACGCCGATGTCGGCCAGGCCGGCCTGCACCGCCTTCACCACCTCGGTGCTCGCGCGCTCCTGCAGGTCGATCTTGAGCACCGGATGCAGGCGCAGGAACGATCCGATCTGCGCCGGCAGGAACTGCGCGATGGTCGAGGCATTGGCGGTGATGCTGACCACGCCCGCCACGCCGTGCTGGAAGTCGTCGAGCTCGGCGCCGAGCCGGTCCATGGCCGAGAGCACCGCGCGCGCATGCAGCAGCAGGCCGTGGCCGGCCGAGGTCAGCGTGACGCCGCGCGCATGCCGCACCAGCAGCGGCAGCCGCGCGCGCGCTTCGAGGTCGGAGATGCGCTTGCTCGCGGCCGCGAGCGCGATGTGGCAGCGCTTGGCGCCCTCGCTGATGCTGCCGTGGTCGGCCACGGCCACGAAGAGGCGGAGCGACTTCGGATCGGCGGACATCGGCTCAGGGCGTGACGAGGTGGTCGAACAGCTCGCGCGCGGAGGCCGGCAGCTGGTCGCGTCCGCGCGCGATCAGCTTGAGCTCGCGTTCGGCCCAGGCGTCGCTGAGGGGCACGGTCGCGATGCGCATCGCGAGCGAGAGCCGCTGGGCCGAGGACGAAGGCAGCACACCGATGCCGACGCCGGCCTCGATCATCAGGCAGATGGCCTCGAAGCTGCTGACCTGGATGCGCGGGTTGAAGCCGCGGCCCGCGAGTTCGGCGCGGCGCTGCAGGAAGCGGTGGATGGCGCTGCCGTGGTGCAGGCCGACGTGCTGCTCGTCGAGCGTGTCGGCGAAGGCGACCGAGGCCGCGCCCGCCAGCGGATGCGCGACGGGCACCACCAGCACGAGCTGGTTCCGGCCGAAGGCGCGCGCATCGAAATCGCCCGTGTGCACGTCGCCCGCGAGGATGCCGATGTCGGCCTCGCCGTCGGCCACCGCGCGCACGATCTCCTCGCTGAGGTACTCGCGCAGATCGACCTGCACCGCGGGATGCTGCGTGAGGAAGCCCGCGAGCTTCTGCGGCAGGTATTCGGTGATCGAGGTGGTGTTGGCGAACACGCGCACATGGCCCTTGATGCCCTTGCCGAAGTCCTGCATGTCGCAGCGCAGGTGCTCCATCTGCTGCATCACGCGCTTGGCGTGGTAGAGCACCGCCTGCCCGGCCGCCGTGAGGCTCACGCCCTGCGCGCTGCGGTGCAGCAGCTTGCCGCCCACCGCCTCCTCCATCTGCTTGATGCGGGTGGAGGCGGCCGCGAGCGAGATGCAGGCCTTCTCGGCGCCGCGCGTGAGGCTGCGCGCATCGGCCACGTAGACGAAGAGCTTGAGGTCGAACAAGTCGAAATGCAGATTCACCGGACGCGCGCACCAGAAGAAGAAACCGACGGAAGCCGCATTGTCCGGCGAACGGCGCCCTGCGCGCCGGCCCCAGGGTTTGTCCCCGGGCGGCCAGGATTCAGACCGGGTCCCAGCTGAACACGTCGGCCGAGCGTTCGAGCGGATGGAAGCTCGCGCGCATCGCCGGCATGGCGTGCTCGGCGATGCTCTCGGGCGTCCAGCCCTCGGAACGGTGGATCGAGCGCACCGGCCGCGGCTGGCTGATGAGCGAGATCTCGTTGTTGCGCACCGAGAAGATCTGGCCGTTCACCGCCGCCGCGGCATCGCTCGCGAGGTACACCGCGAGCGGCGCGACCTTGGCGGGCGTCATCTGCCTGATCTTGTCGACGCGCGCGCGCTGCGCGTCGGTGTCGGTGGGAATGGCGCCGATCATGCGGCTCCATGCGAAGGGCGCGATGCAGTTGGAGCGCACGTTGAACTTCTGCATGTCGAGCGCGATCGACTTCGACAGCGCCGCGATGCCGAGCTTGGCGGCCGCATAGTTGGCCTGC
This sequence comes from Variovorax sp. TBS-050B, assembly GCF_029893635.1. Taxonomy (NCBI): domain Bacteria; kingdom Pseudomonadati; phylum Pseudomonadota; class Betaproteobacteria; order Burkholderiales; family Comamonadaceae; genus Variovorax; species Variovorax sp. TBS-050B. The sequence goes on along the minus strand of NZ_JARXYR010000002.1, from coordinate 2,700,934 downwards.
CCGAAGTTGCCGATGAGGCCGGAGGTGGAAGTCATGTGCACCAGGGCGCCCGATTCCTGCGCCTTGAAGTGGGTGGCGGCCGCGCGGCTCACGAAGTACGCGCCGTACAGGTGCACCTTGATCACCGCGTCCCATTCGTCGACCGACATCTTGTGGAAGAAGCGGTCGCGCAGGATGCCGGCGTTGTTGACCACCGCGTCGATGCGGCCGAAGTGCTGCAGCGCGCAGTCGACGATGCGCGCGGCGCTCGCGGCCTCGGCCACGCTGTCGATGCTGGGCACGGCCTCGCCGCCGGCGGCGCGGATCTCCTCGACCACCTGCTGCGCCGGCCCTGCGCTGCCGCCCGCGCCGTCGAGCGCGGCGCCGATGTCGTTGACCACCATCCGGGCGCCGTGGCGCGCCATGGCGAGCGCGATGTCGCGCCCGATGCCGCCGCCCGCGCCGGTGACGACGACCACTTTTCCTTCGAGCATGTGCCTGTGTCCTTCTCTGCTGCTTCGGGAGCCCGCCGCCGCGGGTCCGCGACGGCGAAGTTCAGGATGCCACAGCGAAGGCGCGCGCGGGTTCGGTGTTTCCGAAGAGGGGCTTCGGCGGGCGCGCGCCGGCCGCCGCTGCCGACGCTACTGCCGCGCGGTGCGCACGTTCGGCGGCAGCGCCTGCGGCCAGCTCGTGCGGAACGGGTTGATGTCGAGCCCGCCGCGCCGCGTGTAGCGCGCGTAGACCGCGAGCTTGTTCGGCTTGCAGCGGTTCCAGATGTCGATGAACATGCGCTCGGCGCAGGGCTCGTGGAACTCGTTGTGGTTGCGAAAGCTCACGATGTAGGCGAGCAGGCCCGCCTGATCGATGGCCGGGCCGCTGTAGCGGATCTGCACGCTGCCCCAGTCGGGCTGGCCGGTGACGAGGCAGTTGCTCTTGAGCAGGCGGCTCGTGAGCGTCTCGTTGACCGGCGGCTGGCTGGCATCGCTCGACAGCAGCTCGGGCGCGGGCTGGTAGTGGGTGCACTCGATGTCGAGGCGATCGAGGTCGAGACCGTCGAGTTCGTGCACCGGCTCGCGGTCGAACATGTCGGGCGCGAGCAGCTTCACGCCGATGCCCGCGGCCTGGTCGCTGCCGCGCCACACGGCTTCGGAGAGGTCCGCGCGCAGGCGCTCGCGCACGGCCTCCAGGCTCGCGAACGGCGTGCTGTTGAAGCTGTTGAGGTACAGCTTGAACGACTTGCTCTCGATGATGTTGGGCGTCTCGCAGGGAATGGTGAAGTGCGCGATGGCGAGCTGCGGCTTGCCGCGCAGGTTGAGCCAGCTGACCTCGAAGGCGGTCCAGAGGTCGGCGCCGAAGAAGGGCAAGGCACCGGCCTGGATGCCCATGGCCTCGCGCTGCGTGGCGCGCGGGATCGGGAAGAGCAGCGTCGGGTCGTAGCGGTCGGCATAGGCCGAGGCGCGGCCCAGCTGCGACTGCTCGGGCGTGTTGGGGTTCGAGGGGATGTTGTCCAGGCTCATGATGTTCCGTGGTGTTCTTCGGCCGCATGCAGGAACGGCGCGATGTGATCGACGAGGATGGCGCACACCTCGGGCGGCAGGTCGTGGCCCATGCCGGGAATGGCGACGAACTTCGCGCCCGGAATGCGCCTGGCAGTGTCGACGCCGCAGGCGATCGGCACCAGCGCGTCGGCTTCGCCGTGCAGCACCAGGGTCGGCGCCGCGATGCGCGGCAGCAGCCCGGGGCGTTCGGCATCGGCGCCGATCGCGAGCATCTGCCGGAAGATGCCGGCCGGCCGGTAGGCGCGGCGCATGCTGAAGGTGAGGCGGCGGGCGAGCCGCTCGTCGCTTTCGGGATACGCGGGGCTCTGGATCAGCCGCAGCAGCCGGATGCTGTGGGCCACGAGTTCGGCCTCGCTGCCGCCGAGCGGACGGCGCAGCAGCATCGCGGCCACCTCGGCCTTTGGCCCGGGCAGGCCGCGCGCGCCGCTCGAGCTCATGATGCTCACGAGGCTCTTCACGCGCCGGGGCGCCTCGGCCGCGACGTGCTGGGCGATCATGCCGCCCATCGAGGCGCCGATGACGTGCGCGCGTTCGATGCCGAGCGCATCGAGCACGCCGAGCGAATCGCGCGCCATGTCGGCCAGCGTGTAGGGCGAGCGCACCGGCAGGCCGAGCTTCTGGCGGATGCTTTCCCAGACGATGTTGCCGGTGTCGGCATGGTCGAAGCCCTCGCTGAGCCCGGCGTCGCGGTTGTCGTGGCGCACCACGCGGAAGCCCGCGCGCACCAGCCCCTGCACGAACTCGTCGGGCCATCCGACCAGCTGCATGCCCAGGCCCATGATGAGCAGCGCGACGGGACGGCCCTCGCCGCCGGTGTCGTCGACCTCGATCTGCAGTCCGTTGGCCTGGCGCTTCATGCCTTTCCGGGTTCCTACTTGAATTCGCGCTCGCGCAGCCACTTGGTCGCGACCCACTTCTCGCCCGCGAGCACCGGCGCGCCGCCGTGCAGCGTGCGGGTGGCGGGATCGGGTTCGTCGTAGCTGAAGAACACCCCGGTGCCGCGCACGGGTGCGACCTCGAGGCCGACGTCGGGGAAGGTGGTGGCGCCGCCCTGCTCGGGCTCCTGCAGGTACATCACCAGCGTGCCGACGCGCTGGCCGCCGCGCTTGAGGATGGTGGGGGTGCCGGGCTCGTCGGGATCGAAATAGTCGTAGTGCGGCCGGTACTGGGCACCGGGCGCATAGCGCAGGATCTGAAGGCCCTCGCCGAATTCGAGCGGCCAGCGCAGCAGCTTCGCGATGCGCGCTTCGAGGCGCGCGACGCATTCGTTCTCGCCGCGCTCGAAGAACATGCCCTCGCTCGTGCGGTCGACGTTGAGCACCTCGCCGCCGGTGCGGGTCTCGACCGTGAGCGAGCGCGCGAGGCGCACGCGCGCGGCGGCGATCAGGGCCTCGCATTCCTCGGGCGAGACGAGGTTGCCGAACACCACCACGCGCGGATGGCGCAGCGTCTGCAGCACCTGCACCCGGCGGTCGCCGGCATCGATGTAGAGCGGCGCGCCTTCGAGGTCGGGGCCGGGCATTTCGGTGCGCTTCGGCGCGCGGGCGGTTTCGACGTGGGGAAAGCCGGCTTCGAGCTGCGCGAGCGCGAGGTCGGTGGCCGCGTCCTGCCAGCCCGCCGCGCGCATGGACGCGCGCAGCGCGGGCACCGAGTGCCCGGCCGCGAGCTGCGACACCAGCCACTCCCTCAGTTCGGGACTGATCGCTTGGGACATATCAAGTCTTTCTCCTGAAAACGAGTCGTTCGGGCGCCGACGCCTCGGCGTCGAAACCATAACCCTCGAGGTCGAATTTTTCCAGCGCCCGCGGCGTGGCGGCCTTGTGCAGCACGGCCCAGCGCGCGAGCAGGCCGCGCGCCCGCTTGGCATGGAAGCTCACGATCTTGTAGCGGTCGGTCTTCCATTCCTCGAACACGCATTCGACCACGCGGGCCTTGAGCGCCTTGCGGTCCACCGCGCGGAAGTACTCCTGCGAGGCGAGGTTGACCACCACCGGCGTGCGGTCGGCCGCGAGCCGTTCGTTCAGATGGTCCGCGATGCGCGAGCCCCAGAAGGCGTAGAGGTCTTTGCCGTGCCGGTTGGCCAGGGCGGTGCCCATCTCGAGCCGGTAGGGCTGCAGCAGGTCGAGCGGGCGCAGCACGCCGTAGAGGCCGCTGAGGATGCAGACATGCGCCTGCGCCCAGTCGAGCTGGGCGGGCGTGAACGAGCGTGCGTCGAGGCCGCCGTAGACGTCGCCGTCGAAGGCGAAGGCGGCCTGGCGCGCGTTCTCGGGCGTGCTCCTGCCGGACCAGGCCTTGTAGCGCGCGACGTTGAGCGCGGAAAGATTGTCCGACAGATGCATGAGCGTCGCGATCTGCTGCGGCGACTTCTCGCGCAGCAGGCGGATCAGCTCGGTCGAGGGACCGCGCGGTGCCTCGAAATGGGGGATGGTGGCGGGGACTTCGGCGGGAACGGGGGTCTCGTAGTCGAGCGACTTCGCGGGGGAAAGCAGGAACAGCATGGCGGAATTATCAGTGGCCGCCGTGACGCGGAGGGCGCCGGTAAAATCCCCGCCAATCCCACCCTGTCACCAGCGGCACCCGAGGGTGCCGTTTTGCATTTGCCATGAGCGAACCCACCATCCCCACCGCCCAGCCCGGCCTCGACAGCCTGTCCAAATCCTTCGAACCCGCCGCCATCGAGGCGCACTGGGGGCCGGAATGGGAAAAGCGCGGCTATGCCAGGGCCGGCTTCCGCGGCACGCAGCAGCCGAAGGACGGCGCCGACTCGTTCGCGATCCAGCTGCCGCCGCCCAACGTGACGGGCACGCTGCACATGGGGCATGCGTTCAACCAGACCATCATGGACAGCCTCACGCGCTACCACCGCATGAAGGGCGACAACACGCTCTGGGTGCCCGGCACCGACCATGCGGGCATCGCCACGCAGATCGTGGTGGAGCGCCAGCTGCAGGAGCAGAAGATCAGCCGCCACGACATGGGCCCGACGCCCGCCGAGGCGCGCAAGAACTTCGTCGCCAAGGTCTGGGAGTGGAAGGAGAAGAGCGGCAACACCATCACCAGCCAGATGCGCCGCATGGGCGACACGGTCGACTGGAGCCGCGAGTACTTCACGATGGACGACGACCTCTCGAAGGTCGTGACGCAGACCTTCGTGGCGCTCTACGAAGAGGGGCTGATCTACCGCGGCAAGCGCCTGGGCAACTGGGACCCGGTGCTCAAGACCTCGGTCAGCGACCTCGAGGTCGAGAGCGAGGAGGAGGACGGCTTCCTCTGGCACATCGCCTATCCCCTCGAAGACGGCAGCGGCACGCTGACCGTGGCCACGACCCGGCCCGAGACCATGCTCGGCGACACCGCCGTGATGGTGCATCCGGAGGACGCGCGCTACAGCCACCTCATCGGCAAGCAGGTGCGGCTGCCGCTCGTGGGCCGGCTGATCCCGATCATTGCCGACGAGTACGTCGACAAGGAGTTCGGCACCGGCGTGGTCAAGGTCACGCCCGCGCACGACTACAACGACTACGCGGTCGGCCAGCGTCACAAGCTCGACGTGATCGGCATCCTCACGCTCGACGCCACCATCAACGACAACGCCCCCGAGAAGTACCGCGGCATGGACCGCTTCGTGGCGCGCAAGGCCGTGGTGGCCGACCTCGAGACGCTCGGGCTGATGGTCGAGATCAAGAAGCACCGGCTGATGGTGCCGCGCTGCGCGCGCTCGGGCGCGGTGGTCGAGCCGATGCTCACCGACCAGTGGTACGTGGCGATGACGCGCCCGGGCGCCGACGGTCAGTCGATCGCGCAGAAGGCGATCGACGTGGTGAAGTCGGGCGAGGTGCGCTTCGTGCCCGAGAACTGGGTCAACACCTACAACCACTGGATGGAGAACATCCAGGACTGGACCATCTCGCGCCAGCTCTGGTGGGGTCATCAGATCCCGGCCTGGTACGACGACGAGGGCAAGGTGTACGTGGCGCACGACGAGGCCGAGGCGCAGGCCAAGGCGCCGGGCAAGCGGCTGCGCCGCGACGAGGACGTGCTCGACACCTGGTACTCGTCGGCGCTGGTGCCCTTCTCCTCGCTCGGCTGGCCCGAGAAGACGCCCGAGCTCGACCTCTACCTGCCCTCGAGCGTGCTGGTCACCGGCTACGACATCATCTTCTTCTGGGTCGCCCGGATGATCATGATGACCAAGCACTTCACGGGCAAGGTGCCGTTCCGCGACGTGTACATCCACGGCCTGGTGCGCGACGCGCAGGGCAAGAAGATGAGCAAGTCCGAAGGCAACGTGCTCGACCCGGTGGACCTGATCGACGGCATCGCGCTGCCCGAGCTGCTCGACAAGCGCACGCAGGGCCTGCGCCGGCCCGAGACCGCGCCCGCGGTGCGCAAGAACACGCAGAAGGAATTTCCCGAGGGCATTCCGGCCTTCGGCGCCGATGCGCTGCGCTTCACCTTCGCCTCGCTGGCCTCGCTCGGCCGCAGCATCAACTTCGACAGCAAGCGCTGCGAGGGCTATCGCAACTTCTGCAACAAGCTCTGGAACGCCACGCGCTTCGTGCTGATGAACTGCGAGGGCCAGGACTGCGGCCTGCGCGAGCACACGAAGGAGGAATGCGCGGTGGGCGGACCGGCGCACGGCTACCTGAAGTTCAGCCGCGCCGACTTCTGGATCGTCTCGCAGCTGCAGCGCGTCGAGGCCGAGGTGGCGAAGGGCTTCGAGGAGTACCGGCTCGACAACGTGGCCAACGCGATCTACCAGTTCGCCTGGGACGAGTTCTGCGACTGGTACCTGGAGATCGCCAAGGTGCAGATCCAGACCGGCGACGACGCGCAGAAGCGCGCCACCCGCCGCACGCTGATCCGCACGCTGGAGGCGCTGCTGCGCCTCGCGCACCCGGTGATCCCGTTCATCACCGAGGAACTCTGGCAGAAGGTGGCGCCGGTGGCCGGCCGCGAAGGCGCGTCGATCATGGTGGCGGCCTATCCGCAGAGCCAGCCCGGCAAGATCGACGAGGCGGCCGAGGCGCACGTGGCAAGGCTCAAGGCGCTGGTGGATGCCTGCCGCACGCTGCGCGGCGAAATGAACGTGTCGCCCGCGACGCGGCTGCCGCTCTATGCGGTGGCCGACGACGCCGAGGGCGCGGCCTTCCTGCGCGAGGCGGCACCGGTGCTGCAGGCGCTCGCCAAGCTCAAGGAAGTGAAGGTCTTCGACGACGAGCCTTCGTGGACCGCGGCGGCCGAGGCCGCGCCGGTGGCGGTGGTCGGCGGCGCGCGCCTGTGCCTGCACATGGAGATCGACAAGGCGGCCGAGAAGCTGCGCATCGGCAAGGAGATCGCGCGCATCGAGGGCGAGATCCAGAAGGTGAACGGCAAGCTCGGCAACGAAGCTTTCGTGGCCAAGGCCCCGCCCGCGGTGATCGAGCAGGAACGCAAACGATTGACTGACTTCAGTGCCACCTTGGCACGTTTGCACGACCAACTTGTGCGCCTCGGCTGACACATCGGGCGCCGGACTAAGGGTTAGCATGGAGTGGGCGGCTACTGCGCCGCCGACGTCCTAGAACCTTCTTCTTCAACCGAACGAACAGGCGCTCGATTTGTCCATGCCCACACCCTCGACACGCATCCGCAAGGCCGTATTTCCCGTAGCGGGCTTCGGCACCCGCTTTCTGCCCGCGACCAAGGCGCAGCCGAAGGAAATGCTGCCGGTCGTCGACAAGCCCCTGATCCAGTACGCGGTCGAGGAAGCCTATGCAGCGGGCATCCGCGACATGATTTTCGTAACCGGCCGAAACAAACGTGCGATCGAAGATCACTACGACACGGCTTACGAACTCGAGAGCCAGCTCGAAGCCAGCGGCAAGACCGCGCTGCTGGAAATCGCACGCTCGGTGATGCCCGACGACATGACCTGCTCCTACGTGCGCCAGCCGCGCATGCTGGGTCTGGGCCATGCGGTGCTGTGCGCCGAACACCTGGTGGGCAACGAGCCCTTCGCCGTGCTGCTGGCGGACGACCTGATGGTCGGCCCCGCGGGTGGCGAACCGGTGCTCGCGCAGATGACCGCCGCCTTCGGCAAGCTCGGCGCCTCGGTGCTCGCGGTGCAGGAAGTGCCGCTCGAACACGTCAAGCGCTACGGCATCGTGGCGGGCGAGTCGATCGGCGACGACCTCGTGAAGGTCGACCGCATGATCGAGAAGCCCCAGCCCGAGGTCGCGCCCTCGCGTCTCGGCGTGGCGGGCCGCTACATCCTCACGCCCGGCGTGTTCGAGGAGATCCGCAACCAGCCCAAGGGCGCGGGCGGCGAGATCCAGCTCACCGACGGCATTGCCGCGCTGATGAAGAAGGAATCGGTCTACGCATACGCCTACAAGGGCACGCGCTACGACTGCGGCAGCAAGGAAGGCTTTCTGCAGGCGAGCGTGGAGCTCGCGCTCGCGCACCCCGAGGTGGGCGCGCAGTTCCGCGAATACCTGCGCAGCCTCGAGCTCTGAACGGCGCCCTGCGCGCCGATGAAAAAAGGCCCGCGAGGGCCTTTTCTTTTTCCGCCGCTCAGCGCCGCTTCAACACGTGGATGAAGTCCGTGCCTTCGGTCCGCTGATCGACGAGCTCGTTGCCGGTCTGCCGTGCGAAGGCCTGGAAGTCGCGCAGCGAGCCCGGGTCGGTCGACACCACGCGCAGCAGCTGCCCGCTCGCCATGTCGTTGAGCGACTTCTTCGCCTTGAGGATGGGCAGCGGGCAGTTCAGGCCCCGCGTGTCGAGTTCGCGATCAATCTGCATGCTTGGGTTCCTCGGACGGCAGCACCAGCCCGCGCCGCCGCTCTTCGTTCTCGGCCTCGGTGAAGAACACCGGCTCATGGCCGCGCGTGCGCAGCCAGTCGGCCAGCGCATAGCCGGTGCCCGCGGGCCAGCACTTGAGCGCCGGCAGGTCGTAAAGGCGGTAGTCCACGAGCTCCGGCGAGAGCTTCACCTCGCCGTCGGCCACCGCGTGGTAGGCGATGATGACCTGGTTCATGCGCTGGAAGTCGTACACGCCCACGAGCTTCAGCGCGCTCACGTCGAGGCAGGTCTCTTCCTTGACCTCGCGCGAGATGCCCTCCTCGGGCGTTTCGCCGGCCTCCATGAAGCCGGTGATCAGCGCGTACATCTTGGTCGGCCACGCCGCATTGCGCGCCAGCAGCACCTGGCCGCGGTACTCGACGATGGCCGCGAGCACCGGCGTCGGGTTGTTCCAGTGCGTGTGGCCGCATGAAGGGCAGCGCAGCCGCTCCTTCGGGCCGCCGTCTTCCATCAGCGCGATCCATTCGAGCGGCGTGGCGCACGCCTGGCAGAACTTGGGATGAGGCATCGTCGGCGCCGGTCTCAGGCGGGGAACACGCCGGTAGAGAGATAGCGGTCGCCGCGGTCGCACACCACGAAGACGATGGTGGCGTTCTCGACCTGCTTCGCCACCTCGAGCGCCACCCAGAGCGCGCCGGCCGCGGAGATGCCGCCGAAGATGCCTTCCTCGCGCGCGAGGCGGCGGCACATTTCCTCCGCGTCGTTCTGGCTCACGCTGATTTCCTCGTCGACGCGACGCGGGTCGTAGATCTTCGGCAGGTACTCGGCCGGCCACTTGCGGATGCCCGGAATGCGCGAGCCCTCGGCCGGCTGCGCGCCGATGATGCGCACCGCCGGATTCTTTTCCTTGAGGAAGCGCGAAACGCCGGTGATGGTGCCGGTGGTGCCCATCGCGCTCACGAAGTGCGTGATCTTGCCCTTGGTGTCGGCCCAGATCTCGGGCCCGGTGGTCTCGTAGTGGATGCGCGGGTTGTCGGGGTTGGCGAACTGGTCGAGCACCCGGCCCTTGCCCTGCGCGACCATCTGCTCGGCCAGGTCGCGCGCGTATTCCATGCCGCCGCTCTTGGGCGTGAGCACCAGCTCGGCGCCGAAGGCCTTCATCGTCTGCGCGCGTTCGACCGAAAGGTCCTCCGGCATGATCAGCACCATGCGGTAGCCCTTGATCGCCGCAGCCATCGCCAGCGCGATGCCGGTGTTGCCCGAGGTGGCCTCGATCAGCGTGTCGCCCGGCTTGATCTCTCCGCGCTCCTCGGCCCGCTTGATCATCGAGAGCGCCGGACGGTCCTTGACCGAACCTGCGGGGTTGTTGCCTTCGAGCTTCGCGAGGATCACGTTGCCGCGCTTCGCGTTCTCGGCGGCCTCGATGCGCTGCAGTGCCACCAGCGGCGTCTTGCCGATGGCGTCTTCGATCGTCGGATAATTCATGCCAGCCACTGTGCCATAATTTTGGGCTTCCTTCCGGACGTGCCCGGGTGGTGAAATTGGTAGACGCAGGGGACTCAAAATCCCCCACCGAAAGGTGTGCCGGTTCGATTCCGGCCCCGGGCACCATGCGCTGTCGTCGTATTCAGCGATAGTGATGCCAACATCGCCGCAGACGTTCCGCATCGTTTCCGCAGGCCGTTCCGCATTTCGCCGCAGCCCAGAGCAGCCATTCAATTGCCTTCCTGACTTAGGCGGTATCTGAGTACTGGCACGACGCGGATCGTTTTCGCAGCACCGTGACTGCGACTGAGCACTTACCAAACAGCGAAGAGCCCCCGGTGTCGCCCCTGCCGGACAAGGTGATCTGCTACAAGTACCGGGCTCGCAACTCCTTCAACGACCGGACCGAGCACTACGGCGTCAGTGACACCGTGAGCAGCTCAAAACCGGCGGACTGGAACAAGCTCTGCGTCGGCAAGTCCGGGACCGACTACACGCATGTCCGAGCGGTGATGTAGGCTCGGGCGCGAAACGAATCAAAATAACATGCCGGCACGCTGATCGGAACGGCCGACCAGCATGACCACTGCGGACTCGGAGGCGAATCGCCAAGTCCGAGAAAACAAACGAATTTCGGCCATGACGGCTTTGAGGAGAGAGGGATGAGGGCAATTCAAATTCTCGTGGCCGTTGCCACGGCGTCGTCTGCGATGGCTGCTGCGGCTGGCCCATTCGGGCTCAACCAAGGCGATACCGCCGAAGCGATCGGCAAACTGGCGCCTCTTAAGCAAGGCACGCAGCCGGGCCTCTATATTGCCGGGTCGCTGCCCCAAGGGCACCAAGACCTCGACTCCTATTGGCTCGTCATCGCGCCCGGTGAAGGCCTATGCAAAATCAACGCCTGGACGCCGAACAAGAAGACGAGCGTCTACGGTGATGAGGTCCAAGCAGACTTCAAGCGCTGGCAAGAGGCCTTGACCAGCAAGTACGGAGCGCCGAAGAAGTTCGACTTTCTGCGAGTGGGGAGTATCTGGAGCGAGCCCCGCGACTGGACGATGGGCTTGGCACGAAAGGAGAGGACGTTGGCAGCGTTCTGGGAGATCCCCGCCTCGGAAGGAGGAGACGTGGGGTCGATCAAAGTACAAGCTGTCGCCGTGAACTCCGGAAATTTCACGATCGGCCTGACCTACGAGCTACGAAACATCGACGCATGCCTCCAGTCGCTGTCGTCGAAGAAGAACGCGAATCTGTGACGGCCGGCGATCCTGGGCCACGCGTGTTCGAGCGGTGATGTGAGACTTGACGCCAACGACCTCGACGCCGCCCTCGCGCGGCGGGCCGCGGTCTCGCAATCGATGCTGTCTCGGACGGAAAGAGGCCTCGTATCGCCCTCGATCGACACGCCGTCAGGATCGCCGCAGCACTTGACTCGCGTCGGGCTTTGGCGCGACGCCGAGCCGGTGCCGCCTTGGGAGTGGCGGAAGCAGCGGCGCGGAGGCCGATGAGTAGCCGCGAGATCAGCGCTTGAAGCATGCGGTTGACGGAACTCGAATGTTTGCCGATAGTTGCCGTCAGTAACAATTAGGGGACAGCATGCTCGGACAAGCAAATGAACGAGGCAACAAACCGCATTGGCGTGTTCGCGCGGCAGACCGGTTAACAGTCAAATCGAAAGAGCACATCGCGCGAGGTCGCCTGAGTAGCGCCGCCAACGCTCTACATCTCGCGGCATTCCTACACCCCACCTCGCAGCGCTGGCTGCACCTCGCAGAGATGTACTGCGACCAGGGTCTGGCCGTGAAGGGGGACATTCCAATCACGATGGCGTTGTCCACCCCCGACGGGAAGGTCTCGATTGAGGTTCTAATCTGTAAGGGGGTCGTGGAATGCGCAAAGGGCCAGTTGCACTGGGCCGAGGAGTGGCTGCGCCTTGCCGATTTCTGTCAATCGAACAACCCATGGGTTGCGTATGCCCTCGGCAGCGTTCTGTTGGCTCAGGGGAAAGTTGAAGAGGCGGATGCACTCTTTAAGCGTGACGTGCCGGTTGCGACAGGCATGGGCCAACCAACTTACACACGCGTCCTCCTCAGTGATTGCGCGGGTGGAGTTGCACCAGTTCGGAAGATCTCCGCCCTCCCCGAGATCGTTGGCCCGGAGCACGGACCTACTTTCTTCGCTGCAGCGGACAGCGTGTACTTCTGCAGGTACGCGCGTGAAGTCGTGGGCTCCGTTGCTCGATCCACGGAGCGACGCGGAGCGCTGCATCTTCACGTCATCAATCCAGACGAAGCCGCCTCAGCCTTAGCGGAAGAGCTTCGCCGCAAGCCGGGTGTGACGATCTCAACAGAGCATGTCGATCTGGAATGCTTGCAGATTATCGAACGGAAAACCTACTACTCGTGCGCCCGCTATCTTCTCCTCCCGGAGCTTTTAGATCGGGCTGCGGGACCTGTTGTAGTGGTCGATATGGATCAGTTGGTCATGCGCGACCCCGCACCGCTCCTGGCTTTAGCCAGGCAAGGCGATGTTGCTGTCCTCCGCTTTCCGGGTTCTGAATTTAATGCGCTATCGACGATCAGCGCCACTCTGTTGGTAGTCGCTCCGACTGAAGGAGGCCGAGCGTTCGCCGGAAGACTACAAGAGCACATCACACGCGCGATTCCCGCGCGCATGCTTTGGCATCTGGATCAGGCGGCGCTGGCGAAAGCCTTTTTCTCCATGCCGCAACTCAGGCGGGTAGCCATCCCAACAAGCATGTTGCACCTGACGGGTGGCACTCCGGCAAAGGACGCCTTGTTCTGGTCGGTCACCAACTCCATCGAGTCCAACTTGGGGAAGTTGGAGATGGACAGTTACCGTAGGTTTGGCCAGGAGCCTCCATCAGACTTGGTCAGCCCGTCGTAGGAGCGCTCGCAGGCGACGCTGGCAATGCGGAGCCGGTCAGCGTATTCCGCCAACTCTCCCGCTCGTTTGTCAGCCCTGCCGAGCACGTCAACGAGCAGCCCAACGGGGTCGCCACTAGGCTGGCCCGAGCTTGGGGCGGGAGCGCAGGCACGCGCGCGGGCTCGACCGGCGGCACCGGCGGCCGCTGCGCGCAGGCTGTTAGCAGCGCCAGCAGCGCTGGCGCAGATCATCTTCGAGGGAAGCGATTCGGGTTTGAGCATCAGTGGCCTCCTGGGCTATTGCGGCGGAGCGGCGCTGTTCTTCGGTGCGCTGCGCGCGATCGGCAAGCAGTCTGGCATCCGTATCCGCGGCGCGTCGCGGCATCGACGATCCACCCCAGCGAGAAGGATAGGAGCCGACCGCATCGCCGTTAACCCGATCCGTCACGACGGCGAGCAGATCAGTGGTGATGTAGCCTCGCACAGCTAGCCGGCCCGATCGCACCTCTTGCCCGCCCTCGGAGTACAGATCGCGGCTTGTTCCGAGCGCGCGTAGGCTTGCCTCACGAAGAGGCGCGGCGCTCAAGGGACTCAGCCCCTTCTCCGTCTTGTACGTCTCGTCAGAAGCGTGCAGCTTGCGCAACTGCCGCGCCCAGGCTCGCATCTGGGCGCACTGGCGAGTGTCGATGTAAACCACGCCACTCGCCTCCTCGAGCGCGCAGTCGTCCTCCCAGGCGACCGGCGTCACTGCGCCCGGGTAGAGGGGATCGATGGGCCTGAGTAAACGAAGGAACAACGGGTAGCGTCGAGAGCGAGACGGAGGCATTCGCGCGTTCTAGCGCGAAACACCGGAAAGCTTGAACACGGGATTTTCGCTCGTGATGTGTCAACAAGTGATCAACCAAGCGCTACTTGCAGCCACATCAATGGGTCTGTCAGTCGGTAGTACCGGGAGAGGGCGGCGCCGAGACAAAGGTTGGCAGTACACCGGTGCCTATGCAACAGATGTCGACGACCTGAGCCATAGAGGAACGAAGTTGCTGCATGTCGGTCACCTGATGGGGCACTTCTTGGTCCGCATCTCTCTCGCAGCGACCAAGCAAAAATATGTCAGGGCTACGAGCGTATGGGGACTGGTTCATCTGAGCAACGTGATGGCGCTTATGTGCGCTCAACCTTGCAACGACATCAGCCGTTCTTGCCGGCTGTCGATGACCAATTCAAGGTGGGATGGCCGGACGCTTACCGAGCTACTGTGCAGCGAACTGCTTCAGGCAAGCCTCCGACGCGTTGATCTCTTTGTCGAACGGCAGGGCTTCTGAGTACTTCGAGCGGCGAAGCTCATAGGTCCCGTCATCTCTGATGTCAGCCACGATGTACTGAAAGGCTTGGGCAATTACGTCGATGCGATACCCGTTCGCTCGTTTGGTCTGGCGCACATGCGTGGCCATCGCCATGCTCTGGGCGCCCAGGAAGCCATCGAACACGCAGTCTACGAACAAAGGCTGTTCAGACGCTCGATAGCGCCCGTCCTGAACCCTTTTGAATGACTCAGCATTTGTTGCTGTTGTGGGCGCGGTTCCGCACCCTGCTAGCGCAGCACACAAGGCTGCGCTGATCATCAACCTAAGCATCTCCAATCCCTCCGGTGTTGTGTTCGGGATCGTAGCGCGCTTTGGTCGCCCCGCCCTCGTGTTGGTGGCAACATCACCGGTGTGATTGATTCGAACATAACAATCGACGACTCATCGCCTGAGCGACGCACAGCGCTCCAAGAAGCGGCTTCGGTGCTTTCCAGTCTTTCAGGCTTCTGGGATGAAGTGCTCGGGAACGGCTCGTCCAATCAGGCCGAGAAGAAAGAAGACACCTAGAGGGTTGTATCCCGGGTCGCCGGCCGCCCGGGCCGCTCTGGGCGTTTACGCATCCTGGTTTCTAGCGCTTTCATAGCGGCTGTCGATTGTCGAATATCAAACCGTGTGACGCGGAATTGACCGCTCTCCATTGGAAAGGCGAATCCAATACGCGAACTGCGCGCCACAGCATCATCCACGTCTGTGTAGCTATTGAAAAAGTAGCGATTCTTTCCGTCAATGGGCTTGCACGATACGGTGACCAGGGCCGCGCCACTGTCAGAGTTCAAGAGCACCGGGTACTCGGAGCCAGCTTCACAGCCCACGTCCGCCGTCATCATCCACACGCACGATTGCGAGTTGACATAGCAATACTTCCCAAACATACCGCCGCTGTCATTGATCGTGCCGACAAAGCTGCCGGCGCCATCGTTCATGTCCGAGACGTACCAAGGCCCGATCGCTGTCTGGGCATGGGCGACACTAGCGAAAAGCGTCGCCGCCACAAGTACTGACTTCATCACACCCCTCCTCCAAGCGCGAACGGCGCTCACTCCGAGGGTAACAAAAAAGTAACAAACCCGCGAGGGCGTGCTCACCGGCCAAGTGCGCGGCGCCCTCGCAGCGGCATGGGCAATCTTCCCTCGTGTTGACGGCAATATCACGGGTGTGATCAACAATCCGAGTTTGTGCCTCCTCAAATCTTGCAACTTGGTGGGTGGCATCTGGAACTGGGCGCGCGGCGAGGGCTAATCCCCCACCGAAAGGTGTGCCGGTTCGATTCCGGCCCCGGGCACCACAGGCTGGCTCTCCCCCGGGCTTCGCGCACTGCGTGTCGCTGCGCCAACCCCCTTCCGGGGGCGACACCGGTGGACCGGCGGAGCCGGTTCCACGGTGTCCCTGGCATCGCCCCCTCTTCTGCGTTCCCTCTGCTTCTAGGCCGATGCTGCCGGCGCTTCGCGCAGGCCGGTGTGCACCGTCGGGTGCGCCAGCCGCACGCGCAACTCCCGCTTGAGCCGCGTGTTGTCGAGCCGGCGCGATTCGCCCATGAAGCTCAGCAGTTGCAGCGGCAGCTGCCGCTCGGCCTCGCTGCGTGCCACGCGCGGCGGGCGGGGCATGCCGTAGAGATCGGCGGCCAGGTCGATGTAGTCGCCCATACGCAGCTCGGTGTCGTCGGCGGTGTGCACCACGCGCTGGGGCCTTCCGCGGAACAGGGCGGCGATGCAGGCGCTTGCAAGGTCGTCGGCATGGATGTGGCTCGTGAACACGTCGTCCTCGCGCCGCAGCACGGGGGTGCCGCGTTCGAGGCGCTGGCGCGGCGTGCCGTTCGGGCGATCGGGTGCATAGATGCCGGGGATGCGCAGGATGCTCGCGCGCACGCCGGCGCTGCGGCCGAGCCAGCGCACGGCGCGCTCGGCGTCGACGCGGCGGTGCGCGCGGGGGGTGTCGGGCCGTACGGCGCGGGTTTCGCTCACGCGGGCGCCGCCGCAGTCGCCGTAGACGCCGCTGGTGGAGCCGTAGACCAGCGCCAGCGGCGCGGCGCGCAGCCGCAGCGCGCGGACCAGCGCGGTGGTGCGCTGGTCGCGCCACCAGGCGGCGCCGCCGTCGCGCGCGGGCGGGGCGAGATGCAGCACGCGGGTGGCGATGCCGGCCAGCCGGCGCAGGCTCGCGGGATCGTCGAGGTTGCCCACGAGCGGGCGGATGCCCGCGGCTCGCAAGGCCGGCACGCGCTCGGACGATGAAGTGAGCGCCGCCAGCTGCATGCGCCCCGCCAGGCGGTGCGCCACGCGCTGGCCAACGTCGCCGCATCCGACGATCAGCAGGCGCTCGCGCCGGAAGCGGGCGGGCAGCGCGCCGGAAGGACTATTGATTGAAGGCAAAATCCGGGTTCCTTTCCCTTTTCAGACCAGGCTGAAAGAAGCCGAAGAATACCGATGACTGTTGCAGCGCCGCACGAAGCGGGCTTTTCCATCACCGTCGAGCCCAGCGGGCGTCATTTCGTGGTGCATGGCGACGAAACCATCCTCGCGGCCGGCATCCGGCAGGGCATCGGCCTGCCCTACGGCTGCAAGGACGGCGCCTGCGGCTCGTGCAAGTGCAAGAAGCTCTCGGGCGAGATCGAGCTCGGCCCGCACCAGAGCAAGGCCCTGAGCGCCGAAGAGCAGCTCGCGGGCTACGTGCTGACCTGCTGCGCGCATGCGAAGAGCGACGTGGTTCTCGAATCGCGCCAGGTCACCGAGGCCGGCGCGCTGCCGATCCGCAAGATGCCGGTGCGGGTGCTCGCGCTCACGCGGCTGTCGCACGACGTGATGAAGCTGCGCCTGCAGCTGCCGGCCGGCGAGCCGCTGCAGTTCCATGCGGGCCAGTACGTGGAGTTCATCCTGCGCGACGGCGCGCGCCGCAGCTACTCGATGGCGAATGCGCCGCACACGCTGGCCGAGCCCGGCACGGGCATCGAACTGCACCTGCGGCACCTGCCCGGCGGCAAGTTCACCGACCATGTGTTCAACACGATGAAGGAAAAGGAGATCCTGCGGATCGAAGGCCCCTACGGCAGCTTCTTCCTGCGCGAGGACGCCGACAAGCCGATCATCCTGCTGGCCTCGGGCACGGGCTTCGCGCCGATCAAGGCACTGCTCGAGCACATGAAGTTCAAGGGCATCGGGCGGCCCGCCACGCTCTACTGGGGCGGCCGCCGGCCCGAGGACCTCTACATGGACGACTGGATGCGCGCGCAACTGGCCGAGATGCCCAACCTGCGCTACGTGCCCGTGGTCTCCAACGCCACGCCCGAAGACAACTGGACCGGCCGCACCGGCTTCGTCCATCGCGCGGTGCTCGAGGACTTCGCCGACCTGTCGGGCCACCAGGTGTATGCCTGCGGCGCGCCGATCGTCGTCGAATCGGCCAAGCACGACTACGTGGCGCTCGCCGGACTGCCTGAAGAAGAGTTCTTCGCCGACGCCTTCACCACCGAGGCCGACAAGGCCCTGCCCTGACCGACCCGGCTGCTTTCCTTCCGGGGTTCCTGAAACGAGAAAAATGAAGACGAGACACTTCCTCCTCACCCTGTGCGCGGGCGCTGCGCTGATCGCCGCCGGCCATGCTTCGGCCCAGCAACGCCCGGTCCGCCTCGTGGTGCCCTACGCCGCGGGCGGGCCGATCGACATCACCGCCCGCGTGCTCGCGGAGCGCGTGAAGGACAGCCTGGGCACGGTCATCATCGACAACAAGCCCGGCGCGGGCGGCAACATCGGCGCCGACGCGGTCGCCAAGGCCGCGCCCGACGGCCTCACCATCGGCATCGCGGCGACCGCCACGCACGCGGTGAATCCATGGCTCTACAGCAAGATGCCGTTCAACGCCGCGAGCGACTTCGCGCCGATCACGCAGATGGTGCGCGTGCCGAACGTGCTGGTGATGAACGCCGAGACGGCGAAGCGCCTGAACATCAACACCGTGGCCGACCTGATCCGCTACGCCAAGGCCAACCCCGCGAAGCTCAACTACGGCAGCGGCGGCAACGGCAGCGCCGGGCACCTCGCGGGCGAGCTGTTCAAGAAGCAGGCCGGCATCTTCGCGCTGCACATTCCGTACAACGGCGGCAACCCGGCACAGCTCGCGCTGCTCTCGGGCCAGGTCGACTTCAACTTCGACAACCTCGCCACTGCCGCGCCGAACATCCGCTCGGGCAAGCTCAAGGCGATCGCGGTCACGAGCCTGCAGCGCAGCAGCGCGATGCCCGACGTGCCGCCGGTGTCCGACACGCTCAAGGGCTTCTCGATCGACACCTGGTGGGGGCTGGTCGCACCGGCGGGCACGCCGCACGACGTGGTCGCGAAGCTCAACCAGGCCTTCGTCGCCGCGCTCAACACGCCTGAGACCAAGACCCGCTTCGCGACGCTGCTGGCCGAGCCGGTCGCGAACTCGCCCGAGCAGTTCGGCGCGTTCATGAAGAGCGAACTCGCCAAGTACGAAGCGGTCGTGAAGGCCACCGGCGCGCGGGTGGATTGAGGACGGCCGCGGCCGCCGGGCCGGCCTCTATTCGCCGAGGTACGCCGCGCGCACGCGCGGATCGCGCAGCAGTTCCTTCGCGTCGCCGCTCATCGTGATGAGGCCCGACTCCATCACGTAGCCGCGGTCGGCAAGCTGCAGCGCACGGTTGGCGTTCTGCTCGACGAGCAGGATGGTCACGCCCTGCGACGCCACGTTCTGCACCACCTCGAAGATCTTGTCGCACATGATCGGCGACAGGCCCATGGTGGGCTCGTCGAGCAGCAGCACCTTGGGGCGCGCCATCAGCGCGCGGCCCATCGCGAGCATCTGCTGCTCGCCGCCCGACATGGTGCCCGCGAGCTGGTCCTTGCGCTCGCGCAGGCGCGGGAAGGTGACGAACACGCGCTCCATGTCGGCCGCGATCTCGGCCTTGTCCTTGCGGATGTAGGCGCCGATCTGCAGGTTCTCGGTGATCGTCATGCGCGTGAACACGCCGCGGCCCTCGGGCACCATCACGAGGCCCTCGCCCACGAGGTCCCAGGCGCCGCGGCCCTTGATGCTGCGGCCCAGGAACTCGATGTTGCCGGCGCCCGCGGGCAGCGTGCCCGTGATCGCCTTCATGGTGGTGGTCTTGCCCGCGCCGTTGGAGCCGATCAGCGAGACCAGCTCGCCCTCGCGCACCTCGAAGTCGACGCCCTTCACGGCCTGGATGCCGCCGTAGCCCACGCGCAGGCCCGAGACCTTCAGCAGCGTCTTGCCGCTGGCCGCGGCCGGTTGCGCCGCGGGGGCGGAAATGGTGGCTTCGCTCATGGTTGCAGTGGTGCTCATTTCAGTGGCCTCCCGTCCCGAGGTAGGCCTCGATGACCTTTTCGTTCTTCTGCACTTCGTACGGCGTGCCTTCGGCGATCTGCTTGCCGTAGTCGAGCACCGTGACGCGGTCGCACAGGCCCATGATGAGCTTGACGTCGTGTTCGATGATCAGGATGGTCCGGTCGTCCTTGCGGATGCGGTCGATCAGTTCGCGCAGCTGGACCTTCTCGGTCGAGTTCATGCCGGCGGCGGGCTCGTCGAGCGCGATCAGCTGCGGGTCGGTGGCGAGCGCGCGTGCGATCTCGAGCCGGCGCTGGTCGCCGTACGACAGCGTGCGCGCCTTGTAGTCGGCGAACTTGCCGATGCCGACGTAGTCGAGCAGTTGCTGCGCGCGGTCGGCAATGGCCTTTTCCTCGTCCTTGAACGAGCGGGTGCGCAGCATCGCGCCGAACACGCCCGATTGCGTGCGGATGTGGCGGCCCACCATCACGTTCTCGAGCGCCGTCATTTCGGCGAACAGGCGGATGTTCTGGAAGGTGCGCGCGATGCCGGCCTTGGCGACCTCGTGCACCGCGGTGGGCTGGTAGGGCTTGCCGGCAAGCTCGAAGCTGCCGCTGTCGGGCGTGTAGAGCCCGGTGATCACGTTGAAGAAGGTGGTCTTGCCGGCGCCGTTGGGGCCGATCAGGCCGTAGACCTGGCCGCGCTTGATCGTGATGCCCACGTCCGAGAGCGCCTGCAGGCCGCCGAAGCGCTTGGAGATGCCGCGGACTTCGAGGATGTTGTCTGTGGTCGTCATGTCTTTGCTCTCTCGCTCACGGATTGATCGACATGGGACGCGAGGCATCGCCGGGCAGCTGGTCGGCCGGCGTGTCCACGCCGGGCGCATGCGTCTGCAGCGAGCCCGGTGCGACGGTGGCGTGCGCCGGATCGACCGGCACGCCGCCCTTCTTCGTCAGCGTCTTGCCATGCTCGGGCGACGGCCAGAGGCCGCGCGGGCGCACGAGCATGATGACGATCATCGCGAGCGCGATGAAGAGCTGGCGCAGGATCGAGGCGTCGAGGCGGCCGTCGGTCATGGCCTGCAGCGGGCCGGCGACGTAGCGCAGCACCTCGGGCAGCGCGGCGAGCAGCACCGCGCCGAGGATCACGCCCGGCAGGTGGCCGATGCCGCCGAGCACGACCATGGCGACGATCATCACGGACTCCATGAGGCTGAACGACTCGGGCGAGACGAAGCCCTGGAAGGCCGCGAACATCGCGCCCGAGACGCCGCCGAAGCTCGCGCCCATGCCGAAGGCCAGCAGCTTCATGTTGCGCGTGTTGATGCCCATCGCCTTGGCGGCGATCTCGTCCTCGCGGATCGCCATCCAGGCGCGGCCGATGCGCGACACCTGCAGGCGATGCGAGATGATGATCGTGGCGACCACCAGCGCGAGGAACAGGTAGTAGTACAGCGTGACCGAGGAGATCGTGAAGCCGTCGAACTTCCACGACTTGCCGAGGTCGAGGCCCCAGAACTTGATGGAGTCGATGGCCGTGATGCCCTTCGGACCGTTGGTGATGTTGATCGGCTGGTCGAGGTTGTTCAGGAACACGCGGATGATCTCGCCGAAGCCGAGCGTCACGATCGCGAGGTAGTCGCCGCGCAGCTTCAGCGTGGGCGCGCCGAGCAGCACGCCGAGCACGCCCGCGAGCACCAGCGCCAGCGGTATCACGATCAGCAGCGAGGTGTGCAGCCCGTTCGGGAACATGGCCTTGAACCACGGGAAGGTGTCCGACAGGTGCGACGAGCCCATCAGCGCGAACAGGTACGCCCCGACCGCGAAGAAGGCCACGTAGCCGAGGTCGAGCAGGCCGGCGTAGCCGACCACGATGTTCAGGCCGAGCGCGAGCATCACGTAGAGCAAGGCGATGTCGGCGATGCGGACCCAGGCGTTGCCCTGGCTCTGCAGGAAGATGGGCAGCGCGAGCACGGCGACGACGCCGAGGATGTAGAGCGCGAGGTTCTTGCTGTTCTTCATGGTGCGATGCTCCTCAGGCACGGTCCGCCACGCGCTCGCCGAGCAGGCCCGAGGGCCGCAGCGTGAGCATGACGATCAGCACGATGAACGCGAAGATGTCGCTGTAGTTGCTGCCGAGCACGCCGCCGGTCAGCGAACCGATGTAGCCCGACCCGATCGCTTCGATCAGCCCAAGCAGGATGCCGCCGACCACCGCGCCCGCGAGGTTGCCGATGCCGCCGAACACCGCCGCCGTGAAGGCCTTGAGGCCGGGCAGGAAGCCCATCGCATGCTGCGCGATGCCGTAGTTGGAGGCGTACATCACGCCCGCGATGGCCGCGAGCACGGCGCCGATGATGAAGGTGGCGGAGATCACCATGTCGGGCCGGATGCCCATGAGCGCCGCGACGCGCGGGTTCTCAGCGGTGGCGCGCATCGCGCGGCCGAGCTTGGTGTAGTTGACCAGCCACATCAGCACCACGAGCGAGAAGGCGGTGACGCTGAGGATCATGACCTGCGTGGGCGAGATCACGGCGCCGCCGACATGGATCGGATCGGTGGGCAGGAGGTTGGGATAGGCCTTGTTGGTGGGCTTCCAGATGATCATCGCCAGCGTCTGCAGCAGGATCGACATGCCGATGGCGGTGATCAGCGGCGCGAGCTTGGGGCTGTTGCGAAGCGGCCGGTAGGCGACCTTCTCGATCACGAAATTCAACGTGGCGGCCACCACGCAGGCAATGACCAGCGCGATGACGAGAACCAGCCAGCCGGGCGCGCCGGGCATCGATTCCTGCATGAGGCCGATGATGGTCCAGCTGGTGAGCGCGCCCACCATCAGCACTTCACCGTGCGCAAAGTTGATCAGATTGATGATGCCGTACACCATGGTATAGCCCAAGGCTATCAAGGCATACATGCTGCCGAGTACCAGACCGTTGATGATCTGCTGCAGCAATATTTCCATAACGCGTTCCTATTTGTTGCCCCGTTGCGGGGTGCTGTTCACCCACCGTGGCACCGGTTGGGCGCCCTGGCCTGAATAAGCAAAAAACCAGCCAGCATGTGGCGCCGGCTGATTTGTGGCCGGGATTGTAAGCACCCACCAGCGCCGTTTTGGTGCGGGGTGCCCGGGGGTTTACCCGCTCACCTCATGCCGTATGCGCGTGAGGTCATGCGCACCGTATGCGGATCGTGAAAACGCGTATCACTGGCCGCGCTCGGCATTGCGCCGGCGCAGCTCGCGGAGCTTCTCTGCGATGCGGATCTCGAGCCCGCGCTCGACGGGCTCGTAGAAGACCTGGCCCTCGAGGCCATCGGGCAGGTAGCGCTCGCCGGCGGCAAAGCCACCCTCCTCGTCGTGCGCATAGCGGTAGCCCTTGCCGTAGTCGAGGTCCTTCATGAGCTTGGTGGGCGCATTGCGCAGGTGCATCGGCACGGGCCGCGTGCTGTCCTTGCGCACCAGCGCGCGGACCTCGTTGTAGGCGGTGTAGACGGCGTTCGACTTCGGTGCCATCGCGAGATAGACCACGCATTCCGCCAGCGCGAGCTCGCCTTCGGGCGTACCCAGCCGCTCGTAGACCTCGGCCGCGTCGAGCGCGAGCCGCAGCGCCCGTGGATCCGCCAGGCCGATGTCTTCGCTCGCCATGCGGATCAGCCGGCGCGCCATGTAGCGCGGATCGGCACCGCCGTCGAGCATGCGCACGAACCAGTAGAGCGAGGCATCGGGATCGCTGCCGCGCACCGACTTGTGCAGCGCGCTGATGGTGTCGTAGAACTGCTCGCCGCCCTTGTCGTAGCGCCGCATCCGCTCGCCGAGCACGCGCAGCAGCCATTCGTCGGTGATCTGGCCGAGCTTCTCGGCGCGCGCCGCCACGGCCAGCGTCTCGAGCGTGTTGAGCAGCCGCCGTGCGTCGCCGTCGGCGTAGGCGATGAGGCGGTCGATCGCGGCCTCCTCGATCGCGGGCACGGCGTCGATGGCCTGCGCCTTGCCGACGATCTGCTTGAGATCGGCTTCGGTGAGCGGCTGCAGCACGTAGACCGCGGCGCGCGAAAGCAGGGCCGAGTTGACCTCGAACGAAGGGTTCTCGGTGGTCGCCCCGATGAAGGTGAAGAGGCCCGATTCCACATGCGGCAGGAAGGCGTCCTGCTGGCTCTTGTTGAAGCGGTGCACCTCGTCGACGAAGACGATGGTGCGCCGCTGTTCCAGCCCGTCGCGCGCGGCGGTGGCGCGTTCGACCGCCTCGCGGATGTCCTTCACGCCGCCGAGCACGGCGCTGATGCTGAGGAACTGCGCATCGAAGGCGTCGGCCATGAGCCGCGCGATCGTGGTCTTGCCGGTGCCGGGCGGCCCCCAGAGGATGCACGAATGCGGCTGGCCCGATTCGAAGGCGATGCGCAGCGGCATGCCCGCACCGAGCAGGTGCTGCTGGCCGATCACTTCGCCCAGCGTCTTCGGACGCAGGCGCTCGGCGAGGGGTTGATGCGAACTGGTGGCCAAACTGCCTTGCGCTTCCGTGGGTCTGCTATTGCTTGATGACGTCGGCGCCCGCCGGCGCCTTGAACTCGAACACGTTCGCGCCGAGCGCGGGGTTCACTTCGACCTTGCTGAACTTGAGCACCGAGCGCTGGCCGAAGCTGTCGAGGATCTCGAGCGCGGCGAGCGCATCGCCCTGGAAGCCGACCTGCACGTGCTGCAGCTGGCCGTCCTTGTTCTTCGGCGTGGCCTTGACCCACTGCAGGCCGTCGCGCTCCGGCGCGGCCTCGAGCGCGAAGTCGGCCTGCAATGCGCGCAGGTCGGGTGCGGCCGCGATCAGCGCGGCGGGCGTCGAGCCCAGTGCCTGCGACTGCGCGCGCTGCGTGACCTGGTTCAGGTCGGCGTCGTAGAGCCAGAGCGTCTTGCCGTCGGCCACGATCATCTGCGCGAAAGGCTTCTGGTAGTCGAACTTGAACTTGCCCGGGCGCTGGAATTCGAAGGTGCCGCTCGAGGTCTTGGAGCGCCCCGGCTGGCCGTCGCGCGGCGGCGCCGTGACGGTCTGGGTGAACTCGGCGCGGCCCGATTTCACGGTCTTCACGAAGGCCTCGAGGCTTTCGAGCCCGCCGGCCCAGGCATTGGCGGAACAGAGAAGGCCGACCAGCAGCCAGTGACGGATTTTCATGGGGAGTTCCTCAGCATGCGAGCGAGTTGCGTTGCGTTGCGTTGCCATCGACCATACCGCGCCGCACGTTGCGGCATGCAGGGGCGCGATGAAGTTTTGCAACGCTATCGCAGTCTTTGCAACCGGCTTGTCAGCGCGTAACGGGGCGGCGGGCAGGTCTTTGGCGACTATTCGGCGCGTGCCGGCACGAGGATCTCGCGCTGGCCGCTGCCGCTCATGGCGCTCACGAGGCCGGCCTTTTCCATGTCTTCCACCAGCCGCGCGGCGCGGTTGTAGCCGATCTTCAGGTGGCGCTGCACCAGCGAGATGC
This sequence comes from Variovorax sp. TBS-050B, assembly GCF_029893635.1. Lineage (NCBI taxonomy): Bacteria > Pseudomonadati > Pseudomonadota > Betaproteobacteria > Burkholderiales > Comamonadaceae > Variovorax > Variovorax sp. TBS-050B. The sequence continues at coordinate 2,676,125 of NZ_JARXYR010000002.1, read as the reverse complement.
TGGCCTTGCGGTTCTTGAGCACCACTTCGACCGCCTGGTCGTACATCGGATCCTTCTCGCCGTCGCCGCCATCGCCGCCGAGCATGTCGCCTTCGCCATCGACCGTGCCGCCCTCGAGCACGCCCTCGATGTAGTCGGGCTCGCCCTGGCTCTTGAGGTAGGCCACCACGCGGTGCACCTCGTCGTCGCTCACGAAGGCGCCGTGCACGCGGATCGGCAGGCCGGTGCCGCTCGGCATGTAGAGCATGTCGCCCATGCCGAGCAGCGCCTCGGCGCCCATCTGGTCGAGGATGGTGCGACTGTCGATCTTGCTCGACACCTGGAACGCGATGCGGGTCGGGATGTTGGCCTTGATGAGGCCCGTGATCACGTCGACGCTCGGGCGCTGCGTGGCGAGGATCAGGTGGATGCCGGCCGCGCGCGCCTTCTGCGCGAGGCGCGCGATCAGCTCTTCGATCTTCTTGCCGACCACCATCATCAGGTCGGCCAGTTCGTCGATCACCACCACGATGTGCGGCTCGCGCTTGAGCGGCTCGGGATCGTCGGGCGTGAGGCTGAAGGGGTTGTAGATGAATTCCTCGCGCGCCTTGGCCTCGTCGATCTTGGTGTTGTAGCCCGCCAGGTTGCGCACGCCGAGCTTGCTCATGAGCTTGTAGCGGCGCTCCATCTCGGCCACGCACCAGTTGAGGCCGTGCGCGGCCTGGCGCATGTCGGTGACCACGGGCGCGAGCAGGTGCGGAATGCCTTCGTAGACCGACATCTCGAGCATCTTCGGGTCGATCATGAGCAGGCGCACGTCGCGCGCCTCGGCCTTGTAGAGCAGCGAAAGGATCATCGCGTTGATGCCCACCGACTTGCCCGAACCGGTGGTGCCGGCCACGAGCACGTGCGGCATCTTCGCGAGGTCGGCCACCACGGGGTTGCCGATGATGTCCTTGCCGAGGCCCATCGTGAGCATCGACTTGCCTTCGTTGTAGACCTGCGAGCCGAGGATCTCGCTGAGCTTGATCGACTGCCGCTTGGCGTTCGGCAGTTCGAGCGCCATGTAGTTCTTGCCGGGGATGGTCTCGACCACGCGGATCGACACCAGCGAGAGCGAACGTGCCAGGTCCTTGGCGAGGTTGACGATCTGCGAGCCCTTGACGCCGGTGGCGGGCTCGATCTCGTAGCGCGTGATGACCGGCCCCGGCGAAGCGAGCACCACGCGCACCTCGACACCGAAGTCCTTGAGCTTCTTCTCGATCATGCGCGAGGTCATCTCGAGCGTGTCGGCCGAGACGGTTTCCTGGCGCGCCTGCGCGGGGTCGAGCAGGTCGACCTGCGGCAGCTTGCTGTCGGGCAGTTCCTTGAAGAGCGGCTTCTGGCGCTCCTTGGCGACGCGGTCGCTCTTCGGCACTTCGGCCAGCGCGGGTTCGATCTGGACCGGCGGCGAGGGAGCCCGGCGCTTGGGCCGGGGCTCGATGTGCAGTTCCTCGTCGTCCGCCAGCGCGGCCGGCTCGCTGTCGGGCGTGCGCGAGAACGGAGGATCCTCGGCCTCCGCGCGCTCGCGGGCCGCCTGCTTGCCCATGGCGATGTCGGCCGCGAGTTCGCGCTTCTCGCGGCGCGATTCGAACAGCGAGTAGGCCCGCGCGCCGATGCGCTCGGCGATCTGGGTCCACGAGAAACGGAACACCAGCGCCGAACCGATCACGCCCGCGGCGATGGCCACCAGCGCCGAGCCGGTGAAGCCCATCCAGCGCACGCTCGCGGGCCCCACGAGATAGCCCAGTACGCCCCCGCCCGAGCCCGGCAGATGGGATTCGAGGCGGTACAGGCGCGACCACTCGAGCACCGCGCTCGCGGACAGCAGCAGCAGCAGCCCGAACCAGAAGGCGATCCGGCTGCGGTTGAAACGACCGCGCACGGGTTGCTCGCCCTGCGCGGCTTCGCCGCCGCGCAGCCAGTTGGCGAGGGACGAAAGCCATGCGCGCAGGCCCGCCGCGAGGCACCACCAGACCGAGTAGCCGGCGAGGAAATAGCTGCCGTCGGCGAGCCAGGCGCCGATGCGGCCGCCCCAGTTCTTGATCTCGCCGCCCGTGCCGGAGGTCGACCACGCCGCATCGGAAGGCGTGAAGCTCAGCATCGCCAGCAGCCAGAACAGCAGGGCCGCGAAACCGGCGATCAGCGTGATCTCGTGGGCGAAGCGCATGGCGCGCATGCGCACGGGCTGCCCTTCGTCGGCGGAAGAGGATTGAAGCGTATTGAGCGAATAGGTCATGAAAAACGCGGCACCCGAGCCCGGAAAGCGGCGGCCCGAGGCCTGAACACTACAACAAAAGGGCCCGGCCGCGGCCACCCGCTCCCGGGCTTCACGCGAGCGACAGGAGCCGCTCCTTCACGAGCATGGAGCCGTCGTCCTGGGTCTGGACGAAGCCGCGCTCTTCGAGGTCCTTCATCACGCGGCTCACCATCTCGCGCGAGGCGCCCACCATTTTCGCGAGGTCCTGGCGCGAGATCTTGTCGCGCACCTTGAGGTTGCCCGCACCGTCGGCGGTGGCGAACTCGAGCAGCGAGCGCGCCACGCGGCCGTAGACGTCCATCAGCGCCAGCGACTCGATCTTGCGGTCGGCATGGCGCAGGCGCTGCACCAGGCCGCGCATGATGTTGTAGGCCATCGAGGAGTTCTCGGGCAGGCAGCGCGAGAAGGCCTCGCGGCCGAGCATGAGCACGTCGCACTGGATCTCGGCGCGGACGGTGGCCGAATGCGGCTCGTCGTCGATCAGGCTCATCTCGCCGATGTGGTCGCCGGTGTGCAGCGTGGCCAGGATCACTTCGCGGCCCCGGCTGTCGGCACTGGTCACGCGCGCGCGGCCCGTGAGGATGATGTAGAGAGCATCGGACTTCTTGCCCTGCTCGACGATGATTTCCGCACGCTTGAAACGCTTCTTGACGATCGTGTCCGCGATGCTCGCGGACTGCGAAGGTGTCAGCGACGCGAACAGCGGAACACGTCTGAGCAACTCAAGATTGGACAGCATTGACATCGATCGATCCCTGATACGGCGCGGCAGCCCATCTTTTGTGAGACTGATGGATTACTACAATCACGCCCATTGAAAACGCCTCCCACCGGGTGTTGAACCAGGCGGTGATACTCCCTAACTAACAGTACCACCCTGAAAATGTACACGCTGACGCAGCGCAAATCCTAGGTTTTCTATTCATCACCCTATGTCCGCCACCCAACACGCCAAGGTCTTGATTCTGGGCTCCGGCCCGGCCGGCTACACCGCCGCCGTCTATGCGGCGCGCGCCAACCTCCAGCCCCTGCTCATCACCGGCATCGCCCAGGGCGGCCAGCTGATGACGACCACCGAGGTCGACAACTGGCCCGCCGACGTGCACGGCGTGCAGGGCCCCGAGCTGATGCAGCGCTTCCTGGAGCATGCCGAGCGCTTCAAGACGCAGATCGTCTTCGACCACATCAACAAGGTCGACCTGAGCAAGCGCCCCTTCACGCTGACCGGCGACAGCGGCACCTACACCTGCGATTCGCTGATCATCGCCACCGGCGCTTCGGCGAAGTACCTGGGCCTGGACTCGGAACAGAAGTTCATGGGCCGCGGCGTCTCCGCCTGCGCCACCTGCGACGGCTTCTTCTACCGCGAGCAGGAGGTCTGCGTGATCGGCGGCGGCAACACCGCCGTCGAGGAAGCGCTCTACCTCGCCAACATCGCCAACAAGGTGACGCTGGTCCACCGCCGCGACAAGTTCCGCGCCGAGCCCATCCTGGTCGACAAGGTCAAGGAGAAGGTCGCCGAAGGCAAGATCGTGCTGAAGCTGCACAGCGAGCTCGACCAGGTGCTCGGCGACGATTCCGGCGTGACGGGCATCCGCATCAAGAACACCCAGACCGGCGCCACCGAGCAGATCGACCTCAAGGGCTGCTTCATCGCAATCGGACACCACCCCAACACCGACATCTTCCAGGGCCAGCTGGAGATGAAGGACAACTACATCCTCACGCGCTCGGGTCTGCAGGGCTTCGCCACGATGACCAGCATTCCCGGCGTCTTCGCCGCCGGCGACGTGCAGGACAACGTGTATCGGCAGGCCATCACCAGCGCCGGCACGGGCTGCATGGCGGCACTGGACGCCCAGCGCTTCCTGGAGCAGGACGGCACGCTCTGAGCCCCGCGCGGGCGCGTTTGCCTGCGCCGCGCCCAAAAGGGCTATAATCCAAGGCTTTGCCGAAACTGAGGCCCTTTCACGGGGCCTCGTTGCGAAGTGCGGCAAGCCGGGGTACCGCCACCCGTTTCTGGCGAGGTCAAGCTGCAAAACACCTGCAATCGCCCTGATTGCGCCGGTGCCAGCTGTTCAAGAAAGAGTGTCCTCATGGCACGCGTATGCGATATCACGGGCAAGGGCCCGATGGTCGGAAACAACGTTTCCCACGCCAACAACAAAACCAAGCGCCGGTTCCTGCCGAACCTGCAATACCGTCGTTTCTGGGTCGAAAGTGAAAACCGTTGGGTTCGCCTGCGTGTTTCGAGCGCCGCACTGCGCCTGATCGACAAGAACGGCATCGACGCCGTGCTCGCAGACCTGCGTGCGCGCGGCCAAGCCTAAGGAGCTGAATCATGGCAACGAGCAAAGGCGGACGCGAAAAGATCAAGCTGGAATCCACCGCGGGTACCGGCCACTTCTACACGACCAGCAAGAACAAGAAGACGATGCCTGAAAAGATGTCGATCATGAAGTTCGACCCGAAGGCGCGCAAGCACGTCGAATACAAGGAAATCAAGCTGAAGTAATTCGGCGCTCCTGGTTTTCCGAAAAAACCCCGCTGGGATGCCCCTGCGGGGTTTTTTTATTGCCCTTCCCTTCTCGGCGGCCTTCCGTCGATGGCCCGGCGTCGGGACGGCGAAGACGGGCGCAAAAAAGCCGGCATGAAGCCGGCTTTCTTTTCGATGGAGCGGCGCCGACAACGCGGCGCCACGGCAGGAGAGTAACGCTTCGCCCTTCAGGCCCGCGCTGCGCGCAGACGGGTCGAGAACTCGCGAAGGCCGGCAATGCCGCTGGCCTCCGCGCGGTGGCACCAGGCCGCCAGATCGGCCGCCAGCTGCTCGCGCGACTGCGAGGTGTTGAGCCAGAGCTGGCGCAGTTCTTCGCGCATCGTGACCATCTTGTCGATGACCGGATGGGCAGCGCGCGCCTGCACGAGGTGGGTGCGGGCCGAAGCAGGCACCTTGTCGTCGTCTCGATGCAGCCAGTTCTTCGCGGCCTTGAGCACCGAAATGTCGCCACCGCGGGTCTTGAGCGCAACGAGCTCGGCACGGGTGACGCGGCGCATTTCGCGCGCATAGCCGGCCATCACTTCGTAGCGGTTGGCGATGACTGCCTCGAGCGTCTTCTCGTCGGCCACCGGGCGGATGTCGCCGATCTGCATCTTCGGCGGCAGCTTCTTGACCTTGGCCCAGCCGATCTTCTGCATCATCTGGATGTAGACCCAGCCGATGTCGAATTCATACTTCTTGACCGAGAACTTGGCTGCCGTCGGATAGGTGTGATGGTTGTTGTGCAGCTCTTCGCCACCGATGATCACGCCCCACGGGAACACGTTGCGGCTCGCATCGGGCGCCTCGAAGTTGCGGTAGCCCCAGTAGTGGCCGATGCCGTTGATGATGCCGGCCGCAGTGATCGGGATCCACAGCATCTGCACGGCCCAGACCGAGAGGCCAACCACGCCGAACAGCGCGAGGTTGAGCACGAGCATCAGCCCGACGCCCTGCCAGCTGTAGCGCGAGTACAGGTTGCGCTCGATCCAGTCGTCGGGCGTGCCGTGGCCATAGCGCTCGATCGTGTCCTTGTTCTTCGACTCGGCGCGGTACAGCTCGGCGCCGCGCCAGAGGACTTCCTCGATGCCCTTGACCTGCGGGCTGTGGGGATCTTCCTCGGTCTCGCACTTGGCGTGGTGCTTGCGGTGGATGGCCACCCACTGCTTGGTCACCATGCCGGTGCCGATCCAGAGCCAGAACCGGAAGAAATGCGACGGCACGGGACCGAGGTCCATGGCCCGGTGGGTCTGCGTGCGGTGCAGGAAGAGCGTGACCGCGGCGATCGTGATGTGCGTGGTGACGAGCGTGTACAACACGATCTGCCACCATGTGAGGTCCCACAAGCCGTGTCCGAGCCAGTCGATGGCCGCGCTCAAAACCGCAGAGTCAGGAATCAACATTGAGTTTGGTGCTCCATGGCCGCACGAAGGTGCAGCTTTTTTCATTCAGTGAGTAAGTGCGCAATTTTAAGGCAGCAGGGCCGAAACGAGGCCCTTTGTCCTTTGGCAAAAGCGCAGATTTACCCTGATTTGGAGTGCAATACCTATTTACGGTTCCATACGGCGGCAAAAAAGCCGTCGGTCGCGTGGCGGTGGGGCCACAGCCGCAGATAGCGGTGTCCGTCCGGCCCGCCGGCGCAAAGCGCCTCGAAACCCTCCACCTTGAGCGCCTGCAGCAGCGGCGCGGCGTCCTGCGGCACGAACTCCGGGTTGGCCGCGCCGAAGGCCTCGGCGATGGCCTCGTTTTCCTCGGGCAGCACGCTGCAGGTGGCATAGACCAGCCGGCCGCCGGGTTTCACAAGACGGGATGCGCTCTGCAGGATCGCCGTCTGCTTGGCCGTGAGCTCCTCGACCGACTTGGCCGACTGGCGCCATTTGAGGTCGGGATTGCGGCGCAGCGTGCCAAGCCCCGAGCAGGGCGCGTCCACCAGCACCCGGTCGATCTTGCCGGCGAGGCGCTTGACGCGTTCGTCGCGCTCGTGGGCGATGGCCGCCGGATGGACGTTCGACAGCTTGCTGCGCGCCAGCCTGGGCTTGAGCGCATCGAGCCGGTGGGCGGAGGTGTCGAAGGCATACAGCCGGCCGGTGCTGCGCATCGTGGCGCCGATCGCGAGCGTCTTGCCGCCGGCACCGGCGCAGAAATCGACCACCATCTCGCCCCGCTTGGCGTCGAGCAGCAGCGCCAGCAGCTGGGAGCCCTCGTCCTGCACCTCGATCGCGCCGCGCGCGAAGGCGTCCAGCTTGGTCAGGGCGGGCTTGCCCTCGATGCGCAGTCCCCAGGGCGAGAACGGCGTGGCCTGCGAAGGCACGCCGGCCTTGGCGAGTTCGGCCTTGACCTCCGCGCGCTTGTCGGTCAGGGCATTGACGCGCAGATCGAGCGGCGCGGGCTGCTGCAGGCTCTCAGCCAGCGCCCAGAAGCCCTCGCCCACCTGCGCCTTGAGCGGCGCGACCAGCCATTCGGGGAGGTTGTGACGGTGCCGCTCGAGCAGGTCCTCGGGCTTGACGGCGTCGCAGTTGTCCAGCCAGCGCTTCTCGGTGTCGTTGAGGGCGCTCTTGAGGAAGTCGCGCGGGCCGTGGAAGCCCAGGATGGCCATGCGGCGCTCCTTCGGGCCGCTGCCCGAGGGCGAGAGGTGGTCGAACAGGAGCTTCTTGCGCAGCACGGTGTAGACCGTCTCGGCGAGCGTGGCCCGCTCGCGCGGCCCGAGTTCGCGGTGATCGCGGAAAAAGCGCGACACGACCTGGTCGGCGGGGTGATCGAATTTCAGGACAAGGCCCACCAGATCGGCGGCGGCCTCCAACAGGGCTTTGGGGTGCATGCCCCGATTGTCTCAGCCGCCGCGCGTCCAGGTCGGTCCGAAGGCCTGGCGCTCGATGTCGGCCAGGGTCGGCGAGTGGCCGGCCCAGAGCACCAGCCCCATGCCCGGCAGGCTCAGGGTCTGCTCGAGTTCGCGGCAGAGCTGCCAGCGCTCGGCGTCCTCCAGTTTCGGCAGCTCGACGAACACCACGTAGGCGCGTCGCCAAGGGAATTCGCGCAGGTTCTTGCGCACCACCCAGGCCCGCGACACCGGGAGGCAGCGCGCCAGGTCGGCGCGCAGTTCGCCGAGTTCGTGGTCGCCCAGGTCATGCCGCGCGATCTGGCTGAAGAAAGGCGTCTCCGTCAGCTCTTCCCAGGCGCGCGCTTCGGCGTCCTCGGCCTCCTTGAGACGGCCCCGCCATAGCTTGAGCGAGGCTTCGTCGTGCGTTCCGGCGTCCGGGTCCTCCAGCGCCGCGACCGCGGTCTTCGCGGCCCACCAGCGGTTCGCCGCGCCCGCCTGGTGCAGCCGGTCGAGCACGGCCAGCCGTTCGGCGCGCTCGCGCGCGGGCAGCACCTGGGCCAGGCCGCGCAGTGCGCCCGGATGCTCGGGCGCGATCTGCAGCGCGGACTCGTAGCGCGCGCGCACCGGCGCGGACGGATCGAGCCGGCGTTCGGCGTCGGCCCACTCGACCCACTCGTCGGGCGTGCGCTCCCGCTTGACCGCCAGCAGCTCGACCCGGGCGCGGATGCGCGAGCGGTGCGCATGGTGCTGCTTCCAGTCCGTGGCATGGGCACGGCGCCACTGCCTGTCGAAATGGGCGATCCACTTGGCGCCGTCGGCCAGCATGCCGAGCGCCGGCTGGGCGGACCATGCCGGCACCGCGGCCTTCTGGCCCAGTGCTTCCAGCCGGTCGCGCAGCACCGGATGGGTGTCGTCCAGGTCGCTGACCTGCCGCATCGCCTCGCGCAGCGCATGGCGTGCGAATGCGTCGTCCAGCGGCTTGCCGGCCTGCGCCATCAGCGCCTGGAACGGGCCCGGCGGCTCCGGCTCGCGCTCGGCGCGCGCCCAGTGCGCAGCCCAGAATTCCTCGGCGTACCAGCTGTCCTTGATGGCGATCTCGGTCAGCGCCGCCGCGGCCACGGGCGCGCCCAGCAGGCGTGCGGCGATGCGGTCGGCCTCGTATTCGTCCTGCCGCGCGAGCGCGAAGGTGCGGGCGGCGAAGCGCGGAAAGTACCACCGAAAGAAGGCTTGCGACACCAGCGCCATCACGCCCTCGTCCTGCTGCAGGCTCTCGTCCAGCTTCAGCCACGACAGCCGCGTGCGGTAGATCCAGGCGCTGAGCTTGCCGTGCTGGCCGCGCAGGTGCCCGTATTCGTGCGCCAGCACCGACAGCAACCGCTGGCGGTCGAGCATCATCAGGAGCGGCAGCCCGACGGTGAGCGAATTGACGGCCCCGCCGAACAGGCCGAAGCGCGGCACCTGCCGGATGCTGGCGTTGAACGCATCGTCGAGGTAGACGCGATGGACCGGCGGCCCCTTGATCTTCGCGCGGATGCGGTCGAGCGCCTCGAACAGCATCGGGGCGTCGGCGCGCGAGAGCGCCTGCCCCTCGGGCTCGTCGAAGCGGACCCAGAGCGCGCGCAGCGTCGCCCAGAGCAGGCCGAGCGCGAACAACAGCAGCCAGCCGCGCGTGAAACTGAAGCGTCCGCGCTGCGCCGCGAGCGCCACCCAGGCGATGATGCCGACCGACAGGGCCAGGCAGGCCAGCACCCAGGCATAGCCCAGCGCCGCGAACGCGGCGACGCCGCGCCGGTAGCGCACGCTGTCGTCGGCGCTGGCATGCTCGCTCAGGCGCACGAGGTGAACGAAATCGGCGCGATCCATCCCACTGCCCTCCAATCCCATCCATCCGAAGAAAGAAGCAAGACGTGAAAGACGACGACCTGCCCCCGCTGATCGAGACGCCTCCCGGCCGCTACCGCCACTACAAGGGCGGCGAATACGAGGTGCTGGGCACCGTGCGGCACAGCGAGACGCTGGAACCGATGACGCTCTACCGCGCGCTCTACGGCGCCCGGGGCCTGTGGGTTCGCCCGGCCGCGATGTTCGGCGAGACGGTGGAAGTCGACGGCGTCCGCCGGCAGCGCTTCACACCGGTCTGAAGGGGCGCCTCAGCCGCAGCGGACGTCCGTCACCCGGCCGCGCGCATCCACGTCGAGGTTGAGGCGGCCGCCGTTGAGTTCCATCGTCACTGCCTCGCCCGGCTTCAGCGCGCGCACCGTGCCGGCGCCGGCGCGGACGCGGGCTGCGGCTTCGAGCTGCGGCGACAGTTGCTGCCCCACCGCGAAGCGGGCGCCGTCGGCGTTGCACTGGAACACCGGCTCGGGCGGCGCAGCGGGTGCGGGGGCCGGCGCAGGCGCCGGGGCGGCGCAGGCCGACAGCAGGATGACGCCGGAGGCGGCGAGCAGTAGCGATTGGGTTTTCAACTGGGGCTCCCGAAAACCCGCGAATATAAACAAATTTAACGACTGTGACCCAATGTATCGGCGAGCCAGCCGGCGATGGCGCGTGGATACAACTGGTGCTCCTGGGCGAGCACGCGCTCCGCGAGCGCGGCGGCGGTGTCGCCCGGCAGCACCGGCACCACCGACTGCGCCAGGATCGGACCGTGGTCGAGTTCGCTCGTCACCTGGTGCACCGTGACGCCGGCCACCTTGCAGCCCGCATCGATCGCACGCTGGTGCGTGTGGAGCCCCGGAAACGCCGGCAGCAGCGAGGGATGGATGTTGACCAGCCGGCCCGCGTAGCGGTCGACGAAGCCCGGCGTCAGGATGCGCATGAAGCCCGCGAGCACCACCAGCGCCGGTGCGTGCGCATCGATCTCCGTGGCGAGCGCCGCGTCGAAGGCTTCGCGGCTCGGGAACGCCTGGTGCGGCACCACGGCCGTGGCGATGCCGCGCGCTTTCGCGAGCGCCAGCCCGCCCGCCTCGGCCTTGTTGCTGACGACCGCCGCCACGCGCGCACCGAAGCGCTCGGCCCAGCGGTCGCGCTCCGCGGCGCGCACGATGGCCGCCATGTTGGAGCCGCCGCCGGAGATCAGGATCACGATGTTCTTCATGGGAGGGCGGGATTATCTGTGCTCTGCCCCTTGTCGCCGCGCGGACACCAGTTCACAGCACGACCGTGCTAAAACTCCGGGTTCCGGAGACATGCCGCCATCGCCGCGATGGCGGCGCACCGTTCAACACAGCGAGGCACGCATGGATTTGAGCTTCACGCCCGAGGAACAGAAGTTCCGCGAAGAGATTCGCGCATGGGTCAAGGACAACCTTCCCAAGGAGATTTCGCACAAGGTGCACAACGCGCTCGAACTGACGCGCGAAGACCTGCAGGGCTGGGCCAAGATCCTCGGCAAGAAGGGCTGGCTCGGCTACGGCTGGCCCAAGGAATTCGGCGGGCCGGGCTGGACCGCCATCCAGCGCCACCTGTTCGAGGAAGAGACTGCGCTGGCCGGCGCGCCGCGCATCGTGCCCTTCGGCCCGGTGATGGTGGCGCCCGTCATCATGGCCTTCGGCAACGCCGAGCAGCAGAAGCGCTTCCTGCCCGGCATCGCGAGCGGCGAAGTCTGGTGGAGCCAGGGCTACAGCGAACCCGGTTCGGGCTCCGACCTCGCGTCGGTCAAGACGAAGGCCGAGCGCAAGGGCGACAAGTACATCGTCAACGGCCAGAAGACCTGGACCACGCTCGGCCAGTACGGCGACTGGATGTTCAACCTCGTGCGCACCAGCAACGAGGGCAAGCCGCAGACCGGCATCAGCTTCCTGCTGCTCGACATGAAGTCGCCCGGCGTGACGGTGCGGCCGATCAAGCTGCTCGACGGCAGCCACGAGGTCAACGAGGTGTTCTTCGATAACGTCGAGGTGCCGGCCGAGAACCTGATCGGCGAGGAGAACAAGGGCTGGACCTACGCCAAGCACCTGCTCTCGCACGAGCGCACCAACATCGCCGACGTGAACCGCGCCAAGCGCGAGCTCGAGCGCCTGAAGCGCATCGCCAAGAGCGAGGGCGTCTACGACGACATGCGCTTCCGCGACGAGATCGCCAAGCTCGAGGTCGACGTCGTCGCGCTCGAGATGATGGTGCTGCGCGTGCTCTCGGCCGCCACCTCGGGCAAGAACTCGCTCGACGTCGCGGGCCTGCTCAAGATCCGCGGCAGCGAGATCCAGCAGCGCTACAGCGAACTCATGATGCTCGCGGGCGGCGCCTATTCGCTGCCGCTGATCCGCGAAGCGATGGCGGCCGGCTGGCAGGGCGACTTCCCCGGCGGCAACCCCGCCCTCGCGCCGCTCGCATCGACCTTCTTCAACATGCGCAAGACCACGATCTACGGCGGCTCGAACGAAGTTCAACGCAACATCGTCGCGCAGACCGTTCTCGGCTGAAGCCCTAGAACGGACTGCGCTGCGCGCTGAATGTTTGGCTCCCCCAAGCCCCCTCCAAGAGGGGGCTCCAGCAAGGCTAACGCAAGGATTCAAAATGGATTTTGATTTTTCCGACGACCAGGAACAGCTGCGCGACGCCGTCCGCAAGTGGGTCGACAAGGGCTACGACTTCGAGCGCCGCCGCGGCATCGAGGCCAAGGGCGGCTTCTCGCGCGAGGCCTGGGACGAACTGGCCGAGCTGGGCCTCGGCGGCCTCTACATCCCCGAGGACGAAGGCGGCCTCGGCATGGGCCCCGTGGCCGGCATGGTGGTGATGGAGGAACTGGGCCGGGGCATCGTGCTCGAGCCTTTCGCGCAGACGCTGATCGCGGGTGCGGTGCTCGGCGCCCACGCCGGCGAGGAGCTCAAGGACAACTGGCTGCCCCGCATCGCCGGCGGCCAGGCCATCGTGGTGCTCGCCCACCAGGAGCGCAAGGCGCGCTGGCGGCTCGACGTCTGCGAGGCGAAGGCCGTGAAGAGCGGCAGCGGCTGGTCGCTGACCGGCGCCAAGAGCGTGGTGCCGGTCGGCGACGAAGCCGACGCCTACATCGTGCCCGCACAGGCCGACGGTCGGATCGCCCTGTTCCTGGTCGAGCGCAGTGCGAGCGGCGTCGAGGCGCGCGGCTACGGCACGCAGGACGGCAGCCGCGCCGCCGAGGTGGTGTTCGACAAGGCCGATGCCGCGCTGATCACCGCCGACGGGCTGGCCGCGCTCGAATACGCGGTCGACGTCGGCATTGCGGCCACCTGCGCCGAAGCCGTCGGCGTGATGGACAAGACGGTGGCGCTCACGGTCGACTACATGAACCAGCGCAAGCAGTTCGGCGTCGCGATCGCCAGCTTCCAGGCGCTGCGCCACCGCGTCGCCGACATGAAGATGCAGCTCGAGCTCGCGCGCTCGATGAGCTACTACGCCACGCTCAAGCTCGACGCGCCGGCCGACGAACGCCGCCAGGCCATGGCGCGCGCCAAGTACCAGCTCGGCGTGTCGATGCGCTTCGTCGGCGCCAACTCGGTGCAGCTGCACGGCGGCATCGGCGTCACCGACGAATACATCGGCAGCCACTACTTCCGCAAGCTCACGCAGCTGGAAATGACCTTCGGCGACACCCTGCACCACCTGGGCGAGGTCTCCGCGCGCATGCAGGACACCGCCGGCGTGTTTGCCTGACGGTGCTTTTCCCATAGCATCCAACGCCCGCCCGCCTCGTGCCGGCGGGCGTTTTGACTTGCACTTCGCCAGGAAAGACACATGCACACCCGCCGCTCCCTTCTTCTTGCCACCGGGCTCGCTGCCACCGCCATGCTGACCGCCTGCGCCACTTCGCCATCGCCCTCCTTCGCCGAACGCCCGCCGATCGTCTTCATGCATGGCAACGGCGACTCGGCCGCGCTGTGGCAGACGACGATCTGGCGCTTCGAATCGAACGGCTGGCCGCGCGAGCGGCTGTTCGCGCTCGACCAGCCGTACCCGCTCGCGCGCGACGACGATGCGGTCGCGCAGCCGGGCCGCAGTTCGACCACCGACTCGGCCGTCTTCCTCAAGGCCCAGGTCGAGCGGGTGCTGAAGGCCACGGGCGCCGACAAGGTGGTGCTGATCGGCAACTCGCGCGGCGGCAACACCATCCGCAACTACGTGCAGAACGGCGGCGGCGCGGCGGTGGTCAGCCATGTGGTGCTCGGCGGCAATCCGGCGCACGGCATCTGGGCCGTCAAGGGCCTGCGCGAGAACAACGAGTTCTCGGGCCTTTCCGGCTTCATGCAGCAGCTCAATGCGCCCAAGGGACCGAACGGCGAAGAGGTGACGCCGGGCGTGAAGTGGCTCACGCTGCGTTCCGACAACAACGACAAGTACGCCCAGCCCGACGGCCTCTGGATCGGCTCGCCGGGCCAGCCGACGAACATCGGCTACGACGGACCGGCGCTCAAGGGCGCGACCAACCTCGTGCTGCCGGGTGTCGACCACCGCGAGACCTCGTTCTCGCCCGCTGCGTTCGCGGCCACCTGGCAGTTCCTGACCGGCGCGGCGCCGCGCAGCACGGCCATCGCCCCCGAGGCCCAGGTCGTGCTCGACGGCCGCGCGATCGGCGCGGAGAACCTCGCGCTGAACGGCGGCAAGGTGACGGTCTACGCCGTCGATCCCGCGACCGGGGCGCGGCGCGGCGAAGCCGTGCATGGCAAGAACATCGGCGCCGACGGCCGCTGGGGCCCGTTCGCGGCGCGCGGCGACACGGCCTACGAGTTCGTGCTCAGCGCGGCCGGCTACGGCACCACCCACATCTACCGCAGCCCGTTCCCGCGCAGCAGCGCCATCGTGAACCTGCGCCCCGAGCGCCTCACGCCGGCCGACGCCAGCGCCAAGGCGGTGGTGGTCTTCACGCGGCCGCGCGGGTACTTCGACGCGCAGCGCGACACCATGCGCTTCGACGGCCAGAGTCCGCCGGCCGGCGTTCCGCCGCGGGGTTCGGGCGTGTCGAGCTCCCGGCTGCGGCTGCCCGCCGCCGAGCCCCAGCGCGCGGTGACCGGCGAGTTCAACGGCGAACGCATCACCGGCCTGACATGGCCCGCCGCGCAGGAGCATGTGACGGTGCTCGAACTGACCTACTGAGGAGGCTTTCGCATGACCGACGACACCGCTGCTGCGCCGCCCTGGGTTCTGCACTCGCGCGACGCGCGCGGCGTGGTCACGCTCACGCTGAACCGCCCGGCCTCGTTCAACGCGCTGTCCGAAGGCATGCTCGGCGCGCTCGAGCAGGCCATCGGCGCCATCGCGGCCGACGACACCGTGCGCGCGGTGGTCATCGCCGGTGCCGGCAAGGCCTTCTGCGCCGGCCACGACCTGAAGGAAATGCGCGCCGAGCCCTCGCTCGGGTACTACCAGCGGCTCTTCGAGCGCTGCGGCGCCATGATGCTGTCGCTGCAGCGCCTGCCGGTGCCGGTGGTCGCGCGGGTGCACGGCATCGCGACCGCGGCGGGCTGCCAGCTGGTGGCGGTGTGCGATCTTGCCGTGGCTTCGAGCGACGCCCGCTTCGCCGTCAGCGGCGTCAACGTCGGGCTGTTCTGCGCCACGCCCAGCGTCACGCTGTCGCGCAACCTCGGCCGCAAGCAAGCCTTCGAGATGCTCGTGACCGGCGAATTCATCGGCGCCGACGAAGCGCGCGAGAAGGGGCTGATCAACCGCGTGGCGGCGCCCGAGGCGCTCGACGCCGCCGTCGAGGCGCTGGTGGCCAGCATCGTCGCCAAGCCGCGCCAGGCGCTGGCGCTCGGCAAGGCGCTCTTCTACCGGCAGCTCGAGACCGGCATCGAAGCCGCGCTGGCCGACGCCAGCCGGACCATGGCCTGCAACATGATGGACGAGAGCGCGCTCGAAGGCGTTCAGGCCTTCATCGAGAAGCGCCCGCCCGACTGGAAGCGCTGATCAGCCGTCGTGCAGTCGCGAACTCTGCGGCAGGTGCGCCATCAGGAACTCCATCTGGTCCGCGAGGATGCGGCGATTGCGCAGGATGAAGTCTTCCCACAGGCTGGGCACGTAGGGCGCGTAGAGCAGCGGCATGTTCGCCTGCTCGGGCGTGCGGCTGCTCTTGCGATGGTTGCAGGGCTTGCAGGCCGTGACCACGTTCATCCAGTTGTCGAGCCCGCGCTGGGCGAACGGGATGATGTGCTCGCGGGTGAGCTCGTCCTCGTGGAAATGGCCGCCGCAATAGGCGCAGATGTTGCGGTCGCGCGCGAACAGCTTGCTGTTGGTGAGGCCCGGGCGCTGGTGGAAGGGGTTGATGCGCGGCACGCCCTTGGTGCCGATGATGCTGTTGATCGCGATCTGCGACTGTTCGCCCGTGATGGCGTTGTGCCCGCCACGGAACACAGCGACCTGCGCGCCCACCTCCCAGCGGACTTCGTCCGCCGCATAGTGGATGACCGCCTGCTCGAGCGATATCCATGACTGGGGCAGCCCTTGGGCCGACAGCTTCAAGACCTTCACCACACGCCTCCTCTGAAAGGGAAGAAACACGGAAAGACCAGGGACACGGAGCGCATCGGCGACCACCGCAGCCAACGCACTGAGTCACAATATACCGGCTTTGTGACAAAACGGCCTGATCCGCCCATTCGACGGGCAAAAGGCGCTATCAAAAAGATAATCGACGATGCAGGTTTTCCGCGGCTTCCGGCACCCGGGCGTGGCTCCGGCCTGCGCCCTCACCATCGGCAATTTCGACGGCGTGCACCGTGGCCACCAGGCCATGCTCGCGCTCCTGCAGACCGAGGCGCGCCAGCGCGGCCTGCCGAGCTGCGTCCTGACCTTCGAGCCGCATCCGCGCGACTATTTCGCCGCGCTCACCAAAAAACCCGAACTGGCCCCGGCCCGCATCGGCACCCTGCGCGACAAGCTCAGCGAACTCGCGGCCTGCGGCGTTTCGCAGACCATCGTGCTGCCTTTCGACCAGCGGCTGGCCTCGCAGGCGCCCGAGGCCTTCATCCAGAACGTGCTGATCGACGGCCTGGGCGCGCGCTACGTGCTCGTGGGCGACGACTTCCGCTTCGGCGCCAAGCGCGCGGGCGACTACGCGATGCTCGATGCCGCCGGCGACGCGCACGGCTTCGACGTGGCGCGCATGAACAGCTACGAAGTGCACGGACTGCGCGTTTCCAGCTCCGCCGTGCGCGAGGCGCTGGCCGAAGGCCGCATGGCCGACGCCCACACGCTGCTTGGGCGCCCCTACGCGATCTCGGGCCACGTGGTGCACGGCCGCAAGCTCGGCCGCGCGCTCGGCGCCTCGGCGCCGGGCAAGGACGACGGCTTCCGCACCCTCAACATGCGCTTCAAGCACTGGAAGCCGGCCGCCAGCGGCATCTTCGCGGTGCTGGTGCACGGCCTCGCGGACCGGCCGCTGCCGGGCGTGGCCAACCTCGGCGTGCGCCCCTCGCTCGACGCCAACGACGTCAACGGGGGCCGGGTGCTGCTCGAGACGCACTGCCTCGAGTGGCCCTCCCATCTGGGCGCCGAAGGGGCCTACGGTAAAATCGTCCGCGTGGAACTGCTGCACAAACTGCACGACGAATTGCGCTACACCAGCCTCGAGGCCCTGACTGCGGGCATCGCGAAGGATGGGCGCGACGCACGCGCATTCTTCGCATCGACCCACGCCGAAACCCATCGCCAGACCACGCGCGATCGAATTTAGCCCTGCACGCACCGTGCTGCCGCCCTTGGACAAGCTCAGGGCGAACGGCTTTTCTTCCGCACCGACCGCTTCGTGCAGTTCGGGCTGAGCCTGTCGAAGCCCCCTGTTTCGCACCCCAACATGTCTGACGCTGCCGCCCCCTCCCCCACCGACTACCGCGCCACCCTCAACCTGCCCGACACCCCCTTCCCGATGCGCGGCGACCTGCCCAAGCGCGAGCCGGGCTGGGTCAAGGAATGGAACGACGAGGGCCGCTACCACCGCCTGCGCGACGCCCGCCACGGCGCGCCCAAGTTCATCCTGCACGACGGCCCGCCCTACGCCAACGGCCAGATCCACATGGGTCACGCGGTGAACAAGATCCTCAAGGACATGATCACCAAGGCGCGCCAGCTCGAAGGCTACGACGCGCTCTACGTGCCGGGCTGGGACTGCCACGGCCTGCCGATCGAGAACGCCATCGAGAAGCAGTTCGGCCGCAACCTGAGCCGTGACGAGATGCAGGCCAAGAGCCGCGCCTACGCCACCGAGCAGATCGCGCAGCAGATGGCCGACTTCCAGCGCCTGGGCGTGCTGGGCGAATGGGACCATCCCTACAAGACCATGGACTTCGCCAACGAGGCCGGCGAGCTGCGCGCGTTCAAGCGCGTGATCGAGCGCGGCTTCGTCTACCGCGGCCTCAAGCCCGTGTACTGGTGCTTCGACTGCGGCTCGTCGCTGGCCGAGTTCGAGATCGAGTACGCCGACAAGAAGAGCCAGACGCTCGACGTGGCCTTCAAGGCGCACGAGCGCGAGAAGGTGCTGGCCGCCTTCGGCCGGCCCGACGTGCTCGGCGACGTCTTCGCCGTGATCTGGACCACCACCGCCTGGACCATCCCCGCCAACCAGGCGATCAACCTCAACCCCGAGCTGGAGTATTCGCTGGTCGACACCGAGCGCGGCCTGCTGATCCTCGCCAACTCGCTGGTCGAGATGTGCATGACGCGCTACGCGCTCGACGGCAAGGTGCTGGCCACGGTCAAGGGCGAGAAGCTCGGCGGGCTGGAATTCGAGCATCCGCTCTACGACGTGGACGCGGGCTACCGCCGCGTGGCGCCGGTGTACCTGGCCGACTACGCCACCGCCACCGACGGCACGGGCCTGGTGCATTCCTCGCCCGCCTACGGCCTGGAGGACTTCAACTCCTGCATCGCCCACGGCATCCGCTACGACGACATCCTGAACCCGGTGCAGGGCAACGGCAGCTATGCGCCCGAGTTCCCGCTCTTCGGCGGGCAGAACATCTGGAAGGCGGTGCCGGTCATCATCGCCGCGCTGCGCGATGCGAACCGCCTGCTCACCACCGAGACCATCACCCACAGCTATCCGCACTGCTGGCGCCACAAGACGCCGGTGATCTACCGCGCGGCCGCCCAGTGGTTCATCCGCATGGACGAGGGCGAGGGCGTGTTCACCAAGGACAAGGCGCCCAAGACGCTGCGCCAGACCGCACTCGAAGCGATCGAGCAGACCAGCTTCTACCCCGAGAACGGCAAGGCGCGCCTGCACGACATGATCGCCAACCGGCCCGACTGGTGCATCTCGCGCCAGCGCAGCTGGGGCGTGCCGATCCCCTTCTTCCTGCACAAGGACTCGGGCGAGCTGCATCCGCGCACGATGGAGATCCTCGACCAGGCCGCCGACATCGTCGAGCAGGGCGGCATCGAGGCCTGGAGCCGCGTCACGGTCGAAGAGATCCTCGGCGCCGAGGACGCGCCGCACTACACCAAGAGCACCGACATCCTCGAGGTGTGGTTCGACTCGGGCTCGACCTTCTACCACGTGCTGCGCGGCACGCACCCCAGCGTGCACCACGAGACCGGCCCCGAGGCCGACCTCTACCTCGAGGGCCACGACCAGCACCGCGGCTGGTTCCACTCGTCGCTGCTGCTCGCCTGCGCGCTCGAAGACCGCGCACCGTACAAGGGCCTGCTGACGCACGGCTTCACGGTCGATGCCAAGGGCATCAAGATGAGCAAGTCGCTCAAGAACGGCATCGACCCGCAGGAGATCTCGAGCAAGCTCGGCGCCGAGATCATCCGCCTCTGGGTGGCCGCGAGCGACTACTCGGGCGACATCGCGGGCGACGACAAGATCCTCGCGCGCGTGGTCGACTCGTACCGCCGCATCCGCAACACGCTGCGCTTCCTGCTCGCGAACACCAGCGACTTCGACATCGCGAAGGACGCGGTGCCGCTTTCGGAGCTGTTCGAGATCGACCGCTACGCGCTCGCGCGCGCGGCGCAGTTCCAGGCCGAGATCCTCGCGCACTACAAGGTGTACGAGTTCCATCCGGTGGTGGCCAAGCTGCAGATCTACTGCTCGGAAGACCTGGGCGGCTTCTACCTCGACATCCTGAAGGACCGCCTCTACACCACGGCCCCGGGCTCGCGCGCGCGCCGCAGCGCCCAGACCGCGCTCTGGCACATCGCGCAGGCGATGCTGCGCTGGATGGCGCCGTTCCTGAGCTTCACGGCGGAGGAAGCGTGGAAGTTCGTCGGCACCGGCCAGCCGGGCGAATCGATCTTCGCGCAGACCTACAGCCGCTTCGACGCGCCCGACGAGGCGCTGCTCGCCAAGTGGGCCCGCATCCGCGAGATCCGCGACGGGGTCAACAAGGACATCGAGGCGGTGCGTGCCGAGGGCAAGGTGGGCTCGTCGCTGCAGGCGAACCTGAAACTCAGCGCACCGGCCGACGACTTCGCGCTCCTGGGTTCGCTCGGCGAGGACCTGAAGTTCGTCTTCATCACCTCCGCGATCGAACTCGCAGCGGGCGATGCGCTGTCGACGGTGGTGGTCCCGAGCACCGCGCAGAAATGCGAGCGCTGCTGGCACTACCGTGACGACGTCGGCCACGACCCGGCGCATCCGACCATCTGCGGCCGTTGCACGAGCAACCTGTTCGGCGCCGGCGAGCCGCGGAGCCTTGCCTGATGGCGGCCGCACGCACCATGACCGCATCGCGCTCGCGCAACGCCAGCATCTGGCCCTGGCTCGCGCTGGCCGCGATCATCCTGATCATCGACCAGTTCACCAAGACGCTGATCCTCGGCTACTACAAGCTCGGTGACGCCACCTACGTCACGAGCTTCTTCAACGTGGTCCGCGCCCACAACACCGGCGCGGCGTTCTCGTTCCTGGCCGACCACTCGGGGTGGCAGCGCTGGTTCTTCACGGCGATCGGACTCGCCGCCGCGGTGTTCATCGTGTGGATGCTCAGGTCGCACGCGGGGCAGAAGCTGTTCTCGTTCGCCATGGCCTGCATCCTGGGCGGTGCGATCGGCAACGTGATCGACCGGATGATGCACGGCTACGTGGTCGACTTCCTGAGCTTCCACTGGAACAACTGGTACTTCCCGGCCTTCAACGCGGCCGACAGCGCGATCACGCTCGGCGCCATCTGCCTGATCCTCGACGAGATCCGGCGCGTGCGGCGCACCAGGTAGCGCCTTTCCACCCAGAGGGTTTCTCCCCTCTTTCTCGGCCTGTCACAGGGGGGTCATACTGCGACGGTGAAATGTAATCGATTACATAGCACCGACGCACGATGAGCATCCAAGCCGTTGCAGCCAAAGCCGGGGTATCCGTGGCCACCGTGTCGCGGGCCTTCAACTTCCCGGACAAGGTCACGCCCGCCACGCGCGAGCTGGTGACGCGCGTGGCGCGCGAGCTCGACTACCTGCCGAACGCCAGCGCGCGCACCCTGCGCACCCAGCGCAGCCGCGCGCTCGGCGTGGTGCTGCCCACGCTGCTGAACCCGACCTTCGCCGAATGCCTGCAGGGCATCGCGCGTGCGGCCGTGGCGGGCGGCTACGCCATCCTCCCGGTCACCACCGGCTACCAGCTCGACGAGGAGGAGCGCGCGGTCCAGCTGCTGCAGGCCGGCAACGTCGACGGGATGATCCTCGTGGTCTCGAACCCCTCGACCTCGGCCGCGCTCGCGCGGCTGCGCGATGCCGGCACGCCCTATGTGCTGGCCTACAACAGGCATGCCGACCATCCCTGCGTCACCGTCGACGGCGAGGCCGCGGTGGCCGACGCGGTGGCGCGGCTCATGCTGCTCGGCCATCGCCGCATCGCGATGGTGAGCGGCACGCTGGCCGCTTCCGACCGCGCCCAGCAGCGCTACCGCGGCTACCGGCGCGGCATGGCCGATGCCGGGCTCAAGGCGCTGCCGCTGATCGAGGTGCCCTTCGTTGAAAGCGCGATCGAGGCACTCGCGCAGGTGCTGAAGGCGCACGACCGGCCCACCGCGCTCGTCTGCTCGAACGACCTGCTGGCCATCCGCAGCATCCGCGCCGCGCACCTCGGCGGCCTGCACGTGCCGCGCGACCTCAGCGTGGTCGGCTTCGACGGCATCGCGCTCGGCGAAGACCTCACGCCCGCCCTGAGCACGATCGCGCAGCCCAACAGCGACATCGGCCGCCACAGCGTCGAGCTGCTGGTCCAGGCCATGGCGCGCGGCGCCGTGCTCGATGCCGGCGCGAGCCTGCTGCTGCCCCACCACTTCCGAGACGGCGAGTCCTGCGCCGCCGCGGCCTGATCCCCCGCTTTCTTCCCGCTGTCATCCAACCAAGGAGTTCTCGCATGTCGCGCTTCCCCTTCTCCCGCATCGCCCGCCTGGGCCTGATCGCCGCCACGCTCGCCGCCGGCAGCGTGATGGCCCAGACCGCCATCTGCTACAACTGCCCGACCGAATGGGCCGACTGGGGCACCCAGCTCAAGGCCATCAAGGCCAGGACCGGCGTCACCGTGCCGGCCGACAACAAGAACTCGGGCCAGTCGCTCGCGCAGCTGGTCGCCGAGAAGGCCAGCCCGGTGGCCGACGTCACCTACCTCGGCGTGACCTTCGCGGTGCAGGCGCAGAAGGACGGCGTGGTCGAGCCCTACAAACCCGCCGCGTGGAAGGACATCCCCGACGGCCTCAAGGACCCGGCCGGCCACTGGTTCACCATCCACTCGGGCACGCTCGGCTTCATGGTCAACGTCGACGCGCTCAAGGGCAAGCCCGTGCCGAAGTCCTGGGCCGACCTGCTCAAGCCCGAGTACAAGGGCCTGATCGGCTACCTCGATCCCGCCTCGGCCTTCGTCGGCTACGTGGGCGCGGTGGCCATCAACGAGGCCCGCGGCGGCACGCTCGACAACTTCGGCCCCGCCATCGAGTACTTCAAGGCGCTGCAGAAGAACGAGCCGATCGTGCCCAAGCAGACCTCGTACGCGCGCGTGCTCTCGGGCGAGATCGCGATCCTGCTGGACTACGACTTCAATGCCTACCGCGCCAAGTACAAGGACAAGGCCAACGTCGCCTTCGTGATTCCGAGCGAAGGCACGCTGGCCGTGCCCTACGTGATGAGCCTGGTCGCCAAGGCGCCGCATGCGGCCGAGGGCAAGAAGGTGCTCGACTTCGTGCTGTCCGACGAAGGCCAGGCGATCTGGGCCAAGGCCTACCTGCGGCCGGTGCGCGCCAGCGCGATGCCGAAGGACGTGGAGGCGCAGTTCCTGCCCGCGAGCGAATACGCGCGCGCCAAGAGCGTCGACTACGCGCGCATGGCCGAAGCCCAGCGCGCTTTCTCCGACCGCTACCTGAAGGAAGTGCGCTGACCCGCGCCATGGCTTCCGCGTCCTCCGCCTCGAACCCGCGCTGGCGCCTGCTGGCCTGCGCGGCACCGGCCGCGGCGTTCTTCGCGGCCTTCTGGCTGCTGCCGGTGGCGCGGCTGCTCGCGCTGCCGGCCGACAAGGGCCTGGCCACCTACTTCGCGGTGCTGACCGATGCGCGCTACCTGCAGAGCATGCTCAACACGGTGGCGCTGTCGGTGGCGGTGACGCTCGCGACGCTGGTGATCGGCGCGGCCGTGGGCATCTACCTCGCGCGCCATGCCTTCGCGGGCCGGCGCATGCTGCTGTCGCTGCTGACGCTGCCGCTCTCGTTCCCCGGCGTGATCATCGGCTTCTTCGTGATCCTGCTCGGCGGGCGGCAGGGCGTGGTGGCCGACCTCGGCGACAGCCTGTTCGGCCAGCGCATCACCTTCGCCTACGGCCTCGCCGGGCTGTTCCTGGCCTACCTGTACTTCTCGCTGCCGCGCGCCATCGCCACCTATGCGGCGGCCGCGGAGGCGATGAACCTGCAGCTCGAGGAAGCGGCGCGCTCGCTCGGCGCCTCGCGCCTGCGCGTGGCGCGCGACGTGTGGCTGCCCGAGCTCGCGCCCACCACGCTGGCCTGCGGCGCGATCCTGTTCGCGACCTCGATGGGGGCCTTCGGCACGGCCTTCACGCTGGCGAGCAAGTTCGAGGTGATCCCGATCACCATCTACAACGAGTTCACCAACTACGCCAACTTCGCACTCGCCGCATCGCTCTCGATCGCGCTCGGTGTCGTGACCTGGCTGGTGCTGTTCGTCGCGCGACGCTTCGGCGCGAACCCCGTCGCGCGCTGAACCGGGAAAGGACCACGCCCATGCGAAACAACACCCAGGCCAAGGCGCCTTTCCTGCTCGCGATCACGGTGCTCACCAGCGTCTTCATGATCGCGCCGATGCTGCTGTCCGTGATGGCGGGGCTCGTCAACAACTACAGCGCCGGGCTCAAGAGCGGCCTCACGCTGCGCTGGCTCGGCGAGGTGTGGGAGAACTACGGCGGCACCGTCGGCTGGTCGATCGCGCTGGCCGCGGCCTGCGTGGCCGGCACGGTGCTGCTGGGCGTGCCCTGCGCCTATGCGCTGGCGCGCAGCCGCTCGCGCGCGGCGCGCGTGTTCGAGGAGCTGCTGACCCTGCCGGTGGCGGTGCCGGGGCTGGCCACGGCGCTGGCGCTGATCCTCGCCTACGGCCAGCTCACGGCGTTCCGCCAGAGCTTCGGCTTCATCCTCGTGGGCCACATCGTCTTCACCCTGCCCTTCATGGTGCGCACCGTGGCCTCGGCCTTCCAGCGCCACGAGCTGCTCGCGCTCGAGGAAGCCGCGCGCACCCTGGGCGCGGGCTTCCGGCAGCGCTTCATGGGCATCCTGGTGCCTGCCGTGTTCCCGGCCATCGTGGCGGGCAGCCTGATGGTGTTCACGCTCTCGGTGGGCGAATTCAACCTCACCTGGATGCTGCACACGCCGCTCACGCGCACGCTGCCCGTGGGCCTGGCCGACAGCTACGCCTCGATGCGCATCGAGATCGGATCGGCCTATACGCTGGTCTTCTTCGCCGTCATCCTGCCGGTGCTGTGGGGCCTCCAATACCTTGCCAACCTCATCCAGAAGCGCCATGGAACTTGAACGCATCCCCGTCGACATCGCGCGCTGCGCGAAGACCTACGCGGACGGCACGCGCGGCCTGCTGCCCACCGACCTGCACGTGGAGGCCGGTGAGGTGCTGGCGCTGCTCGGCCCCTCGGGCTGCGGCAAGACCACGCTGCTGCGGCTGATCGCCGGCCTCGAATCGCCCGATGCGGGCAGCCGCATCGTGTTCGGCGACCAGGACGTGACGCACCGGCCGGTGGAGCAGCGCGGCGTCGGCATGGTGTTCCAGAGCTATGCGCTCTTTCCGCAGATGACGGTCGCGGCCAACATCGGCTATGGGCTGCGCATCCGCGGGGTGCCGGCCGACGAAGAGAAGCGCGCGGTCGGCGAGCTGGTCGAGCTGACGCGGCTCGGCGGGCTGGAGAACAAGCGCCCGGCCGAGCTCTCCGGCGGCCAGCGGCAGCGCGTGGCGCTGGCGCGCGCGGTGGCGGTGCGCCCGCGCGTGCTGCTGCTCGACGAGCCGCTCGCCGCGCTCGACGCCAAGCTCAAGGAGTCGCTGCGCGACGAGCTGGCCGAGCTGCTGCGGCGGCTGCACATCACGGCCATCCACGTCACGCACGACCAGCAGGAGGCGATGGCGATCGCCGACCGGCTCGCGGTGATGAGCGCGGGCCGCATCGTGCAGATCGGCCGCGGCGAGGACCTCTACCGCGCGCCGGCCCATCCCTTCGTGGCCGAGTTCCTGGGCCGGGTCAACCGGCTCGAGCGCGGCGCCGACGCGGTGGCTGAGGGCGTTGTCCGACTCGGAGGATGCACGCTGCCCTGCCCGCCCGGCGCCGCGGGCCATGCGATGCTGCTGGTGCGACCCGAAGACATCGAGGTGGGAGCGCCGCAGCCCGGCTGGGGCAGCGCCACGGTCGAACGCCGCACCTTCCTCGGCGACCGCGTGCAGCTGCAGCTCCAGACACCGGACCAGCCGCTGCTGGTCGCCGACGTGGGGCGCGACGCGCCCTTCGGCCCGGGCGACCGCGTCGGCTTCCGCATCCCGCCCGAACGCCTGATGGCATCTCAGGAAACCACCGCATGACGACCCCGACGACCGGCAACGACAGCCCCACCACCTTCCTGGTCCAGCTCACGGACCTGCACATCCGCGAGCCGGGCCGGCTCGCCTACGGCCGCATCGACACGGCGCCCTACCTCGAACGCGCCGTGCAGTCGGTGCTGCGGCTGCCGCAGCCGCCCGATGCGGTCGTCATCACCGGCGACCTGAGCGACTTCGGCCGCGCGGCCGAGTACGAGCACCTCGCGCGCCTGCTAGCGCCGCTCGCGATGCCGGTCTACCTGATGCCCGGCAACCACGACGACCGCGACCAGCTGCGCCGCAGCTTCCCGTCCCATGCCTACATGGCCGAGGGCGTGGGCAAGGCCGGCTTCGTGCAGTACGCGGTGCGCGTGGGGGCGCTGCGCCTTCTCGCGCTCGACACCTGCGTGCCCGGCGCGAGCCACGGCGCGCTCTGCGCCGAGCGCCTGGGCTGGCTCGAGGCGCAGCTCGACGCCTGCCGCGGCGAGCCGGTGGTGATCGCGATGCACCATCCGCCGTTCCGGACGCTGATCGGCCACATGGACGACATCGGCCTGCTGGAAGGCGCGCAGGCGCTGGAGGCGCTGGTCGCGCGGCATCCGAACGTCGAGCGCGTGATCTGCGGCCACCTGCACCGCGCGATCGACGTGCGCTTCGGCGGCACCATCGCCTCGACCGGCCCGGCGCCCGCGCACCAGGTCTGCCTCGACCTGGCGCCCGATGCGGCCTCCGCCTGGACCCTGGAGCCGCCCGGCTTCCGGGTGCATGCCTGGTCGGCGCAGGACGGGCGGCTCGTGACCCACCTGGCGGCCTCGGGCCGCTTCGAAGGCCCATATCCCTTCCACGACAACGGTGCGCTGATCGATTGAGGCCATCCGCGTGGACAATGGCGTCGTTAACGAACAAAAACGAAAAGGATAGAAAACCGGGTCCATGAAGCATCTCCTGAACCTGCTTGCCGCAGTCGCACTGCTGGTGTGGGGCACGCAACTCGTGCGCACGGGCGTGCTGCGCGTGTTCGGCGCCAACCTGCGCAAGATCCTGGTCCAGAGCATGCGCAACCGGTTCACGGCCGCGCTGTCGGGCATCGGCGTGACGGCGCTGGTGCAGTCGAGCACCGCCACTTCGCTGATGACCTCCTCCTTCGTGGGGCAGGGTCTGATCACGCTGCCGGCGGCGCTCGCGGTGATGCGCGGGGCCGACATCGGCACGGCGCTGATCTCGGTGCTGTTCTCGGCCGACCTGTCCTGGCTGTCGCCGATGTTCATCTTCGTCGGCGTGGTGCTGTTCATCTCGCGCGCCTCCAGCCCGGCGGGGCGGGTGGGCCGGGTGCTGATCGGCCTGGGGCTGATGCTGCTGGCGCTGCAGCTCGTGGTGGCGGCGACCGAGCCGCTGTTCTCGGCGCCGGCCGTGCGTGCGCTGCTGGCCTCGCTCAACAGCGACGTGCTGCTCGAGATCACCATCGGCGCGGCGCTCGCGATCGTGGCCTATTCGAGCCTGGCGGTGGTGCTGCTGGTGGCGGCCATGGCGAGCTCGAACGTGGTGCCGCTCGACGTCGCGCTCGGGCTGGTGCTCGGCGCCAACCTGGGCAGCGGCCTGCTGGCCGTGCTGACCACGGCCAAGTCGGCCATGCCGGTGCGGCAGGTCACGGTGGGCAACCTGGTCTTCAAGGCGCTCGGCGTTGCCGTGGTCGCGCCGTTCATCGGCCTCTGGCTGCGCCACGTGCAGCCGCAGATACCCAATGCCACGCACGGCGTGGTGCTGTTCCACCTGGCGTTCAACGTGGTCATCAGCGTGGGCTTCATCGGCCTCACGCAATGGGTCGCGAAGCTGGTCACGAAGATGCTGCCGGTGCCCACGCAGCCGGCGGCGTCGATGCGGCCGCACCACCTGGACCCGTCCGCCCTGCCGACGCCCTCGCTCGCGATCTCGAATGCCGCGCGCGAGGCGCTGCACCAGGCCGACGTGGTGGAGACCATGCTCATCGGCACGCTCGACGTGATCCGCAACAACGACCTGCGCCTCGCGCAGGAGCTGCGGCAGCTCGACGACACGGTGGACGAGCTCTACTCGGCCATCAAGTACTACATGACGCGGATCTCGCGCGAGGCGCTGGGCGAGGAGGAAAGCCGGCGCTGGACCGACATCATCAGCTTCACGATCAACATGGAGCAGATCGGCGACATCATCGAGCGCGTGATCATCGACATCGAGGACAAGAAGATCAAGCCGCAGCGCAACTTCTCCGAGGCCGGCATGGCGGAGATCGTCGAGCTGCACGGCCGGCTGGTCGCGAACCTGCGGCTGAGCATGAGCGTGTTCCTCAACGGCAACGTGCGCGACGCGCAGAAGCTGCTCGAGGAGAAGGCCCGCTTCCGCGACCTCGAACGCGCCTATGCCTCCACGCACCTCGACCGGCTCTCCGACCGCACCACGCTGAGCATCGAGACCAGTTCGCTGCACATCGACCTGATCAGCGACCTGAAGCGCAT
Source organism: Variovorax sp. TBS-050B (assembly GCF_029893635.1). Lineage (NCBI taxonomy): Bacteria > Pseudomonadati > Pseudomonadota > Betaproteobacteria > Burkholderiales > Comamonadaceae > Variovorax > Variovorax sp. TBS-050B. Next base: position 2,648,016 of record NZ_JARXYR010000002.1, on the reverse strand, counting down.
CAACTCGCACATCTGCTCGATCGCCTACCCGATCCTCGAATCGGCCGGCGCGCTCGCGCCGAGCCGGCTGCGCGAATCGCGCCTCGGAAAGATCGAGGGATCGTAGGCGTGCCGAAGCGCCTTCGGCGCGGCACTCAGTGGGCGCGCGCGAACAGCGCCTCGCGCCGCCCGAGGCAGAAATCGATCAGGTCGTCGATCTCGGTCGCCTTGTCGAAGGCCGCGTCGGCGCCGAGCTGCGCGCACTTGCGGCGCATCTCGGGCGTCAGGTGGTTGCTGAGCACCACCATCTTCTGCGCCGGCTCGCGGTTGCGGCAGGCCTCGAGCACGCTGAAGCCGGTGCCGTCCTTGAGGAACAGGTCGACGATGGCGAGGTCCCACTGCGAAGGATTGCGCGTGAGCCAGCGCGTGCCGTCGCCCTGGGTCGAGGCCTCGCCCACGGGGTCGACGCGGGCCACCTCGCGCAGCGTGCCCACGAGGTTCTCGCGGATGATGGGGTTGTCCTCGACGATGAAGGCTCTGACGGTGTCCATGGCGGCTCCCTGGCTCCGGGCAGGCTACAAAGTGCTTGCGCCAGAAGACGAAGGCATGACACCCCACCCCGGGTAGGACAAGTCCGGCCGCCCGGCGCGCGGCTCAGACCGTCAGGATGGTGCAGCCGGTCGTCCTGCGCGCTTCCAGGTCGCGGTGCGCCTGCTGCACGTCGGCGAGCGCGTAGCGCTGGTCGATCGGGATCTTGACCGCGCCGCTTCGCACCACCGCGAACAGGTCGTCGGCCATGGCCTGCGTGCTCTCGCGCGTGGCGATGTGCGTGAACAGCGTCGGCCGCGTCACGTAGAGCGAACCCTTCGACGCCAGCGTGCCGAGGCTGATCGGCGGCACCGGACCCGAGCCGTTGCCAAACACCGCGAGCAGGCCGAAGGGCCGCAGGCAGTCGATGGAGCCTTCCCAGGTGTCCTTGCCCACCGAGTCGTACACCACCTTCACGCCCTTGCCGCCGGTGATCTCCTTCACCCGCTCGACGAAGTTGCCGGTGCTGTAGTTGATGGCATGCGTCGCACCGTGGGCGAGCGCGAGTTCGCACTTCGCATCGCTGCCCGCGGTGCCGATGAGCTGCAGGCCCAGCGCCCGGGCCCACTGGCAGGCGATCAGCCCGACGCCGCCGGCCGCCGCATGGAAGAGGATGAAGTCGCCGGCCTGCAGGCCTTCGGCCGGCAGCGTCTTCTTGAGCAGGTACTGCGCGGTCAGGCCCTTGAGCATCATCGCGGCGCCGGTCTCGAAGGAGATGTCGTCGGGCAGCCGGCAGACGCACTTGGCGGGCATCACCCGCAGCTCGCTGTAGGCGCCCGGCGGCTGGCTCGCGTAGGCGGCGCGGTCGCCCGGCTTCAGATGCACCACGCCCTCACCCACCGCCTCGACCACGCCCGCGGCCTCCATGCCGAGCTGCAGCGGCATCTGGAAGGGATAGAGCCCGCTGCGCTGGTAGGTGTCGATGAAGTTCAGGCCCACTGGCCTTGTGGCGGATGCGGATCTCGCCCGGGCCGGGCTCGCCGACTTCCACCTCGACGATCTTCAGTTCCTCGGGGCCGCCATGGCGGTCGATACGGACGGCTTTGCTCATCATCTCTGCTAGGTCTCCAGGCTTACGACAGGAAGGAAAAATGGACGCGGAAGCGCGCATCCTGCCACGTTTGGCCCTGCCGCGGCGGCGGCCGACGATGCCCGGTAGAGTCGGCCGCCATGCAGACCCAGCGCCTCTCGCCGTCCACCGTCTTCCTCCTCACCGTGCCGCCGCTGCTGTGGGCCGGCAATGCCGTGGTCGGCCGCCTCGTGCGCGATCTGGTCTCACCGCTGACGCTGAACTTCGTGCGCTGGGTCATCGCCTTCGCGCTGCTGCTGCCGCTGGCCTGGCCGATCCTGCGCCGCGGCAGCGCGCTGTGGCCGCACTGGAGGCGCTACGCCGTGCTCGGGCTGCTCGGCATCGGCTGCTACAACGCCTTCCAGTACCTCGCGCTGCAGACCTCGACGCCGATCAACGTCACGCTGGTGGGATCGAGCCTGCCGCTGTGGATGCTGGCGACGGGCACGCTGTTCTTCGGCGCGCGCGTGAGCGGCCGCGAGGTCGGCGGGGCGCTGCTCTCGATGCTCGGCGTGCTGCTGGTGCTGAGCCGCGGCGAATGGCAGCAGCTGCTCGCGCTGCGGCTGGTGCCGGGCGACCTCTACATGATCGCGGGCACCATCTCCTGGGCCTTCTACAGCTGGTTCCTGGTGCGCACGCACCAGCCCGCGGGCATCCGGCAGGACTGGGCCGCCTTCCTGATGGCGCAGCTGGTGTTCGGCCTCGGATGGTCGGGCGCGCTGGCCGCGGGCGAATGGGCCGTGGCGGCCGCGCACGTCGACGTCGGCTGGCCACTGGCCGCGGCGATGCTGTTCATCGGCGTCGGCCCGGCGGTGGTGGCCTACCGCTGCTGGGGCACCGGCGTCCAGCGCGCGGGCCCGCAGGCGGCCAGCATCTTCATGAACCTCACGCCGCTGTTCGCGGCCGTGCTGTCGGCCGCCTTCCTGCGCGAGCCGCCGCACTGGTACCACGGCGTCGCCTTCCTGCTGATCGTGGGCGGGATCGTGGTGTCGTCGCGGCGCTGAGAAGCCGGTCCGGGGGGGCCGCGCCAGGCGCTCAAGACCTCCCGCCAGAGCGCGCCGCCCCGGACGGCGCCGGTGCGAACAGATGCGACAGGCCCGGCTGGCCGGCCAGCCACGCAGGCGCCTCGTCGCGTCCGACCACGCGCCATGCATAGCCCGGCCGGCCGTAGAGATCCCTGCCCGAGGCCAGCAGCGCCGGAATGTCGATCGCCGCGAGGAATTCGGGCGCGTTGTACTCCTGGTGCGCGAAGCCGCGGATCTTGACGCGCACGGCGGCCTCGTCCATCGCGAGGTAGGACAGGTGCCAGCCGGCGTCGGCCAGGATCAGCGCCGGCTGCGCGCCGCTGCGCACCCGCATGCGCAACTGGTCGGGCGTGAGGGCGTCGAGCCGCGCACGCGTGGCGGCCACCGTCCATACCGACGCGGCCTCGGGGCCTTCGACGTTGCGGTAGTTGGCGTAGAAGTAGTAGAAGGCCAGCTGCAGCCCGTAGACCTCGTGGCGGCGGTCGTCGCGCATGGCACACACGGCGCCGGCGCGGGGAATCTCGTCCACGTCGGAGACCAGCACGAGATCGTGCGCGGCGGCATCGTGCAGGCCGCGCATGATCTGGTTGCGCTGGAACTTCTCGCGGATCCAGAAGCCGCTGCGCGGCGTATCGGACCACCAGTCGCCCACCACCGCCTCGGCATCGGCCGTGCCATCGACCACCGGCATGTCCTGCACGCGCACATAGCGGATGCGCGGCACGAAGGGCGCGATGCGCGGGTCGGCCGCGTCGAAGCGAAACGGCTTGGCCTCGCCGCTGAAGGTGCGGTCGGCCTCGACGATCACGAAGCAGTCGACCACCTCGGAGAGCTCGTGCAGCCGGATCGCGAGCACGTCCGCCTCGCCGTTGTAGGTGAAGCAGTCGTAGACCCTGCGCGACGCGGCGGCCGGCGCGGGCGCTTCGGGCTCGGGCGCGAACTCGATGCGGTAGCCCCGCTGCTCGAACATGCGCAGGATGTCGCGCTCGCCCCACCACTGGTCGAGCATGGACAGCGGCACCAGCGAACGCAGCGTGAGCGGCGACAGGCGCGCGAGCTGCCGCACCTTGGCATGGTGGCCGAACAGCCGCATGGCGTCGTAGCCCTGGTGCAGTTGCGGCGCCGCATGCTCGATCGCGAAGCGGCGCGCCAGCTCCAGCGGCGCGAAGCGCATCCCCACGGCCTCGAGCGCGGGCCGCAGCACGCCGCTGAGCTGTACGTCCTCGAGCAGCGCCTTGTGGTGCCAGTGCATCCGCAGCGGCTCGCCGTCCACCACGTCGGGCGGCGGAATCTCCACGCGGATCTGCGGATGGTCGACCAGCGCGCGCATGAAGCGCCGGCTGCGCAGGCTGAAGCCGCCGTTCTGGACCGGCGTGACCACGTGGCCGGGCCTGGCCATGTCCTCGGCCCATTCGAAGCCGTTGCGCCAGTAGGTGCCCTGCGGCCCGTCGATGCGCGCGAGATGGATCGGCGCGCCGATGTAGTCGTAGTCGAAGAACGCGTCCTGCCAGTTGCCGGCATCGACGACCCAGCCGTCCTCCTGCACCACGAGCGCGAACTCGGTCTGCACCACGCGCCAGAGCGCGAACATCATGAACCAGCCGTACTCGTGGTAGTTCAGCGGCGCGATCGCGCGGTGTGCGATGCCGGGCGCGAGATCGGGCGGCATGCGCGGGCTGCACAGCAGCGCCCGCGCGCCGGGCATCTGCGCCAGGCTCAGCTGCAGCGCCATGGCGGCGCCGGTGGCGTCGGGCAGGCCGGTGACCGAGACCAGCGTGATCTTCTCGAACGGCGCCCCGGCGTTCACGCTGCGCCTCCCGTCGCCGCGAGCCCGTTCTCAGTAGGTGCCGGGGTAGGCGCCGCCGTCGGCCAGCACGTTCTGGCCGGTCATGTAGCCCGCCTGCATGCTGCACAGGAAGGCGCAGATCGCGCCGAACTCGGCCGGCGTGCCGAAGCGCCTGGCGGGAATGTTCTTCTTGCGCGCTTCCCAGACGGTGTCGAAGTCCTGCCCGGTCTTCTGCGCCGTGCCCGCCATCGTGCCCTTGAGGCGGTCGGTGTCGAAGGAACCCGGCAGCAGGTTGTTGATGGTCACGCCCTGCGCCGCGATCGCCGTGCGCGCCACGCCAGCCACGAAGCCGGTGAGGCCGCTGCGCGCGCCGTTCGACAGGCCCAGGATGTCGATCGGCGACTTCACCGAACTCGAGGTGATGTTCACGATGCGGCCGAAGCCGCGCTTCGCCATGCCGTCCACCGTGGCCTTGATGAGCTCGATCGGCGTGAGCATGTTGGCATCGACGGCCTTGATCCAGGCCTCGCGGTTCCAGTTGCGGAAGTCGCCGGGCGGCGGGCCGCCGGCGTTGGTGACGACGATGTCGAAGTCGTGGCCGAGCGCGAACACGGCGGCGCGGCCGGCCTCGGTCGTGATGTCGGCGGCCACGTGCTTGACGAAGGGGCCGCCCGGGCCGGCCGCCTCGGCCAGCTTTTTGGCAGCCGCCTCCAGCGCCTCGGCGCCGCGCGCCACGATGACCACGTTCACGCCCTCGCGCACCAGCGCCTCGGCGCAACCGTAGCCCAGCCCCTTGCTCGCGCCGCACACCAGCGCGGTCCTGCCTGCAATGCCCAAATCCATGTCCTTGCTCCTGTCCTGGTCTGCCCGGGATCGCGCGCTAGCGCCCCGAGCGTGTGAAAACGAAGATGCCCGCGATCACGAGCACCGTGCCGGCCGCGATCCACGCGGTGAACGGCTCGCCGAGTATGACGACACCCATGAGGATCGTCGACAGCGGGCCGATCATGCCCGTTTGCGCCGCCATCGCGGGCCCGATGCGCTCGATGGCCATCATGACCATCAGCACCGGCACCGCGGTGCACAGTATGGCGTTGAGCACCGACAGCCACAGCACCTGCGGCGCGAGCTGCATCGCCGCGCTCATCGGCCGCGTGAGCACGAACTGCAGGATGCACAGCACGCAGGCCACGGTGGTGGCCAGCCCCACCAGCCGCAGCGAACCGAGGCGCTTGACGAATTCGCCGCTGTAGACGAGGTAGCCCGCATAGCTCACCGCGCTCAGGAACACCAGGAAGGCGCCCCAGGCCGCCGCCCCGCCGCCCTTGCCGTCGCCGCCGGTCCAGAGCTCGTGGCCGAACACCAGCAGCACGCCGGCATAGCTCACGACCATGCCGAGCACCTGCGGCCGCGTGGCGCGACGGCGGTACAGCAGCCAGCCGAACAGCAGCACCAGCGTCGGGTTGAGGTAGAGGATCAGCCGCTCAAAGCTGGCCGAGATGTAGGCCAGCCCCGCGAAGTCCAGGAAGCTCGCGAGGTAGTAGCCCGAGAAGCCGAGCCACCACGACGCCGAGCCAGTCGCGCAGCGTGAGCGCCGGCTTGCCCCGCCCCGCCCACCACGCCATCAGCGCGAACAGCGGCAGCGCGAACAGCATGCGCAGCATGATGAGCGTGATGGCGTCGACGCCGTAGCGGTACGCCAGCTTGACGATGATGGCCTTGCCGCTGAACGCGACCGCACCGAGCGATGCGAGAACGAGGCCGGGGACGAGGTTCTTCTTTTCGGTGCTCAAGGGGTCGCGAAAGTGGGTGGGACGGCCTCAGTATCCTGCGGCCTGGCCGTCGCGGCGCGCGTCGCTCGCGGCCACGTAGCCTTCCACCGAGGCATCGCCCGCCAGCCAGATGAACTGGCCCGCGCCGAAGTCCTGGTAGGAGTCGTTGATCACCTCGAGCTGGTGGCCGAGTTCGCGCAGGCCCTGCACGGTGGCGGGGTTCATCGCGGCCTCGACGTTGATCTCGAGCCCGGCGTTGAAGCGCCAGCGCGGCGCGTCGCAGGCGGCCTGCGGGTTCTGGCGGTAGTCGAGCATGCGCACCAGCGTCTGCATGTGGCCCTGCGGCTGCATGTTGCCGCCCATGACGCCGAAGCTCATCACCGGCTGGCCGTCCTTGGTGAGGAAGGCCGGAATGATCGTGTGGAACGGCCGCTTGCCGGGCGCCACCACGTTGGGGCTCTCGGCGTTCAGGCTGAAGCCGTGGCCGCGGTTCTGCAGGCTGATGCCGAATTCGGGCTCCACGCAGCCCGAGCCGAAGCCCATGTAGTTGCTCTGGATGAAGCTCACCATCATGCCGCGCTCGTCGGCGGCCGTGAGGTAGATGGTGCCGCCCTTCACGGGATTGCCGGCCTTGAAATCCTGTGCCTTCTTCACGTCGATGAGTCTCGCACGCGAGGCGAGGTAGGCGTCATCGAGCATTTGCGCGGGGGTCACCGTCATCGACGATGGCTCCGAGACGTAGCGGTACACGTCGGCGAAGGCGAGCTTCATCGCCTCGATCTGCAGATGCTGCGAGGCCACCGAGTCGACCGGCAGCGAAGCGATGTCGAACTTCTCGAGGATGCCGAGCGCGATCAGCGCCGCGATGCCCTGGCCGTTGGGCGGGATCTCGTGCAGCGTGTGGCCGCGGTAGTCGCGCGAGATCGGCTGGACCCACTCGGGCTGGTAGGCCGAGAGGTCGGCCACCGTCAGCGCGCCGCCCTGCTGCTTCGAGAACTTCGCGAGCGCCTCGGCGATCTCGCCGCTGTAGTAGGCCTCGCCCTTGGTGCGGGCGATGGCCTTGAGCGCGCGCGCGGCCGCCGCGAAGCGGAACAGTTCGCCGACCTCGGGCGCACGGCCGCGCGGCATGAAGGCCTGCGCGAAGCCCGCCTGCCCTTCGAGCACCGGCGTGGCGGCGGCCCACTTCTGCTGCACCACGGGCGGCACGAGGTAGCCGCGCTCGGCGATGTCGATGGCCGGCGCGAGCAGGTCCGCGAACGGCAGCTTGCCGAAGCGCTCGCTCAGCGCGACCCAGCCGCGCACCGCGCCCGGCACCGTGACCGAATCGATGCCGCGCATCGGCGGCGTGGTGGCGTCGGCGCCGTACTTGGCCTTGAAGTACTCGGGGGTCCACGCCTGGGGCGCCCGGCCCGAGGCATTGAGGCCGTGCAGCTCCTTGCCGTCCCACAGGATGCAGAAGGCATCGCTGCCGAGGCCGTTGCTCACCGGCTCGACCAGCGTCATGACCGCGGCCGTGGCGATGGCCGCATCGACGGCATTGCCGCCCTGCTGCAGCATGCGCAGCCCGGCCTGCGAGGCGAGCGGATGCGAGGTCGACACCACGTTGCGCGCGAAGACGGGGATGCGGGTGGTGGGATAGGGATTGGCGAAATCGAAGTTCATGGGGTGTCTCCAAAAGTCTTTGAACGGGCGGCCTGCGGCGCGCTAGTCATTCGTGATCTTGCGTTCGACCACGATCTTCTTCCACTTGGCGGCGTCGGTCGCCACCATCTTCGCGAACTGCTCGGGCGTGCCGGGCGTCGCGGGCTCGATGCCCAGGCGCGAGAGCTTCTCCTTCACTTCGGGATCGGCCAGCGCCTCGTTGGCCGCCTTGTTGACGCGCGCCACGACGTCGGCGGGCAGCCCCTTCGGGCCATAGAAGCCGAACCAGGTGTTCGACTCGAAGCCCGGCAGGGTCTCGGCGATGGCCGGCAGCTCGGGCGCGAGCGGGCTGCGCTTGAGGCTGGTCACGCCGAGCGCACGGAGGCGCCCGTCGCGCACGTGCGGCATGCCCGTGGGCAGCGAGTCGAACAGCACGTCGACCTTGCCGCTGATCAGGTCGGGAATGGCCAGCGCGGTGCCCTTGTACGGAATGTGCGTCACGAACACGCCGGCCTGCGACTTGAAGAGCTCCGCCGTGAGCTGCACGATGGTGCCGTTGCCGCTCGATGCGTAGTTGAGCTTGCCGGGGTTCTTCTTCGCGTAGTCGACCCATTCGCGCACGTTCTTCGCGGGCGAATTGACCGGCACCAGCATGATGCTCGGCGCCTCGCCCACGTGGGCGATGGGCGTGAAGTCGCGCACCGTGTCGTAGGGCAGCCGGCTCGTGATGGCCGGGCCGATCGAATGGGTGCTGGTGGTGGCCAGCAGCAGCGTGTAGCCGTCGGCCGGTGCCTTCGCCGCCAGGTCGGAGCCGATGGCGCCGCCGGCGCCGGGCTTGTTGTCGACGACCAGCGTGGTGCCGAGCTTCTCGCTCATCTTCTGGCCCAGCGTGCGCGCGAAGAGATCGGTGGCACCGGCGGCCGGGAACGGCACGATCAGCCGCACCGGCTTGGCCGGGTAGCCCTGCTGCGCCAGGCTGGCCGTCGATGCGGCCATGCAGAACGCCGCCGCGAGGCCATGGAGGAACTGGATTCTTTTCATGGTGCTGATTCTGGACCGTTGGAGAAACCTTCCATGCTATGCAGCCCTTGCACATCAAGCCAGATAATCCACCTTATTCAACTATGAGCAACGCTTATGACAAGACTCGCGACGGAAGCGGTCTCGCTGCAGCAGCTCCGGGCGCTCGCGGCGGTGGCCGAATCGGGCAGCTTCACGCGCGCGGCCGAGACCCTGCAGCTCACGCAGCCGGCGATCAGCCACCTCGTCAAGCGCATGGAGGAAGAGCTCGGGCAGCCGCTGGTGGTGCGGGGGCGCCGCATCCAGCTCACCGGCGCCGGCCAGCTGATGGCCGAGACCGCCGTGCGCGCGCTGCGGCTCATCGATGAATCGGTCGAGGCGTGCCGTTCGCAGTCGCAGTTGCGCGAGGGCCGCGTGGTGCTTGCGGTCGGCCACCTGACCGCGGGTGCGCTGCTGCCGCCGATGCTCGAGCGCTTCTCGCACGCGCATCCCACCCTTGCCGCGACCCTGCTCGACAGTACGGCCGAGCAGATGATCTCGCGCATCCTGTCGCAGGAGGCCGACCTCGGCTTCGGCTCCGACATCGGGCAGAAGCATTCGGAGCTCGCGACCGAGCCGCTCTTCACCGAGCGCATGGCGCTGTTCGTGCGCGACGACCATCCGCTCGCGCAGCGCGTGGTGGTCGATGCGCGCCACCTGGAGGCGCTGCCCTTCATCCACGTCAATCCCGATGCCAACGTGTGGCGCGCCGTGAGCCGTCAGCTCTCGAGCATGGCCAACGTGTACCCGCGCGTGGTGCATCACGTCTCGATGCTCTCCACCGCCTTCGGCCTGATCCAGGCCGGCGCCGGCGTGGCGCTGCTGCCGCGCTACGTGGAAGTGCTGATGCCCGGCAACCTGCGCGCCGTGGCCGTGACCCGGCCGGTGCTCGAATACCCGGTGGTCGCGATCCGCCTCGCCAAGCATCCGCTCACGCCCGCGGCGATGGCCTTCCTCGCGATGGCAAGGCAGCACATGAAGCCCCCGAGAGCGAACAACAACAAGCCCTGAAAACAGCAACGGCGCCCGAAGGCGCCGTTGCTGGTTGTGCGAGGGACGGGGGCCGTTCAATCCTCGACGAAGGCTTCTTCGCGCTTGGCCTTGACGGCCGGCAGCAGCACGATCACGAGCAGCAGTGCCGCGGCCAGCAGCAGGCCGAGCGAGATCGGGCGCGTGACGAACACGCTCCAGTCGCCGCGCGACAGCAGCAGCGAGCGGCGCAGGTTCTCTTCCATCATCGGCCCGAGGATGAAGCCCAGCAGCAGCGGCGCCGGCTCGCAACCCAGCTTGAAGAAGGTGTAGCCCACGAAGCCGAAGATGCCGACCATCCAGATGTCCCAGGTGTTGTTGTTCGTGGAGTACACGCCGATGGCGCAGAACAGCACGATGGCCGGGAACAGGAACTTGTAGGGCACCGTCAGCAGCTTGATCCACAGGCCGATCAGCGGCAGGTTCAGGATCACGAGCATCGCGTTGCCGATCCACATCGAGGCGATCAGGCCCCAGAACAGCTCGGGGTTGCTGGTCATCACCTGCGGGCCGGGCTGGATGTTGTGGATGGTCATCGCGCCCACCATCAGCGCCATCACCGCGTTGGGCGGAATGCCCAGCGTCAGCAGCGGGATGAAGGAAGTCTGCGCACCGGCGTTGTTGGCCGCCTCGGGGGCCGCCACGCCGCGGATGTTGCCCTTGCCGAAGGGCACTTCGCCGGGCTGCAGTCGGGTCTTCTTCTCGATCGTGTAGGCCGCGAAGGCCGACAGCAGTGCGCCGCCGCCCGGCAGGATGCCCAGCGACGAGCCCAGCGCGGTACCGCGCAGCACGGCGGGGATCATGCGCTTGAAGTCGTCCTTGGTCGGGAACAGGCCCGAGACCTTGGCGGTGAACACTTCGCGCTCGTCGTCGGGGCGCGAGAGGTTGGCAATGATTTCGCCGTAGCCGAACACGCCCATGGCGATCGCGACGAAGCCGATGCCGTCGGTCAGTTCGGGAATGTCGAAACTGAAGCGCGCGACGCCCGAGTTCACGTCGGTGCCGACGAGGCCGAGCAGCAGGCCGAGCACGATCATGCCGATGGCCTTGAGCAGCGAGCCCGAAGCCAGCACCACCGCGCCGATCAGGCCCAGGATCATCAGCGAGAAGTATTCGGCCGGGCCGAACTTGAAGGCCAGCTCGGTCAGCGGCGGCGCGAAGGCCGCGAGGATCAGCGTGCCCACGCAACCGGCGAAGAACGAACCGAGGCCGGCCGCCGCGAGGGCAGGACCTGCACGGCCCTTGCGCGCCATCTGGTAGCCGTCGATCACGGTCACCACCGAGGACGATTCGCCCGGCAGGTTGACCAGGATGGCGGTGGTCGAGCCGCCGTATTGCGCGCCGTAGTAGATGCCGGCCAGCATGATCAGCGCCGACACGGGCGGCAGCGCATAGGTGGCGGGCAGCAGCATCGCGATGGTCGCGACCGGGCCGATGCCCGGCAGCACGCCGATCAGCGTGCCCAGGATGCAGCCGGCGAGGCAGTAGAGCAGGTTGGTGAAGGTAAAGGCAACGCCAAAACCCATCGAGAGGTGTTCAAACAGTTCCATGAACGCAGCTTTCTTCTTCTCAACCGATGAAGGTCGGCCAGACCTGGATCTGGAGCTTGAGTGCCCAGATGAAGGCCACGTAGCTGCCGACGGCGAGCACGGTGGCCAGGATCAGCACGGTGGGGAGCTTGAACTCATGCCCTGCGAGGCTCGCGATGATCACGAGCGCGTAGATGGCGATGATCATGCCCATGGCGGGGATGCCAAAGGCCGGCAGGCCGCCGAGCAGCACGCCGAAGGCGAGGTTGGCGCCCAGGATGAACACCACCTGCTTCCAGGCCCACTTGCCGATCGGCTCGCCGTCGGTGGTCTCGACGGTGAGGCCGCTGAACATGATTGCCAGGCCGATGACGGCCATCAGGATGCCGAGCATCAGCGGGAAGTAGCCGGGTCCCATGCGGGCGCCGGTGCCTACGCTGTAGGTGGTGGCGCCCCATGCGAATGCCACGCCCACGACCGCAAACATCAGGCCCGAGAAAAAGTCCTTCTGACTTTTGATTTTCACGAACAGTCTCCTCGAAAGATTTCGATGCGGGATTGTCCGGTCAGCCAGAGGTCAGGTTGATGTGGGTTCCACTAACCAGAAAGTTAGGGATAACCCGAAATACTGCATGCCGCCCCGCCTACTCCAGCGGCGGCGTGGCGCTGAGCACTTCCTCGATGGTGGTGACGCCCTCGGCCACGCGCAGCGCGCCCGCCAGGCGCAGCGGGCGCATGCCGTCGATCACCGCCTGCCGGCGCAGCCCGGCGAGGTTCGGCTCCTTGGTGACCTGGCCCTTGAAGTCCTCGCTGATGCTCAGCAGCTCGTACAGGCCCATGCGGCCCATGTAGCCGGTCATGCGGCAGTCCACGCAGCCCACGGGCTTGTAGGCGCGCACCGAGCCGGTGATCTGCCACGGCTTGACGATGGTCTCGAGCTTCTCGCGCGTGATGCCCTCGTCGGGCTGCTTGCAGTTGGGGCACAGCGTGCGCACCAGCCGCTGCGCCAGCACGCCGAGCATCACGGCGTTGATGAGGTACGAGGGCACGCCGAGCTCCATCAGCCGCGTGATCGCGCTCGGCGCATCGTTGGTATGCAGCGTGCTGAAGACGAGGTGGCCGGTGAGCGCGGCCTGCACCGCCATCTCGGCGGTGGCGAGGTCGCGGATCTCGCCCACCATGATGATGTCCGGGTCCTGCCGCATCAGCGCGCGCAGGCCCTCGGTGAAACCGAAGTCGAGCTGCGGCTGCACCTGCGTCTGGTTGAACGAGGGCTCGATCATTTCGATCGGGTCCTCCACCGTGCTGACGTTGACCTCCTCGGTCGCCACGCGCTTGAGCGTGGAGTAGAGCGTGGTGGTCTTGCCCGAGCCCGTCGGTCCTGTCACGAGGATGATGCCGTTGGGCCGCGTGACGAGCTGTTCCCAGCGCTGCGCGTCGTGCTGCGAGAAGCCGAGCGCATCGAGGTCCTTGACCGCGGTGTCGGGGTCGAAGATCCGCATCACCATCTTCTCGCCGAAGGCGGTCGGCAGCGTCGACAGGCGCATCTCGATCTCGTCGCCGCGCATGTTGCGCGTCTTGATGCGGCCGTCGAGCGGGCGGCGCTTCTCGACCACGTCCATGCGGCCCAGCAGCTTGATGCGCGACACCATCGCATTCATCACGCCCATGGGCATCTGGTAGGCCGGATGCAGGATGCCGTCGATGCGGAAGCGGATCACGCCCTGCTCGCGGCGCGGTTCCAGATGGATGTCGCTCGCGCGCTGGTCGAAGGCGTACTGCCAGAGCCAGTCGACCACCTGCACCACGCTCTGGTCGTTGGCGTCGAGCTGCTTGGTGCTCTTGCCGAGCTCGACCAGCTGCTCGAAGCTCGCGCCGCCCGTGTTGCCGCCGGCCTTCTGCGCGGCGCGCACCGACTTGGCCAGCGCGAAGAACTCGGCCGTGTAGCGCTGGATGTCGGCCGGGTTCGCCACCACGCGGCGCACCGTGCGGCGCGACTGGCGCTCGACCTCGGCGATCCAGTCGGTCAGGAAGGGCTCGGCCGTGGCCACCACCACCTCGTTGGGCAGCACCTGCACCGGCAGCACCTTGTGGCGCTCGGCGTAGGCCGCGCTCATGGTGTCGGCCACCTTGCCCACGTCGACCTTGAGCGGATCGATGCGCAGGTACGACAGCCCCGCGCGGCCCGCGAGCCATTGCGTGAGCATCTCGAGGTCGAGCGGCTTGCCGTCGCTCTCGCGCGTCATCGCGACGTTGGCGAGGCGCACCAGCGGCGCCTGCCGGCTCTCGGCCTGGGCGCAGCGCGCGATGGTGCGCTTGGCCTCCATGGGGGAGATCACGCCGTCGGCCGCGAGCCACTCGATCAGGCGGCGCAGGTCGAGCGGGCCTTCGTGGCGGGCGTCCAGGGGGGCGGAAACGGTGGGCACGGCAGTCATATCAAGGCGAATTCATTGCAGAAACACCGCGGGGCCGGCTTTGCCGGGCCGCTGGTGCCGCCCCCGGCGAGGGGGTTGACGGCCACATGAAGTGGGCAAGCCTGGGGGCGTGCTCATTCCAGCGGCTTGAAGACCCGCAGCCACTTGGGCGCGGGCAGGCCCCATCGAGTCTGGATCGTTTGGGCGCGCTCGGCAAGGGCTTCGCGCTTCGGCCGGACCGGCGTGCGCTGCGCCAGCACCACCGTGTTGCCTTCGCGCGTCGGCTTGAAGGCCCAGACCGCATCGGCGCCGAAGGCACCGGCGATCTTCTCGAGGCTGCGCTCGTAGCTCGACGAGCGGCCGAAGAGATTGACCGTCATGCAGCCCTCCTCGGTGAGCAATGCGCGGCAGTCGGCATAGAAGTCCTCGCTGTCGAGCACCGGCGCGGCGGCTTCGTGGTCGTACAGGTCGACCTGCAGCGCATCGACGCTGCCCTGCCATTCGGGCCGGCGGATCTCCAACGCCGCATCGGCGATCACCACGCGCAGCTTCGCGTCGTCGGCCGGCAGCTTGAACCAGCCGCGGCAGGCCGACACCACCTGCGGGTTGAGCTCGATCGCCGTGGTGCGCATGCGCAATGTCTTGCGGCAGAACTTGGTGAGCGTGGCCGCGCCCAGGCCGAGCTGCATCGCATGCAGGTTGGCGACGTTCTTCGGCTCGGCGAACAGCAGCCAGGCCATCATGCGCTGCACGTATTCGAGTTCGATCTCGAACGGCGCGTCGAGCTTCATCGAGCCCTGGACCCATTCGGTGCCCAGGTGCAGGTAGCGGATGTCGCCCCAGTCGGAAAAGTTGACTTCGGGGAGCGCGGTGATTTTGCTTTTGCTCGTGGCCATCAAAGAAGGTGGTGGGCGGCGAAGACCTCGCGCCAGGCCGCGAGCTTGCGCTCGAAGCGCCAGGACGCGTTGGCGGGGCTGGTGGACGGCAGCGGGTAGACCGGCACGCCGAGCGTGCGCGTGTGGCGTGCGTGCTTGAAGCTCTCGCCGCCGTTGTGCGCGATGGCGGCGAGCTTCGGCAGGTGCAGCCCCGCGATGTCGTTCACCACGGGGGCGCGGATGGCCGAATCGAGGCTGCCCTCGCGCTCGCAGGCCGCGTAGACGTCCCACACGCCCAGGCCGCGTTCGAGCAGCCAGGCCTTCTTTTCGGGATAGCTGTCCGCGCCCATCGGCAGCGGGTGGTGGGGCCAGACGGCTTGCAAGATCTTCCAGAACTGGTTTTGGGGATGCGCATAGTACTGCTGCAGTTCGAGCGACCGAACGCCCGGGAAGCTGCCGAGGATCAGCACCACGGTTTCGCTCGAGACGATCGGCGCCAGGCCGGTGAGCACCGGGCTGCCCTGGCCGGATGCGGTGGATGGGTTCATGGGGCCTGATCTTGGCATTGCCGCGCGCCCATGAAAAAACCCGCCGCAGCGGGTCTTTTCGGGAGGGCCGGTCGAAGCCTGCTTACTTCTTGGCCGCTTCGTGCTCGGCGGTGCCGGGCACCTTCTCGCCGATCGCATGGCCGGCGCTGCGCATGCCGTCGGCGGTCTTGTGGCCGGCGGTCTCGACCGCATCGCCGGTCTTCGCGGCCACGTTCTTGGTGGCGTGGGTCGCCTTCTTGGTGGTGCGCTTGGTCGCGTCCCACGCCTTCTCGGTGCCCTGCTCGGTCGCGTTCACGGCCTTCTTCGTGGTGCGCTTGGTGGCGTCCCAGGCCTTCTCGGCGCCGTTTTCCGTGGCGTTCACGGCCTTCTTGGTGGTGCGCTTGGTCGCGTCCACGGCATCGCTGCCGGTCTCCTTCGCGCGCTCGGTGAGCGTGGGTTCGGCGGTGGCCGGCGCGGCGGTCTGCGCCACGGCGGACACGCCGACGGCAGCGAGCGCCAGGGCCAGCGCGGCAGGCAGGGTGCGGATCTTGGATGTGGTCATTGGAAGACTCCTTCTTGCAGTTGTCGATCGGGAGTGACGGGGTTGCCACTGCTCAGGCAACGTCACTTCGCACGGCAAGGATGACAGCAAAAAAGCGCGTCCCGCGCGCGCTGGCGCAAGTCGGGATTCCGGCCTACGCGGGCGGCGGCCGGCCCTCCGACACGGCGAGCAGACTTTCGAGCCGCGGCATCGCCGCGAGCGCATTGCGCGTGGTGCCGTCGGCCAGTTCGTCGACGCCGATGCCGCGCAACTGCGCCACCACTTCGGCGATGCGCGGCAACTCGCCGGGCTCGTTGCGGCCCTGCGGCTCGCCGGCCGCGCGCTGCGCCTGCGTGCGGTAGATCCAGTGCGGCTGGATGTCCGGCGCATCGGTCTCCATCACCATCGCGTCGAGCGGCAGCGTGGCCGCGAGCCGCCGCAGCTGCAGCGCGCGCTCGAAGGTCACGGCGCCGCCGAAGCCCAGCTTGAGGCCGAGCTCGATGCAGGCCTTCGCCTGCTGCTCGCTGCCGTTGAAGGCGTGCGCGATTCCCTGCCACGGCCGACCGCCCGCCGTCTGGCGCAGATGCTTGAGCACCTTGTCGACCGAACGGCGCACATGGATGAGCACCGGCAGCCCGTGCTTGCGCGCAAGTTGCAACTGAGTGTGAAAAAAGTGCTGCTGCTTGTCGCTGTCGAGCCCCTCGACGAAATAGTCGAGCCCGATCTCGCCGACCGCCACCAGGCGCGGATCGTCGCGCCGCGCCGCGAGCTCGGCGTCGAGCGTCTCGAGGTCGGCCTCCCTGGCATCGCCGGTGCACAGCGGATGGATGCCCAGCGCATAGGCATCGCCCTGCGCCTCGGCGAGCGCGCGCACGGCCTCGAAGTTGAAGACGCCGACCGCCGGGATCACGCACAGCGCCACGCCGCGCGCGGCCGCGCGGGCGCGGATGAGGGGCATTTCCGCACCGAATTCGGGCGCGTCGAGGTGACAGTGGGTATCGATGAACACAGCCATCGCCGCATGATGCCCGAAGGGATGCAAGGCAGAACAAAGCGTGCTACTGTGGCTCCCTCTCCCGTCATCCTTTTGCCGGAGGTGCTTCGATGCGCAGGCCCGCTCTCTACAGCCGTTCGCCCCGCACGCTGCCTGAAGCGGCCGAACCCGCGGTCGACGAGGCCGGCGCGCCGCCCGCTTCGTCGAACCCCGCGCCCGCCAAGGCGCCCTGGCAGCCCGGCCGCCGCAGCTTCGCGCTGCTGATCGTGCTGAGCGCCGCGCTCGTGGCCGGCGCCGCCTGGTGGCCGCACCCGGGCGCGAAGACCCTCACGCAGAAGGACATCGACGCCGCCGTGCTGCGCACGCTGCAGACGCAGACACTGCCCTCTCCCGCGGCCAAGGCGGCCGAGATCGTGCGGCCCTCGGTGGTGCGCGTGGTCGGCTACGGCCCCGAGAAGGCCACGCCCGAAGCCAAGGTGCAGAAGCGCGGCCGCAACCTCGCCAAAGGCAAGCCGCCCGAGGCGCCCAGCGACGAAGCGCCGCCCGGCCAGGTCGAGCGCGGCGTGGGCACCGGCGTGGTCATCGTCGACAAGGGCGTGATCCTCACCAACCTGCACGTGGTCGCAGGCTCGGAGACGATCAAGGTCACTTTCTCCGACGGCTTCGAGGCCACGGCCACCATCACCGGCGTGCAGCCCGAGAACGACCTCGCGGTGCTGCAGGCCCAGAAGATTCCCGACGATCTGATCCCCGCGGTCATGCGCTCGACCGCCGACCTGCAGCCCGGCGACCAGGTGGCCGCGGTCGGCTTTCCGTTCGGCATCGGGCCCTCGGTCTCGGCCGGCGTGGTCTCGGGCCTGAAGCGCTCGTTCCGCTCGCCCGAGGGCAAGCAGGAGCTCGGCAACCTGATCCAGTTCGACGCCGCGGCCAACCCCGGCAATTCGGGCGGGCCGCTGGTCAACATGGATGGCGAGGTGCTCGGCATCGTCACCGCCATCCTCAACCCGACGCAGCAGCGCACCTTCATCGGCATCGGCTTCGCGGTGCCGATCGAGAACGCGGCATCGGCCGCGGGCTCGCCGCCGTTCTGAACCGCCATCCGCCGCGACCATCCGTCCATCCAGCAAGAGGCCATCGCATGAGCACCGATTCCCCCTATTCCACCTCTACCGCCACGGCCGAGCTGATGGAGCAGATCCTCTACGAGGTCAAGCGCGTGGTGGTGGGCCAGGACCGCTTCCTCGAGCGCGTGATGGTCGCGATGCTCGCGGGCGGGCACCTGCTGGTCGAGGGCGTGCCGGGGCTCGCGAAGACGCTCACCGTCAAGACCCTGTCGGACACCGTGCGCGGCCAGTTCAAGCGCATCCAGTTCACGCCCGACCTGGTGCCGGCGGACCTCGTGGGCACGCGCATCTACAACCAGAAGACTGGCGAGTTCAGCACCTCGCTCGGCCCGGTGTTCGCGAACCTGCTGCTGGCCGACGAAATCAACCGCGCGCCCGCCAAGGTGCAGAGCGCGCTGCTCGAGGTGATGCAGGAGCGCCAGGTCACGATCGCCGGCGAGACGCACCGCGTGCCGCGCCCCTTCCTCGTCATGGCCACGCAGAACCCGATCGAGACCGAGGGTACCTACCCCCTGCCCGAGGCGCAGGTCGACCGCTTCATGATGAAGGTGCTGGTCGACTATCCGAGCGACGAGGAGGAATTCGTCATCGTCCAGCGCGTGATCGGCGCGCCGGTCGAGGCCAACCCGGTCGCCACCACCGAGCAGCTCGCGGCGCTGCAGGCCGAGGCGCGGCGCGTCTACGTCGATCCTTCGCTGATCCAGTACGCGGTCAAGCTGGTGTCCGCCACGCGCACGCCCGACAAGCACGGCCTGAAGGACATGCGCCGCTTCATCACCTTCGGCGCGAGCCCGCGCGCGAGCATCAGCCTGACCGAGGGCGCCCGCGCGCTCGCGCTGCTGCGCGGCCGCAGCTACGCGCTGCCCGAGGACATGACGGCGCTCGTGCCCGACGTGCTGCGGCACCGTGTGACGCTTTCCTACGAAGGATTGTCGGAAGGCCTCACGCCCGACGGGCTGATCGAGAAGATCATGAAGGCCGTGCCCGCTCCCCCGAAACCCCTCGAACATGAAAAGCTGGTGGCGTAAGGCCCCTGCAGCCGCGAACGACGAACGCCTCCTCGCGCAGGCGGGCGGCGCGGAGCGCGCGCTGCGCCGGCTCGAATGGACGGTGATCCGCCGGCTCGACGGCCTGCTGCAGGGCAACTACCGCACGCTGATGCGCGGCACCGGCCTCGACCTGGCCGACCTGCGCGAATACCAGCACCACGACGACGTGCGCCACATCGACTGGAACGTCACCGCGCGGCTGCAGACGCCCTATGTGCGCGTCTTCACCGAAGACCGCGAGATGGCGGCCTGGTTCGTGCTGGACCTGAGCCGCTCGGTCGACTTCGGCTCGGGCCAAAAGGCCAAGCGCGAGATCTCGGCCGGCTTCGTCGGCGTGCTCGCGCGCCTGCTCACGCGCCACGGCAACCGCGTGGGCGCGCTGGTCTACGGCAGCGACCTCGAAGCGGTGATCCCGCCGCGCAGCGGCCGCCGGCACGTGCTGCACCTGCTGCATGCGATGGAACGCCGCGCCGACAAGGCCGCGGCCGTGCCCGCGCAGAAGGGCATGACGCGGCTGGCCGACCTGCTCCAGTCGGCCGCGATGCTGATGCCGCGCCGCTCCACGGTGTTCGTGGTGTCCGACTTCCTCAGCGAGCCCGGCTGGGAGCGCCCGCTCGGCCAGTTGGTGCAGCGGCACGAGGTGGTCGCGGTGCGGCTGTTCGACCCGCTCGAGCTCGAGCTGCCCGACCTCGGCCTGGTGCCGCTGCGCGACGCCGAGACCGGCGAGCAGCTCTGGGTCGACACGCACGACGCGGGCTTCCGCAGGCGCTTCGCGCGGCTGGCCGCGGAGCGCGAACAGGCATTGCGCGCCGCGCTCGCGAAGGCCGGCGTCGATGCGCTCGAGCTGTCGACCAGCGACGACCTGGTCGAGGCGATCGTTCGTTTCGCCGACATGCGCAAGCGCCGCACGCGCGTCGGTCCGGGCAGCAGCAAGAAGGCGGTGGCAGCATGACATTCCTCTGGCCTCAATTCCTCTGGTTGCTGGCGGCGTTGCCGCTGCTGGTGTTGCTCTACGTCTGGCTGATCCGCCGCAAGAAGAAGATCGCGGTGCGCTATGCCAGCCTGTCGATCGTGCGCGAGGCCATGGGTGCCGGCCAGAGCCTGCGACGACACATCCCGCCGCTGCTGTTCCTGCTCGCGATGGCAGCCATGCTGGTCGCGGCCGCGCGGCCGATGGCGGTGGTGCTGCTGCCGTCGAACCAGCAGACCATCATCCTCGCGATGGACGTCTCGGGCAGCATGCGCGCGGCCGACGTGCAGCCCAACCGGCTCGTCGCCGCGCAGGAGGCGGCCAAGAGCTTCATCAAGGACCTGCCGCGCCATGTGAAGGTCGGCATCGTGGCCTTCGCGGGCAGCGCGCAGGTGGCGCAGCTGCCCACCACCAACCACGACGACCTGGTGACCGCGATCGACAGCTTCCAGCTGCAGCGCGCCACGGCCACCGGCAACGCCATCGTCGTCTCGCTCGCCACGCTGTTCCCCGACGCCGGCATCGACGTCTCGCAGTTCAGCGCGCCGAGCCGCCAGCGCGGCACGCCGATCGACCAGACCGAGAAGCAGGCGAAGGCGTTCACGCCGGTCGCGCCGGGCTCCTTCACCTCGGCCGCGATCATCATGCTGACCGACGGCCAGCGCACCACCGGCGTCGATCCGCTCGACGCCGCCAAGGCGGCCGCGGACCGCGGCGTGCGCATCTACACGGTGGGCGTGGGCACGGTGGACGGCGAGACCATCGGCTTCGAGGGCTGGTCGATGCGCGTGCGGCTCGACGAGGAAACGTTGAAGGCCGTGGCCAACAAGACCCAGGCCGAATACTTCTACGCCGGCACCGCGAGCGACCTCAAGAAGGTCTACGAAACGCTGAGTTCGCGCCTCACGGTCGAGAAGAAGGAAACCGAAATCTCGGCGCTGTTCGCGCTCGGCGCGGCGATCCTCACGCTGCTGTCGGCGGGGCTGTCGCTGCTTTGGTTCAACCGGATTCTTTGAAGCGGGATCGAGTAGCCGAACGCAGAAGGAAGACAAAAACTACGCAGAAGTCGCAGAAGAGAAAACTTTTCTAGGTTTTCTTTGGCGACTTCTGCGAAACCTTCGCGACCTCTGCGTTCGGCCGTCCGCTCCCGCTCCCCCCCGGCGCCTTCACCGCCCCGATCCCCCCCAGGAACAGATCCGCCACGATCGGCGCGATCGAGGCGTGGTCGAGGCGGCCGCCGGGTTTCATCCAGGTGAACATCCAGTTGATCATGCCGAACAGCAGCATGGTCAGCGGCTTGGCGAGGTCGTCGCTCGGCGCGCCGGGGCGCAGCGCCGAGACCGCGCGCGCGAAGGCCGCCACCACCTCGCGCTCCTGGTCGAGCACGCGCTCGCGGTCCGCGTCTTCCAGAAAGCGCACGTCGTCGGTCAGCACCCGGTGGGCATCCTGCGCGCCGGCATATTCCTCGACGATGCGGTAGATGAAGCGGCGCAGCCGCTCCTCGTCGGTGTGGGGCGAAGCCTCTTCCTCGGCCACCAGCGCCGCGAGGCGCGAGACATGCGTCTCGGCGATGCTGATGAGCAGGCTGCTCTTGTCCCTGTAGTAGTGGTAGAGCGTCGCCTTCGAGAGGCCGCAGGCCTCGGCCACCTGGTTCATCGAGGTGGCGGGGTAGCCGCGGCGCGCGAACAGCCCGGCCGCGCGCGCGAGGATGAATTCGCGCTGGTCGTCGTAGGTGGCGGATCTTCCACGCGGCATCGGTCTTCTTCTTTCTTCCTGGGAGGCGGTTTGCGGACAACCCGCGATCTTGCATGAAGCGCGCGGGCGCCCCTCGCACCTAGCCGCGCCGCGTCGCGATCAGCGAACGCACGTCGAACTCGGGCAGGCGCGGGCGGTCGGGCTCCATGCGCGGCAGCGGCGCCACCTCGCGCAGGCTCGCGAGGCTGCGTTCGGTGAGCGCCTGGTAGGTCTGCGTGCCTTCGAGCTTCCAGGCGATCTCCTCCTCGCTCAGCGTCTTCTTCACCCGGGCGGGAATGCCGGCCACGAGCGTGCGCGCGGGCACCTTCATGCCCGCCGGCACGAAGGCGCAGGCGGCGACGATGGCCTGCTCGCCGATCTCGGCCTCGTCCATCACCACCGCGTTCATGCCGACGAGCGCATCGCGCCGCACGATGCAGCTGTGCAGGATCGCGCCGTGGCCGATGTGGCCGTTGACCTCGACCACCGTGTCCTGGTCGGGAAAGCCGTGCACGCAGCAGTGGTCCTGCACGTTCGAGCCCTCCTCCAGCACGATGCGGCCGAAATCGCCGCGCAGGCTCGCGCACGGGCCCACGTAGCAGCGCGGGCCGACGATCACGTCGCCGATCAGCACCGCGCTCGGATGCACGTAGGCCGTGGGGTCGACGACGGGGATCACGCCGTCGATGGAATAGCTGGGCATTCGATGGGTCTCCTGCGGATGGCCGCGGCTCAGGGTTTGCCCGAGGCGGCGGCGCCTTGTGCCGGCACCGGGGACGATCCTAAAATCAACCGAACGGTCGGTCAATAGTGTTTGCGATCCTCATCGACCGGCCACAACCACGAGAGACAACCCCATGGCGGAACCTTTGGTTCTCACCGGCGACGCCGGTGCGGTCCGCACGCTGAGCCTCCACCGGCCCGCGGCGCTCAACAGCTTCACGACCGCGATGCATGCCGAGCTGATGGCCGCGCTCGAACGCGCGGCCAATGACACGGCCGTGCGCTGCGTGGTGCTCACGGGCGCGGGCCGCGCCTTCTGCGCCGGCCAGGACCTGGCCGACCCCGCGGTCGCGCCCGACACCACGCCCGGCGCCGCGCCCAAGGACCTGGGCGAGGTCATCGCCACCTGGTACGCCCCGCTGGTCGCGCGCATCCGCACGATGCCGGTGCCGGTGGTCGCGGCCGTCAACGGCGTGGCGGCCGGCGCGGGCGCGAACCTGGCGCTCTGCTGCGACCTCGTCGTGGCCGGGCGATCGGCAAGCTTCATCCAGGCCTTCACCAAGATCGGACTCGTGCCCGACACCGGCGGCACCTGGCTGCTGCCGCGGCTGGTCGGACCGGCGCGGGCGCTGGGCCTCGCGCTGCTCGGCGACAAGCTGCCGGCCGAGGAAGCCGCGCGCATCGGCCTGATCTGGGAGTGCGTGGACGATGCGGCGCTGGCCGAGACGGCCGCCGCGCTCGCGTCGCGGCTCGCGGCCATGCCGACGCAGGCGCTGGTCGCCACGCGCGCGGCGATGGCAGCCGCCCAGGGCATGACCATCGAGGAAGCGCTCGCGAACGAAGCGCGCATCCAGCGCGAACTCGGCCGGGCCCACGACTACCGTGAAGGCGTCGAAGCCTTCCGCGCCAAGCGCGCCCCCGTCTTCAAGGACCGCTGAGCCATGCCACAACCGCCACGCACCCCGCAGCAGACCGCCGAGCACGTGCGCGACGGCATGTTCGCGAACGACAACGCGAGCAAGGGCCTGGGCATGCGCATCGTCGAGGTCGGCCCCGGCCAGGCCACGATCGAGATGCGCGTGCGCGCCGACATGCTCAACGGCCATGCGATCTGCCACGGCGGCTTCATGGCCACGCTGGCCGACTCGACCTTCGCCTTCGCCTGCAACTCGTACAACGAGCTGACCGTGGCCTCGGGCTTCGCGATCGATTTCATCGCGCCCGCGCGCGAGGGCGACCTGCTGACGGCGCGCTGCTTCGAGGTCTCGAAGGCCGGCCGCACCGGCGTCTACGACACCGAGATCACCAACCAGCGCGGCGAGCGCATCGCGATGTTCCGCGGCCGTTCGTACACGGCCAGGGGCCGCCCGGCCGTCGCCGAACGAGGAGACACCACCCCATGACCGCCAGACAGCCCGCCCCCGGCGAACTCGAGCCGATCGAGACCGCGAGCCGCGACGAGATCACGGCGCTGCAGATCGAGCGCCTGCGCGCCACGCTGCGGCGCGCCTACGAGAACGTGCCGCACTACCGCAGGGCATTCGACGCCAAGGGCGTGCACCCCGACGACCTGAAGACGCTGGCCGACCTTTCGAAGTTTCCGTTCACGGTCAAGAGCGACCTGCGCGACAACTATCCCTTCGGCATGTTCGCGGTGCCGCGTACGCAGGTGGCACGCATCCATGCCTCTTCGGGCACCACGGGCAAGCCGACGGTGGTCGGCTACACGCTGAAGGACATCGACACCTGGGCCGACCTCGTGGCGCGCTCGATCCGCGCGGCCGGCGGCCGCCCCGGCGACATGGTCCACGTGGCCTACGGCTACGGCCTCTTCACCGGCGGCTTGGGCGCGCACTATGGCGCCGAGCGCGCGGGCTGCACCGTGGTGCCGATGTCGGGCGGCCAGACCGAGAAGCAGGTGCAGCTGATCCAGGACTTCCGGCCCGACATCATCATGGTCACGCCCAGCTACATGCAGGTGATCATCGAGCAGTTCGAGCGCCAGGGGCTGGATGCGAAGGCGAGCTCGCTGCGCATCGGCATCTTCGGCGCCGAGCCCTGGACCGAGGCGATGCGCCGCGACATCGAGGCCAAGGCGGGCATCGACGCGGTCGACATCTACGGCCTTTCCGAAGTGATGGGCCCGGGCGTGGCGAGCGAATGCGTCGAGAGCAAGGACGGCCCGGTGATCTGGGAAGACCACTTCTATCCCGAGATCATCGACCCCGAGACCGGCGAGCCGAAGCCCGACGGCGAAGAGGGCGAACTGGTCTTCACCTCGCTCAGCAAGGAAGCGATGCCGGTGATCCGCTACCGCACGCGCGACCTCACGCGCCTGCTGCCGCCGACCTCGCGCGCCTTCCGCCGCATGGGCAAGATCGTCGGGCGCAGCGACGACATGATGATCATCCGCGGCGTGAACGTGTTTCCCACGCAGGTGGAGGAGATCGTGCTCGCGCACGAGCGGCTCTCGGGGCTCTACCAGGTGCATGTGCGCCGCGAGGGCCTGCTCGACGAGGTCGAGGTGCACTGCGAACTCGAGCACCGCAACGCGCAGGTCGACGAGGCCGAGCGCCGCGCGATCGCGGGCTGGGTGCAGGAGCGCGTGAAGACGCTGGTCGGCATCTCGACCACGGTGCGCGTGTTCGACCCCGACTCGATCGAACGCACGCAGACCGGCAAGGCCCGGCGCGTGATCGACACAAGACCGAAATGAAACACCCCCCAAGCCGCTTCGCGTCTCCCCCCTCTGCTGCGCGAGGGGGGCGCAGCCAGCGGCCCGGCAAAGCCGGTTCCGCGGCTGCCCCGGAAAGCCCAGTTGAAGAAAGGACACGCTGATGTATACGCAAGCCATGGACACCATGGGCAAGGAGCCCGGCGACGGCAAGCCGAAGGCCGTGCGCTCGGCCGAGGAGATGCGGCTCGAGGAGCGCTTCGAGGCGCGCATCGACGCCGGCGACTTCATCGAGGCCAAGGACTGGATGCCCGAGCACTACCGCAAGACGCTGGTGCGCCAGATCAGCCAGCATGCGCATTCGGAGATCGTGGGCATGCTGCCCGAGGGCAACTGGATCAGCCGCGCGCCCACGCTCAAGCGCAAGGCGATCCTGCTCGCGAAGGTGCAGGACGAGGGCGGCCACGGGCTCTACCTCTATGCCGCGGCCGAGACGCTGGGCACCTCGCGCGACCAGATGTTCGACGCGCTGCACAGCGGAAAGGCCAAGTACAGCTCGATCTTCAACTACCCGACGCTGACCTGGGCCGACATGGGCACCATCGGCTGGCTGGTGGACGGCGCGGCGATCATGAACCAGGTGCCGATCTGCCGCTGCTCGTACGCGCCCTATGCGCGCGCGATGATCCGCATCTGCCGCGAGGAGAGCTTTCACCAGCGCCAGGGCTTCGAGTCGCTGCTGACGATGATGACCCACGGCACGGATGCGCAGAAGGCGATGGTTCAGGACGCCGTGAACCGCTGGTGGTGGCCGTCGCTGATGATGTTCGGCCCGCCCGACGACCAGTCGCCGAACAGCGCGCAGTCGATGCGGTGGGGAATCAAGCGCTTCAGCAACGACGAGCTGCGCCAGAAGTTCGTCGATGCCGCGGTGGAGCAGGCGCGCATCCTGGGCGTGACGCTGCCCGATCCGGACCTGAAGTGGAACGAGGAACGCCAGGCGCACGACTTCGGCGCGATCGACTGGCGCGAGTTCTGGCGCGTGGTGGGCGGCGACGGCCCGTGCAACCGCGAGCGGCTGCAGGCCCGCGTGGACGCCTGGGAAGAAGGCGCCTGGGTACGCGAGGCGGCGCTGGCCCATGCGAACAAGCAACCGGTGAAGGAGGCGGCATGAGCGTCGAACAGAAACAGGAATGGCCGCTGTGGGAAGTGTTCGTCCGCAGCAAGGCGGGTCTGGACCACAAGCATTGCGGCAGCCTGCACGCGGCCGATCCGAAGATGGCGATCCAGATGGCGCGCGACGTGTACACGCGCCGCCAGGAAGGCAGCAGCATCTGGGTGGTGCGCTCCGACCAGATCGTGGCGAGCGACCCGGGCGACAAGGACATGTTCTTCGATCCGGCGGAGGACAAGGTCTATCGGCATCCGACCTTCTATGCGTTGCCGAAGTCCGTGGACCACATGTAGCCATGGGACAGCTTGGCTTTTCCCTGCTCCGTGGGGTGCATGCGCGCT
This sequence comes from Variovorax sp. TBS-050B, assembly GCF_029893635.1. Classification (NCBI taxonomy): domain Bacteria; kingdom Pseudomonadati; phylum Pseudomonadota; class Betaproteobacteria; order Burkholderiales; family Comamonadaceae; genus Variovorax; species Variovorax sp. TBS-050B. The sequence continues at coordinate 2,621,399 of NZ_JARXYR010000002.1, read as the reverse complement.
GCTGTTCAGGGCCCGATCACGCCGACGGGGTACCTTGCTCCGCGAATGTCCCCCGGCCTGCGGCCTCCTCCTTTATTTCGCTGCGCAAGGCACCCCATCGACGTGATCGCATCAGAGCACTGGTTGATCAGCCGCAAACCAGCCGCGTGCCCCGTGCACAGGGCACCGGGTGCTCCCCGCAGCGAAATAAAGGAGGAGCCGAAGGCGGGGGACATTCGCGGAGGGGAGTACCCGGTGCCCTGTGCACACGCCCCGAACGACAGCGCAAACCAAGAGCGCACAGATAAGGCACCGACATGCAAGCATCGATCGAACTGAACCGCACCCCCGCCGTGCAGTACCTGCTGCGCATCGCCGACACCAGCCTCGTGCTCGCGCAGCGCCTGGGCGAATGGTGCGGCCATGCGCCCGTGCTCGAGGAAGACATCGCCATGGCCAACATCGCGCTCGACCTCGTGGGCCAGGCGCGCGCGCTGCTCACGCACGCGGGCACGCTCGAAGGCCGCGGCCACGACGAGGACCAGCTCGCCTACCTGCGCGACGAGCGCGACTACTTCAACCTCACGCTGGTGGAGCTGCCGCGCGGCGACTTCGCCTTCACGGTGCTGCGCAACACCATGGTCGCCACGCTGCTCAAGCTGCTGTGGCAGCGCCTCGCGGCCTCGAACGATGCCGAAGTGGCCGCCATCGCCGCCAAGGCCGTGAAGGAAGCGCGCTACCACCAGCAGCATTCGGGCGACTGGGTGGTGCGGCTCGGCGACGGCACCGAGGAATCGCGCCGCCGCACCGAACGCGCGCTGGCGCAGCTGTGGCTCTACGTGCCCGAACTGTTCGAGAGCGACGCCGTGGAAGCCGAGGCCAGCGCCAACGGCCTCGGTCCCGCATGGAGCGAACTGCGCGCGCCCTGGCTGGCCGAGATGCAGCAGGTGCTCGACGCCGCCGACCTCGCGATGCCCAAGGAAGCCGCCTTCCGCAGCACCGGCAAGCAGGGCGTGCACAGCGAGCACATGGGCTACATCCTGGCCGAGATGCAGCACCTGCAGCGCACCTACCCCGGAGGCGTGTGGTGAATGCCGTGGCGGCGGCATCGCGCGTGGCGGCGGCCTGGGCCGTGCTGCACACCGTGCCCGACCCGGAGGTGCCGGCCGTGTCGGTGTGCGACCTCGGCATCGTGCGCGAGGTGATCGCGCACGACGACGGCCTGGAGATCGTGCTCACGCCCACCTACTCCGGCTGCCCCGCGACCGAGGCCATCGAACACGACGTGCTGGCCGCCGTCGAGCAGGCGGGCCTCGGCCGGGCGCGCGCCACGCTGCGCCGCGCGCCCGCGTGGTCGAGCGACTGGATCAGCGACGAAGGCCGCGCGAAGCTCAAGGCCTACGGCATCGCGCCGCCCGCGCAGGCCGCCTCGAACACCGCCATGCCGATCAGGCTCTTCGGCCGCATCGCGGGCGAGCGCATCGCCTGCCCGCGCTGCGCGAGCGAGCGCACCGAGCGCCTCTCGGCCTTCGGCTCCACCGCCTGCAAGGCGCTGTACCGCTGCCTCGCCTGCCGCGAACCCTTCGAACACTTCAAGCCGATCTAGACCCCGATGAGCACCCTCTTCCATCCGCTGCGCGTGAAGGCCGTCGAGCCCGACACGCCCGAGGCCGTGATCGTCTCGTTCGAGGTGCCCGGCGAACTGCGCGAGGTCTTCGGCTTCACCCAGGGCCAGTACCTCACGCTGCGCAAGGACATCGACGGCCAGGACCTGCGCCGCTCCTACTCGATCTGCGCCGGCCTCGACGACGGCGAGCTGCGCGTGGGCGTGCGCAAGGTGCGCGGCGGCGTGTTCTCGAACTGGATCAACGCCCACCTGCAGCCCGGCGACACGGTGCAGGTGATGGCGCCGCAGGGCCGCTTCTTCGTGCCGATCGAGCCGCAGGCCGCGCGGCACCACGTCGGCATCGCGGGCGGCAGCGGCATCACGCCGATCCTCTCGATCATGAAGACCGTGCTCGCGCGCGAGCCGAAGAGCCGCTTCACGCTGATCTACGGCAACCGCCAACTGCAGTCCACGATGTTCAAGGAAGAGATCGAGGACCTGAAGAACCGCTACATGACGCGGCTGGTGCTGCACCATGTGTTCTCCGACGAGCACACCGAATCGCCGCTGGGCGCGGGCGTGATGAACCGCGAGAAGATCGGCGAGTTCCTGCGCAGCGTGGTGCCGGCCGCCGGCATCGATCATGTCTACGTGTGCGGGCCGTTCCAGATGAACGACGAGGCCGAGGCCGCGCTGCTCGCCGCGGGCGTGGCCGAGGACCGCATCCACATCGAGCGCTTCGGCGTCGCGCTGCCCTCCGCGGGCGGCGCGGTCGGCGCGGTGGTGCACGAATCGAAGCCCGGCGATGCGAAGCGGGCGCGCATCACGATCGTGCGCGACGGCCTGCAGCGCGAGATCGCGTTCGACGAGGGCCAGCCGAGCATCCTCGATGCCGCTTCCGCCGCGGGACTCGAAGTGCCGTTCTCCTGCACCTCCGGCGTGTGCGGCACCTGCCGCGCCAAGCTGGTGGAGGGGGAAGTCCGCATGGAAAGGAACTTCGCGCTCGACAAGAATGAAGTCGCCGCGGGCTTCGTGCTCACCTGCCAGGCGCATCCGCTCACCGAGCGCGTCACGCTGTCCTTCGACGAGCGCTGACGGCCACACCCCGCACCACGACAATGATTTTTCAACCGGAGACAAGACCAATGAAATTCTTCTTCAAGCCCCTGCTGACCGCCGCCCTGTGCGCCGCCGCCGTCCTCGCCTGGGCCGACGTCAACGTCGGCGTGACGCTCTCGGCCACGGGCCCGGCCGCCTCGCTGGGCATTCCCGAGAAGAACACCATCGCGCTGATGCCCAAGACCATCGGCGGCCAGAAGATCAACTACATCGTGCTCGACGACGCCTCGGACACCACCGCGGCCGTGGCCAACACGCGCAAGCTGATCGCCGAGAACAAGGTCGACATCGTGCTGGGCTCCACCACCACGCCCAATTCGCTCGCGATGATCGATGTGGTGAGCGAGGCGAAGACGCCGATGATCTCGATCGCCGCCTCGGCGCGCATCGTCGACCCGATGGACGACAAGAAGAAGTGGGTCTTCAAGACGCCGCAGAACGACATCATGATGTCGCTCGCGATCGCCGAGCACATGGCCGCCAACGGCGTGAAGACGGTGGCCTTCATCGGCTTCTCCGACGCCTACGGCGAAGGCTGGGCGCAGGAATTCGCGAAGGCGGCCGACCTGAAGAAGCTCAAGATCGTCGCCAACGAGCGCTATGCGCGCACCGACACCTCGGTCACCGGCCAGGCGCTCAAGATCATGGCGGCCAAGGCCGATGCGGTGCTGGTCGCGGGCTCGGGCACGCCGGCCGCGCTGCCGCAGAAGACGCTCAAGGAACGCGGCTACACCGGCAAGATGTACCAGACCCACGGCGTGGCGAACGCGGACTTCCTGCGCGTGGGCGGCAAGGACGTGGACGGCACCTTCCTGCCTGCCGGCCCGGTGCTGGTCGCAGAGCAGCTGCCAGCGAGCCATCCGGTGAAGAAGTCGGCCCTGGCCTATGTGAGCGCCTACGAGGCCGCGCACGGCAAGAACTCGGTCTCGACCTTCGGCGCGCACGCCTGGGACGCCGGCCTCCTGATGACCTCGGCCGTTCCGGTCGCGCTCAAGAAGGCGCAGCCCGGCACGCCGGAGTTCCGCGCCGCGCTGCGCGATGCGCTGGAGCAGGTCAAGGAAGTCTCGGGTGCGCACGGCGTGTTCAGCATGACCGAGAAGGACCATCTCGGGCTCGACCAGCGCGCGCGCGTGATGGTGAAGATCGAGAACGGCGCCTGGAAATTCCAGCCCTGATTCGCTTCTTGCTCCCTCCCCTTTCGGGGGAGGGCTGGGGTGGGGGCACGCGGCCGTCGAAAGCCGCACCGCTTTGGAGGCCGCGCCTGCCCCCATCCCAACCTTCCCCCAAGGGGGGAAGGAGCAATGCACCGGTATCCACTCACGGGCCCCGCCCGAAGGTTTTCTTCCATGGATTTGCAGATCGCCCTGCTGCTCGGGCAGGACGGCATCGTCAACGGCGCCGTCTACGGTTTGATGGCGCTCGCGCTGGTGCTGGTGTTCTCGGTCACGCGCGTCATCTTCATTCCCCAGGGCGAGTTCGTCGCCTTCGGGGCCTTGTCGATGGCGATGCTGCAGACCGGCCGCCTGCCGGCCACGCTGTGGCTGCTGCTGACGCTCGCCGCGCTGGTGCTGGCGGTGGAGGCCTGGCGCTGGAAGCGCGGCGCGGTGGTCGAGTGGGGCTCCACGCTCGCCTGGTGCGTGGCGCTGCCGGCCGCGGCATGCGCGCTGGTGCTGGGGCTGCGGCCCACCTCGATGGCCGCACAGGCCGTCACCACCCTGGTGCTGATCGCGCCGCTCGGGCCGCTGCTCTACCGGCTCGCCTACCGGCCGCTGGCCGATGCGAGCGTGCTGATGCTGCTGATCGTCTCGGTGGCGCTGCACGGCGTGCTCGTGGGCCTGGGGCTGCTGTTCTTCGGTGCCGAGGGCTACCGCACCACCGCGTTCTCCGAAGCGCGCTTCGAGCTCGGCGGCATTCCGGTCAGCGGCCAGTCGCTGGTGGTGGTGGGCATCACGCTGCTGCTGGTGGTGGCGATGTTCCTGTTCTTCGGCCGCTCGATGGTCGGCAAGGCCCTGCGCGCGACCGCGATCAACCGCGTGGGTGCGCGGCTGTCGGGCATTCCGACCGGGCTTTCGGGCGACCTGAGCTTCGCGCTCGCGGCGCTGATCGGCGCGGTCTCGGGCCTGCTGATCGCGCCGCTCACCACGGTCTACTACGACACCGGCTTTTTGATCGGCCTCAAGGGCTTTGTCGCGGCGATCGTCGGCGGGCTCGCGAGCTATCCGATGGCGCTGGCGGGCGCGCTGATGGTGGGCCAGCTCGAAGCCTTCGCCTCGTTCTGGGCCAGCCCGTTCAAGGAGGTGCTGGTCTTCACGCTGATCATCCCCGTGCTGTGGTGGCGTTCGCTGCACAGCCACCATGTGGAGGACGAGGAATGAACCACGCGGCTTCCGACAACGCCGTGGCGCCGCCCGAGAGCCGTGCGCTGGTGACGCCGAGGCAATTGACGCTCGCCTGCGTGGTCGCGCTCGCGCTGGCCTGGGGCTTGCTGCCGGAGTTCACGGTCTCGGTGCTCAGCAACATCGGGCTCTATGCGCTGGTCGCGGTCGGCCTGGTGCTGCTGACCGGCGTGGGCGGCATGACCTCCTTCGGCCAGGCCGCCTTCGTCGGCATGGGCGCCTACGCGACGGCATGGATCTGCACCTCGCCCACGGCCGCGGCCTGGCTGGGCGGCTTCGCGAGCCCCGCGCTGCTGCCATGGGCGGGGCTGCTGCTGGGGCTGGTGCTGACCTTCGCGCTCGCCTGGGCGCTGGGCGCGGTCACGCTCAAGCTGCAGGGGCACTACCTGCCGCTCGGCACCATCGCCTGGGGGCTGAGCCTGTACTACCTGTTCGGCAACATGGAGTTCCTCGGCGGGCAGACCGGCATCACGGGCGTGCCGCCGCTCGCGGTCGCCGGCTATTCGTTCGCCACGCCGCGCGCCCTGGGCGTGGTGATCTGGGCGGTGCTGCTGCTGGCGCTCTGGGCCATGCACAACCTGCTCGACTCGCGCGAAGGCCGCGCGATCCGCGCGCTCAAGGGCGGCCGGCTGATGGCCGAATCGATGGGCGTGGACACCGCGCGCCACCGCGTGAAGCTGTTCGTGCTCGCCGCGCTGCTCGCGGCCGTGTCGGGCTGGCTCTATGCGCACCTGCAGCGCTTCGTGAACCCCACGCCCTTCAACCTCAACATCGGCATCGAGCTGCTGTTCATGGCGGTGGTGGGCGGCGCGGGCCACCTGTGGGGCGCGGTGCTCGGCGCGGCGCTCATCACGCTGCTGAAGGAGAAGCTGCAGGACCTGCTGCCCTCGCTGCTCGGCAGCAGCGGCAACTTCGAGGTCATCGTGTTTGGCCTGCTGATGCTGTTCGTGCTGCAGCGCTTTGCCGACGGCCTCTGGCCCACGCTCGCGCGGCTCGCGCGCCGGTGGGTGCGCGACACGCCGCGCGCGTCCGGTACTTCGCCGGCGCCATCGGCGGCGCAGGCGCGGCTGTCGCAGCGCACCCTGCCCGCGCGCGGCGAACTGCTGCTGCAGGCCAGCGAGGTCAGTAAGCGCTTCGGCGGGCTGGTCGCCAACAACGCGATCTCGATGACGCTGCATGCCGGCGAGATCCACGCGCTGATCGGACCGAACGGCGCCGGCAAGAGCACCTTCTTCAACATGATCTCGGGCGTGGACGACCCGAGCGCGGGCGAGGTGCGGCTCGCCGGCCAGCCCATGGCCCAGAAGCCCTCGCGCGCCTTCGCTGCGCTCGGCCTGGGCCGCACCTTCCAGCACGTGCGGCTGCTCGGCCAGCGCAGCGTGGTCGAGAACGTGGCGCTCGGCGCCCACCTGCGCGCCCGGCGCGGCTGGCTCGCGGCCATGCTGCGGCTGGACCGCGCCGAAGAGGCCGCGCTGCTGGCCGAGGCACGGCGCCAGATCGAACGCTGCGGCCTGGGCGCGCATGCGGATGCGCCCGCGGCCTCGCTGTCGCTGGGGCAGCAGCGCGTGGTCGAGATCGCGCGCGCACTGGCGGCCCAGCCCTCGGTGCTGCTGCTCGACGAACCGGCCGCGGGCCTGCGCCATCTGGAGAAGCGCGCCCTTTCCGCATTGCTCGACCAGCTGCGCGCCGAAGGCCTCGGCATCCTGGTGGTGGAACACGACATGGAATTCGTCATGAACCTTGCAGACCGCGTGACCGTGCTCGAGTTCGGCACCGTCATCGCCAGCGGCACGCCGGCCGAAGTGCAGGCCGATCCGCGCGTGCTCGAAGCCTATCTCGGCAGCGCCGACGACGACCTGCGGGAGCCGGCGCGATGAGCGGGTCGCCTCTGCTGCAGCTCGAGGACTTCCGCGTCGCCTACCGCAGCGTGGAAGCGGTGCACGGCGTGCGCCTGCGGGTCGACGAGGGCGAGATCGTTACCGTGATCGGTCCCAACGGCGCCGGCAAGACCACGCTGCTGTGCGCGGCCATGGGCCTGCTGCCTTCGACCGGCATGCTCGCGCTCGCGGGCGAGCGCATCGCGCGCCCGAGCGTCGAGACCATGGTGGCGCGCGGCGTGGCGCTGGTGCCCGAGCGGCGCGAGCTGTTTGGCGAGATGTCGGTCGAGGACAACCTGCTGCTCGGCGGCTTCTACCGCTGGCGCAAGGGCCAGCGCGACCAGCGCGCGCGGATGGAAGAGGTGTTCGAGATCTTTCCCCGGCTGCGCGAGCGGCGCCCGCAGCTGGCCTCGACGCTCTCGGGCGGCGAGCGCCAGATGCTGGCGATCGGCCGCGCGCTGATGGCCCGGCCGCGGCTGCTGATGCTCGACGAACCTTCGCTCGGCCTCGCGCCGCTGGTGGTGCGCGAGGTGCTGCGCGTGGTGGCGCAGCTGCGCAGCCACGGCGTCTCGGTGCTGCTGGTGGAACAGAACGCACGCGCCGCACTGCAGGTGGCCGACCGCGCCTACGTGCTCGAGATGGGCGCGGTGGCGCTCGAAGGCGGGGCGGGCGAGCTCATGCACGACCAGCGGATCATCGATACGTACCTGGGCATCGGAAAGAAGCACTGATCGTTTTTCTCCCTCCCCTTCCGGGGGGAGGGTTGGGGTGGGGGCACGCGGCGTTCGACGAAGCGCCGCTTCTGGAACGAGCGCCGCACGCCCCCATCCCAACCTTCCCCCAAAGGGGGAAGGAGCCAATACAAGGACACACGCACATGACCACACTCCAAAGCTACATCGCCGGCCGCTGGCTCGGCACCCAGGCTGCGCAGCCGCTGCGCAGCGCCGTCAACGGCCGCCCCGTCGCGAGCACGCATGCCGAGGCGATCGACTTCGGCGAGGCGCTCGACCATGCGCGCCGCGTCGGCCTGCCCGCGCTGATGGCGCTCGACTTCCAGCAGCGCGCCGAGCGGCTGAAGGCGCTCGCCAAGTACCTCGCCGCGCAGAAGGAGACGCTCTACGCGATCGCCGCCCACACCGGCGCCACGCGCACCGACAGCTGGATCGACATCGAGGGCGGCGCCGGCACGCTGGCCGCCTATGCGGGCATCGGCACCAACGAGCTGCCCTCGGGCAACCTCGTGCACGAAGGGCCGGCCTTTCCGCTCGGCAAGAAGGGGGGCTTCGCGGGCACGCACATCCTGGTGCCGCGCGGCGGCGTGGCGGTGCACGTCAACGCCTTCAACTTCCCCGTGTGGGGCCTGCTCGAGAAGTTCGCGCCGAGCTTCCTCGCGGGCATGCCGTGCATCGGCAAGCCGGCGACCGCGACGAGCTTCGTCACGGAGGCGCTGATGCGGCTCATCACGCAGTCGGGCATCCTGCCCGAAGGCAGCCTGCAGCTCGTGATCGGCAGCACGGGCGACCTGCTCGACCGCCTGCTGGAGCCCGACGTGGTCACCTTCACCGGATCCGCCGACACCGCGGCGAAGCTGCGCGTGCATCCGAACCTCGTCGCGCGCGCGATCCCGTTCAATGCCGAGGCCGACTCGCTCAACTGCGCGATCCTCGCGCCCGACGTGACGCCCGAGGACGAGGAGTTCGATCTCTTCGTGAAGGAGGTGGCGCGCGAGATGACCATCAAGGCGGGGCAGAAGTGCACCGCGATCCGCCGCGCGATCGTGCCGCGCCGGCACCTCGACGCGGTGGCCGAACGCCTGCGCGCGCGGCTCGCGAAGACCGTGATCGGCGACCCCGCGCGCGAGGACGTGCGCATGGGCGCGCTGGCCTCGCATGCGCAGCAGGCCGACGTGGCCGCGCGCGTGGCCACGCTGCTGCAGGGCGCCGAGCTGGTGTACGGCGAGCGCGACGGTTTCGCGCCGCTCGGCGACGGCGTGGCCGAAGGCGCGTTCTTCGCGCCCACGCTGCTCCTGAGCCGCGACCCGCTCGCGCACGACGCGGCGCACGACGTCGAGGCCTTCGGCCCGGTCAGCACGCTGATGCCGTACGAAGGCATCGACGAGGCGCTCGCGCTCGCCGCGCGCGGGCGCGGCAGCCTCGTGGGCACGCTGGTCACGCGCGATCCGGCCGTGGCCGCGAAGGCGATTCCCGCGGCGGCCGCCTGGCACGGCCGGCTGCTGGTGCTCGACCGCGAGGCCGCGGCCGAATCGACCGGCCACGGCTCGCCGCTGCCGCAGCTCAAGCACGGCGGCCCGGGCCGCGCGGGCGGCGGCGAGGAGCTCGGCGGCCTGCGCGCCGTCAAGCACTACCTGCAGCGCGCCGCGGTGCAGGGCTCGCCCACCATGCTCGCCGCCATCGCGCGCGAGCATGTGCGCGGTGCGGCCGTGCGCGAGAGCGAGGTGCACCCCTTCCGCCGCCACTTCGAGGACCTGCAGATCGGCGACTCGCTGCTCACGCACCGCCGCACCGTCGGCGAGGCCGACATCGTGGCCTTCGGCGGCATCTCGGGCGACTACTTCTACATGCACTTCGACGAGGTCGCGGCCAGGCAGTCGCCCTTCGGCAAGCGCATCGCGCACGGCTACTTCGTGCTGTCGGCCGCGGCGGGGCTGTTCGTCTCGCCCTCGCCCGGGCCGGTGCTCGCGAACTACGGGCTCGACACGCTGCGCTTCGTCAAGCCGGTGGGCATCGGCGACACGATCCGCGCGCGCCTGACCTGCAAGCGCAAGATCGACCGCAACCGCCGCGACGCGAGCGGCCAGGGCCAGGGCGTGGTGGCATGGGACGTGGAGGTGACGAACCAGGACGGCGAGCTGGTCGCCAGCTACGATATCCTGACCCTCGTCGCCAAGAAACCGGAAACCACCACCTGATGTTCGATCTCACGGGAAAAACAGCGCTCGTCACCGGCGGCAACGGCGGCATCGGCCTCGGCATGGCCCAGGGTCTTGCAAAAGCCGGCGCGCGGGTCGTGATCGCCGCGCGCAATGCGGCCAAGTCGGCCGCCGCGGTCGAGGCGCTGCGCGCGCTGGGCAGCGACAGCTTCGCGCTCGAAGTCGACGTGGCCGACGAAGCCTCGGTGCAGAAGGCGGTCGACGAAGCCGCGGCGCGCTGCGGCCGGCTCGACATCCTGCTCAACAACGCCGGCACCACGGTGCGCAAGCCGGTCGACCAGCTCTCGCTGGACGAATGGCACCAGGTCATGAACACCAACCTGACCAGCGCCTTCCTGTGCAGCCGCGCCGCGCATCCGCACCTGAAGCGTGCGGGCGGCGGCAAGATCATCAACATCGGCTCGATGATGTCGATCTTCGGCGCGCCCTATGCGCCCGCCTATGCGGCGAGCAAGGCGGGCATCGTGCAGCTCACCAAGTCGACCGCGCTTTCGTGGGCGCCCGACAACATCCAGGTCAACGCCATCCTGCCGGGCTGGTTCGAGACCGAGCTGACCGACGGCGCGCGCTCGCTGATCCCGACGCTGTACGACCGCGTGGTGGCCCGCACCGCCGCCGGCCGCTGGGGCCAGCCGGCCGACATCGCGGGCACCGCGGTGTTCCTGGCGAGCGCCGCCTCCAACTACGTCACGGGCACGGCCATTCCGGTGGACGGGGGATTCTCCATCTCTGGCTGAAGGCGGGCGGTCCGTGTAAATTCGGCCGCCATGCTCTTCTGGTTTCAGATCTTTCTCTTTGTAGCCGGTTCGGCAGCGCTGGCGTACGTGTCGCGCGGCCCGCTGCGCCAGCCGGGCTCGCATGGCTTCTACCGCTTCTTCGCGTGGGAATGCATGCTGGCATTGATCGTGCTGAACCTGCCGGTGTGGCACGTCGATCCGCTTTCCTTCACGCAACTGCTCTCCTGCGTGCTGCTCGCGCTGTCGATCTGGCTGCCGATCCACGCGGTGCGGCTGCTCAAGGCGCAGGGCAAGCCCACCGAGGCGCGCAGCGACGACCCGGCGCTCTATGCCTTCGAGAAGACCTCTTCGATCGTGAGCACGGGCGCCTTCCGCTACATCCGCCATCCGATGTACACGGCCCTGATGCTGCTGGCCTGGGGCGCCTTCCTGAAACAGTTCACCTGGCTCACGCTCGCGCTGGTGCTCGCGGCCACGGCGCTGCTCGTGATGACCGCGCTGCGCGACGAGAAGGAATGCATCGCCCACTTCGGCGAGGCGTACCGCCGCTACATGCAGCGCACCAAGCGCTTCGTGCCTTTCGTCCTGTAACCGGAGACCCGCCATGCGCTCCCGCACGAACGAGGCATTTCCGAGCGCGACGCAGGCGGTTCTGCTCTTCGTGGCGCTGTTCCTCTGCGAATACCTGATCGCCGCCGCGCTGCGCGATGCCAACCGCTGGCTCGGCCTGGGCGACATGCAGCTCGGCGTGCTCGCGGTGGTGCTGGCCAACGGCTGCGTGTTCGCCGGCGTCATGCATTGGCAGCAGCTCACCTACCGCGAACTCTTCCACCAGTCCCCGGTCTCCGCGCGCGCCACGTTGGTGCTCGTGGTGCCGCCCACGCTGCTGCTGGTGCCGGGGCTGATGCTGCTGATGAGCGCCGTGCTCTACCTGCTGGTGCGGGTGGCGCCGCTCTCGGCCTGGGAGGAATCGATGTTCAGCCGCATGGCCGACGGCAGCATCGCGGCCACGCTCGCGGTTTGCGTGATGGCGCCGCTGCTCGAGGAGATGCTGTTCCGCGGCATCGTGCTGCGCGGGTTTCTGCGCCGCTACGGGCGATGGCAGGCGATCGTCGGCTCGGCGCTGGTCTTCGGTGCGGCGCACATGAACATCTACCAGTTCGCGGTCGGCCTCGTGCTGGGCACCGTGCTCGGCTGGCTCTACGAGCGCACGCGTTCGCTGATTCCCTGCATCGCGCTGCATGCGGCCTACAACAGCGGCACGATCTTTCTGGCCGACATGCCCGACGCCTTCTCGGCCGCCGACGCCCTGCTCGCACTGCTGCTGGCGCTGTTCGCGGGCGCATGCGGGGCGCTGGCGCTGCGGCACATGCTGGTGGCGCCGGTGGTGCTGCGCGGTCCGGCGCCCTGAGCCGCGGCAGGCTGTGCCGGTCCCGGCGCCCGTCCTGCGCGTCAGGCGCCCGCGCGCGTCAGCATGCGCCCCGCGCGCGCGATCGTCGCCGCCTCGTCGCCGGTGCCGCCGCGGTAGGCCAGCACGCCGTTCACGAACACCCGCTCGATGCCCAGGCTCAGGCCGTGCGGCCGGTCGTAGGTGGCGGTGTCGGCGATGGTGGCGGGGTCGAACACCACCACGTCGGCCATCGCACCGGCGCGCAGCAGGCCGCGGTCGGCGATGCGCAGGTTGCGCGCGGTCATGCCGGTCATCTTGTGCACCGCCTGCTCGAGCGTGAAGAGCCCGCGCTCGCGCCAGTAGCGCGCGAACACGCGCGGGAAGGCGCCCCACAGGCGCGGGTGCGGATGGCGGTCGTGCGGCAGCCCGTCGCTGCCGATCATGGTGAGCGGATGCGCGATGACGCGTTCGACGTCCTCTTCCTGCATCTGGAAATAGCAGGCGCCGCCCGGCTTGAGGCGCAGGCAGGCCTCCTTCTCGCTCACGCCCCATTCGCGCGCGATGTCGGCCACGAGGCGGCCGGTCATCTCGGGGTGCGGGTCGGACCAGGTCAGCAGCACGTCGATCACGCCGTCGACGAGGTCCTCGCGCAGCACGGTCGAGCCGGCCACGTAGGGATAGACGTCCATCGCGATCTGCTGGCGCTTGGCGAGCGTCTCGATCAGCGGCAGCGTCTCCCGGGTGCGGCCCCAGTTCGCCGGGCCCGCGCACTTGTGGTGCGAGATCACCAGCGGCACGCCGGCCGCGAAGGCCGAGTCGCCGGCCTCGTGCAGCGCTTCGATGATCTGCTGCATCTCGCTGCGCAGGTGGGTGGCGTACACGCCGCCGTGGCGCGCGACCACGCGTGCGAGCGTGGTCACTTCCTCGGCCGGCGCGGCAAAGGCTTCTTCGTAGAAGAGGCCCGAGGACATGCCGTGCGCGCCCTCGGCCATGCAGCCGTCGAGCAGCGCCGCCATGTGCGCGAGTTCGTCGGCGCTGGCCGGCCGGTCGAGCGCCTGCATGGCGGCGAAGCGCAGGGTGGTGTGGCCCACGAGCGCGGCCACGTTGAGCGCTGGCCGTGCCGCGTCGACGGCGGCGCGGTATGCGGCCATGCTCGCGTGCCTGAACGAATCGGCGCCGAGCAGCGTGAGCGGGGGCAGGGAGCGCGGCGTGCGGTAGGGCGCCAGCGAGATGCCGCAGTTGCCCGTGACCACGGTGGTGATGCCCTGCGACAGCTTGGGCAGGCACAGCGGATCGCGCAGCACGATGGCGTCGTCGTGCGTGTGGGCGTCGATGAAGCCGGGCGCGATGACCTTGCCGCGGCAGTCGACGATCTCCACCGCCGCGGGCGCCAGGCCTGCGGGCAGCCGCCCGCGCAGGCCTTCGCCGAGCGCGAGGATGCGGTCGCCCTGCAGCAGCAGGTCGCCGGGCCATGAAGGTCCGCCCGTGCCGTCGACCACGAGGCCGGCTTCGAGCAGTACGGCTTGCGGCTCGCTCACGATGCGCGCCCTCCCTTGTCCTGGTTGATGCCGCCGCCGTCCCAGCTCTGCAGCGGATGCGTGCTCGCATCGATGCCGTGGCGCTGGAAGGCTTCGCGCGCGCGCTGCAGGCGCTGCACCGCGGGTTCGCCGCGGCGCTGCGCCACCAGCACGGTGAGGATCTCGATCGCGGTGAGGTGCGTGAGGTAGGCATCGATGCCCACGTGCATGACCGCATCGTCGGGCACCGAGAGCCCGAGCAGGAAGTCGGCCCTGGCCGCGAGCGCGGTGCCGGGTCGCGTGAGCGCCACCACCTTCGCGCCCTGCCCGCGCGCGATGTCCACTGCGTCGAGCAGCGAGGGCATGCCGCCCACGTGCGAGATGGCGATCACCACGCCGCCCGGGCGCTGCGCGGCGCCGGCCACCTGCTGCAGGTGGTAGTCGGCCCAGGCGTTGGCCGACAGGCCGAGGCGGAACAGCCGCGCCTGCAGGTCGTTGGCCATGAACCAGGAGGTGGCGCCGGCGCCGTACAGGTCGACGTGCGGCGCGGCGGCGATGGCGGCCACCGCCCCTTCGAGCACCTGCATGTCGAGCTGGCTGCGCACGCCCGAGACCGAGGCGGCGGCGCTGCGCGCGATCTTGCCGACCACTTCGTCGGCCGCGTCCTCGATGTTCACGCGGCGGTGCAGCGGCGAGCCGCCGAGCGCGAGCTCCTGCGCGAGCGCGAGCTTGAACTCGCGCAGGCCCGCAAAGCCGAGGTCGCGGCAGGTGCGCATGATCGTGGGCACCGAGCTGCGCGAGCGCTCGGCCAGCTGCTCGAAGCTCTCCTCGAGCACGCGGTCGGGGTCTTCGAGGATCAGGTCGAGAATCGCGCGCCGCGTGGCCGAGGCGTCGCTGCGCAGGTCCGCGATCCGCTGGAGCAGTGAAGGCGTCATCGGCAATTTCAGAAGTGCATGGCGACCGCATCGCTGATGCGGTAGTCCGCCTCGACGATCGGCATCCAGTGCCATTTGTCGAAGGTGGTGCAGGGATGCGAGATGCCCAGGCCCACGCGGTCGCCCACGGCCGGCGCCTCGGCTTCCTCGGGCGCCTCCCAGCGCAGGTAGGCATGCTGGTCGTTGAGCGCGGTGATCTTCCAGCCGGCGGGCACCCCCTGCGGCTGCAAGGCGCCGCGGGCCGCGCGCGCGATCGGCACCGGCAGCGACAGGTCGAAGGAGATGTCGCGCTTGCCCACTGCGAGGATCGCCAGGCTCGGCTCGGGGCGCGACTGCACCGTGGCCCAGACTTCCATCGCGGGCACCAGGCTCTCGCCGCAGTCGCAGCCCAGGCGCTGGTCGACCGCGCTCACCATGCGCTTGTAGAAGCCATGGTCGTGCGTGACGTAGCAGCCGGAACGCAGCAGGCCGCGCACCGGCGCGCCGAGCGCGGGCTTGAGCCGGCCGGCCACGAGGTCGAAGATCGCCGAGCCGCCTGCGGAGAGCAGCACTTCGTCGGTCTCGAACAGCGCCTCGGTGTCGCACTGGCGCGCAATGGCCTCGACGCGGTCCATCAGCGCCCGCGCATAGGCGGTGTCGGGCTCGCTGGCGCCGGTGGCGCCCTGCCCCTCGTAGGTCTCGATGCCGACGAGCTTGACCGCGTCGCTCGCGCGCAGCCCCCTGGCGAGCGCGACCGCTTCCTCGTGCGTGCGGCAGCCGGTGCGCGCGCCCTCGACGCCGATCTCGAGCATCACCTCGAACGGCACACTCTCGGGATGGCGCCGCGACCAGTCTTCGATCAGCGCGAGCTGCGCCAGCGAATCGACCAGGAACACCACGCGCAGCCCGGCATGGGCGCCCAGCAGCAGCTGGATGCCGGCGAGGTCCTCGTCGCTCACGACCTGGTTCGCGATCAGCGTGCGCCGTGCGCCGGCCGCCACGCCCACCGCGAGTTGCGTGACGGTGGCGAAGGTCAGCCCCCAGGCGCCGGAATCGAGCTGCCGCTGAAACAGCTGCGGCGACATCGTCGTCTTGCCATGCGGCGCAAGGTCGATGCCCCAGGCGCGCACGCGCGACTGCATCCACGCGAGGTTGTGCTCGAGCGCCTCGCGCTTGAGCAGCGCCAGCGGCAGCGGCAGGTCGCCCGCGAGCACGTTCCATCCGGCCGCGCCGATCTCGCTGCGCCGGCGCGGCGGCTGGGTGCGCGGGTAGCCCTTGAAGCCGCCGTCGAGCAGCGGGTCGATGAAGTCGTTGGTTGCGTTGGCGGTCATGGTCATGCGGCGATGTGGGAGAGCAGTTCCTTGCGGATGCAGGCGCTGTAGTGTCCGGGCGAAACTTGGTCCAGCGGCGGCACGGTCTGCGCACAGGCGTCGATGGCATGCGGGCAGCGGGTGCGGAACACGCAGCCCGAGGGCGGCGCGATCGGGCTCGGGATGTCGCCCCTGAGCGCGATGCGCTCGGTCGGCGTCTCGGGATCGGGCTTCGGGCTCGCGGCCAGCAGCGCCTGCGTGTAGGGATGCGACGGGCGCGCGAAGAGTTCGTCGGTGCTCGCCACTTCCATCACCTTGCCGAGGTACAGCACCACCACGCGGTCGCACAGGTACTCGACCACGTCGAGGTCGTGCGAGATGAAGAGCATGGTGAGGCCGAGCCGCTCGCGCAGGTCGGCCAGCAGGTTGATGACCTGCGACTGGATCGACACGTCGAGCGCCGACAGCGGCTCGTCGGCGACGATGAACTCGGGCTCGACGGCCAGCGCGCGCGCCACGCCGATGCGCTGGCGCTGACCGCCCGAGAACTCGTGCGGAAAGCGGCTCGCATGCTCGGCGCGCAGGCCCACGGTCTCGAGCAGCTCGGCAATGCGCTTCTCGCGCGCGGCGGCCCCCTTGTGCAGCCCGTGCGTGGACAGCGCCTCGCCGAGGATCGCGCCGATGCGCATCTTCGGATTGAGGCTCGCGTACGGGTCCTGGAAGATGATCTGCAGCTTGCTGCGCAGCCTGCGCATGCGCTCGCCCGACAGCGCGCCGATGTCGTCGCCGCGGTAGCGCACCTCGCCGCCGGTGCGTTCGAGCAGCCGCAGGACGGTGCGGCCGATGGTGCTCTTGCCCGAGCCCGATTCGCCGACGAGGCCCAGCGTCTCGCCGGGCTGGATCGCGAACGACACGTCGTCCACGGCGCGCACCGGGCGGTCGCCGCTGCCGAAGTACTTCTTGAGTCCGCGGACTTCGATGAGAGGGGAAGCGGCGGCGGTCATCATGCGGCCCTCGCGAGCGGTTCGGCCGGCTGCACGCGGATGCAGCGCGCCTGCCGTCCCTGTTGGACATCGATCAGCGGCGGCATCGCGGCGCTGCAGGCCGGAAGCGCCAGGTCGCATCGCGGCTCGAACGCGCAGCCCGGCGGCGGCGCGAGCGGGCTCGACACCTGCCCGCGGATCGCGAAAAGCCGCCGCGGCCGGGGCTGGCCCGGCAGCCGCGCCTTGCCCGGCAGGCAGGCCAGCAGGCCCTGCGTGTACGGATGCCCGGGCTGCGCGAACAGCGGCCGCACGGGTGCGCGCTCGACCACGCGGCCGGCGTACATCACCACCACGTCGTCGGCATGGTGCGCGACCACGCCCAGGTTGTGGGTGATGAAGAGGATGCTCATGCCGGTCTCGGCCTGCAGGCGGCGCATGAGTTCGAGGATCTGCGCCTGGATCGTCACGTCGAGCGCGGTGGTGGGCTCGTCGGCGATCAGCAGCGTCGGGTCGCAGGCCATCGCGAGCGCGATCATCACGCGCTGGCGCATGCCGCCCGACAGCTGGTGCGGGTACTCGCGCACGCGCTGCGCGGCGGCCGGTATCTCGACCAGCTCGAGCATGCGCAGCGCATGCGCCATGGCCGCCTTGCGGTCCAGGCCCTTGTGCAGCCGCACGCTCTCGGCGATCTGCTCGCCGATGGTGAACACCGGGTTCAGGCTGGTCATCGGCTCCTGGAAGATCATCGACAGCTGGTTGCCGCGCAGCGCGCGCATCTCGCGCTCGCCGATCGACAGCAGGTCGAGCGTGCGGCCCTCGCGCGTGACGAAGGCGGCGCTGCCGCTGACCTGCGCGTTGGCGGTCCTGGGCAGCAGGCGCATCAGCGTGAGGCTGGTCACCGACTTGCCCGAGCCCGATTCGCCGACGAGCGCGGTGGTCCTGCCGGGCTGGATCGAGAAGCTCACGTCGGCCACCGAGCGCACCAGGCCGTCCTCGGTGGGAAAGCTGGTGCTCAGGTTGCTGACCGCGAGGCGCGGGGGGTTGGAGGCGGTGTTCATCTCGGTGCGGCCTTTCCCTGGGGAGGTGCGTTCATGCCGTTTTCTTCAGCTTGGGGTCCAGCAGGTCGCGCACGCCGTCGCCGAGCAGCTGCAGCGACAGCGCGGTGAAGATGATGGCGAGCCCCGGGAACAGCACCACCCAGAAGGCCTGGTGCGCGTACTGCTGGCTGCCCGCGACCATGGTGCCCCAGGTCGGGATCTCGGGCGGCACGCCCACGCCGAGGAAGGAAAGCCCCGCCTCCGCGAGGATGGCATAGGCGAAGATGAACGACACCTGCACCAGGATCGGCGACATCAGGTTGGGCAGGATGTGCCGCCACAGGATGCGCGAGGTGCGCACGCCGAGCGCACGCACCGCTTCCACGAACAGCAGCTCGCGCACCACCAGCGTGGAAGCGCGCACCACCCGCGCGACGCGCGGCGTGTAGACCAGCACCAGCGCGAGCACGGTGTTGACCAGCGAGGGCCCGAGGATCGCGACGAGCGCGATCGCGAGCAGGATGTCGGGCAAGGACATCATCGCGTCGACCACGCGCATCAGCGGCGCGTCGAGCCGGCGGAAGAAGCCGGCCGCGAGCCCGAGCACCGTGCCCGCGACCACCGCACCGAGCGCGGTGAGCGCCGCGATGGCGAGCGAATAGCGCGCGCCGTGCACGATGCGCGAATAGAGGTCGCGGCCCAGCTCGTCGGTGCCCAGCAGATGCTCGGCGCTCGGCGCCTTCAGCCGCTGCAGCACGGCGGTGTCGTTGGGATCGATGGAGGCGAACAGCGGCGCGCCGATGGCGAGGGTGGCGATCGCGATCAGCACCAGCGCGGCGATCATGACGATGCGGCGGTGCATCAGCTGGCGGAGCATTCTTGGCATTTGCATGAGGCGCTCTTCAGAAGGAATGCGGGATCGGACAGCCGAACGCAGAAGGAAGACAAAAACTACGCAGAAGTCGCAGAAAAGAATGAAGACAATTTTTTGGTTTTTGTTCTGCGACTTCTGCGAAACCTTCGCGACCTCTGCGTTCGGCCGTGCGATCCCGCGTCATACCTTCACCCGCGGATCGACCACCGCATACAGCAGGTCGATGGAGAAATTGATGAGCACGTAGATCGCCGCGATGACGAGCAGCGCGCCCTGGATCACGGGATAGTCGCGCCGCAGCACCGCGTTCACCACGAGGTTGCCCACGCCCGGCAGGCCGAACACGGTCTCGGTGATGACCGCGCCGCCGATCATCAGCGCGACCGTGAGGCCGATGACCGTGACGATCGGCACCAGCGCGTTGCGCAGCGCATGCTTGAGCACGACCACGCCTTCGCCCAGGCCCTTGGAGCGCGCGGTGCGCACATAGTCCTCGCCGAGCACGTCGAGCATCGAGGCGCGCGTGAAGCGGATGATCAGCGCCGAGTTCAGCAGGCCGAGCACGGCGGCCGGCAGCACCAGCGCATGCAGCCGCTCGGCGAGCGCCGCATCGGGCGCGCCGTAGCCCGAGACCGGGAACCAGCCGAGCGACACCGCGAAGAGCTGGATCAGCACGATGCCGAGCCAGAAGCTCGGGATGCTCGCGCCCAGCATCGCGATGCCGGTGAACAGCTGGTCGACCACGCGGCCGCGGAACACTGCCGAGACGATGCCGCAGGGCACGCCGATCAGCGCCGCGATGGCCACGGCCATCAGCGCGAGCAGCGCCGTGGGCTCGGCGCGCTCCCACAGCGCCTGCGTCACCGGCCGCTGCAGAAAGATCGAGGTGCCGAGGTTGCCCTGCACCACCTCGCGCAGCCAGTAGCCGAACTGCACCGGCAGCGGCTTGTCGAGGCCGTATTCCTTCTGCACGCGCGCAATGTCGGCGGCAGTGGCCTGGTCGCCCAGCAGCACCGAGACCGGGTCGCCCGAGGCGGCGCGCGTGAGCACGAAGACGAGCACCGCGACGATGGCGAGCACGACGAGCATGCCGGCGGCGCGGGAGGCGATGTAGCGGATCATGAAGTGGTCGTTGTGGGGTGCGGGAGCGGGCAGCCGTACGCGAAGGACGCGAAGGTTCCGCGAAGGGCGCGAAAGGAATTCATCAAAAATAATTCTTTGGCTGTTCTTTCGCGTACTTCGCGGAACCTTCGCGTCCTCTGCGTCCTGTATCCGTGTTCAGCAACGCTGTTACTTGACCCGGGCGTTCCAGAAGAAGGGCCAAGTCGCCGGCTGGTAGTTGTCGAGTGCGGGGCTCTTGGCCGAGAGGCCGTTGAACTTGCCGACGTTGATGTACGGCACCTCGTCGTACACCACCTGCTGCACCTTGCCCCAGAGCGCGCCGCGCTTGGCGGGATCGCTCTCGACGTTGAAGGCGGTCAATGCGGCCTTCTTGGCGGGCGTGTCCCACCAGCCGGGCGCGCCGTCGCCGAGCTGCGGCGGCGAGAGCATGGGTTCGGGGAACTGGCCCGAATGGGTCACGTAGATGTCCCAGAGCTTGGGGTCGTTGCGCCGCTGCACCAGCGTGGCCCAGTCGACCACGTTGAGGTCGACCTTGAAGCCCGCGCGCTTGAGCTGCTCGGCCATCAGCAGCGACATGTTGTAGTGGAAGTCGTACTGCCGGCTGGTGAGCACGCGGACCGGCTCGCCCTTGTAGCCGGCCTTGGCCGCGGCGTCCTTGGCCTTGGCGGCATTGCGCTGGTTGTACTGGTCGGCGCCCGCCGTCGAGTAGAACGGCGAGCCCTTGGGGAAATGGTTGGCTTCGGCCACGAAGAAGCGCGTGTCGCCGAAGCCGGCGGCGAGCATCTCGCCCTCGCCGAGCGCGGTCTGGATCGCCTGGCGCAGCGGCTGGCTGGCGGCCACGCCTTCCCTGGTGTTGAGCACCAGGTAAGGAAAGCCGAACGAAGGGGTCATGATAGGCACCGTCTTGCCGCCCGATTTCTCGAGCCGCGGCAGCGCCTCCACCGGCAGCAGGTCCGCGAAGTCGTACTGGCCCGCGAGCGCGCCCTCGACGCGCGTGCTCGCGTTGGGCACGGGCACGAAGCGCAGTTCCTCGATGGCCGCCTCTCGCTTGCCGCCGTAGCCGCTCGCGGGCTCCTTGCGCGCCGCGTACTTGTCGAAGCGCGTGAGCAGCACGAACTGGTCGGGCCGGCGCTCCTTGAACTTGTAGGGGCCGGTGCCGACGAAGTCCTTCAGCGGCGAGGCGATCGAATCCTTGGCCATGATCGCGGCCATGCCGCTCGGAAGCGCGAGCTGCGAGAGCAGCGGCGCATACGGCGCCTTGAGCACGATCTCCACCGCCAGCGGCCCCTTGGCCTTGAGGCTCTCGACCTCCTTGGCCACGGCCTTGCCGCGCGGCGACTGGTCCATCCAGCGCTGCAGGCTCGCGACCACGTCCTCGGCGTTGAGTTCGCGGCCGTTGTGCAGCATCACGCCTTTGCGCAACGTGATCGCGTAGGTCTTGCCGTCGGCCGAGATCTTCGGCATCGATTCGGCCAGCATCGGCACCACGTTCCACTTGCCGTCGAAGGTGTAGAGCGTCTCGTAGACGTGCTGCATGATCGTGCCGACCAGGTCGGCGGTCGAGGCCATCGGATCGAGCGTCTGCGGCTCGGCCACCATGGCCAGCGTCGCGTGGTTGCGCGAACCCTGGGCCTGCACCTGGCCCGACGGCAGCGCCGCGCCGAGCAGCGCGAGCAAGGCGGCGCCGAGCAGGCTGCGCTTGGACATCGTGGGGTGCGGCAGGCGCTGGGCAAGACCGGCGTGAGGCATGGGAACTCCTTCGTGGGCAGACGGGTTGTGAAAGAAATTTTCTTTCCGGTCCGCACTTTGAAGCAGCATTCATGCCAAATCATCCGTGTTTACCCTTGTTTTCCTGGATTCTTGAAATAGATTTTCAGATTGGCTCGATACTTGCGGCTCGCCAACCTCTTTTTTTTACCCACTGCTTTCAGGAGTTCACATGCCGCTCGAATACCTCGGTGCCCCGCCCGTCGCCTCGGACCGCCAGGCGCGTCCCTTCTCCCCGGCCGTGCGCGCGGGCGACTTCATCTACGTCTCGGGCCAGGTGCCCGCGAACGCCGAGGGCGAGATCGTCGCCGGTGGCATCGAGGCCCAGACCCGCCAGGTGATGGAGAACCTCCAGAAGGTGCTGGCGCTGGCCGGCGCCACGCTCGACGATGTGTGCAAGAGCACCGTGTGGCTGCACGACGCGCGCGACTTTGGTGCCTTCAACCGCGTCTACATGAGCTACTTTGGTGAGAACAAGCCCGCGCGCTCGACGACCGAGGCGCGGCTGATGGTCGATGCGAAGGTCGAAATCGACGTGGTGGCGTACAAGCCGAAGGGCTGATTCGAAAGCGCAATCGGACAGCCGAACGCAGAAGGAAGACAAAAATTACGCAGAAGTCGCAGAAGGAACAGAAGACTTTTTTGGGTTTGCCTTCTGCGACCTCTGCGAAACCTTCGCGCCCTCTGCGTTCGGTATCCGATCTCTTCAGCCGTGCAACTCGGTCTTGCGCTGGATGATCCGCGAGACCAGCCCGTAGCCCACCGCCTCCTCGGCCGAGAGCCAGCGGTCGCGTTCGATGTCGGCCAGCACCACGTCGATCGGCTTGCCGGTCTCGCGGGCGATCTCGTGCGCGATGCGGTGGCGGGCCTTGATGATCTCCTGCGCCTGAATCGCGATGTCGGTGGCCTGGCCGCCTGCGCCGCCGCTCGGCTGGTGGATCAGGAAGCGGGTGTTGGGCAGGCACACGCGGCGCTCGCGCGGCGCGGCGAGGAACAGGTGGGTGGCGGCGCTGCCGACCCAGCCGGTGCCGATCATGTTCACCGGCGCGCTGATGAAGCGAACGATGTCGTGGATCGCGTCGCCCGACTCGAGGTGCCCGCCCGGCGAGCTCACGAGGATGTCGATCGGCTTCTCGGTGCTGTCGGCATCGAGTGCGATGAGGCGGCGCGTGACGTCGGCGGCCACCGAATCGGTGATGCTGCCGAAGATCAGCAGCGTGCGCGACTTGAAGGCTTTCTCTTCGAGGTAGGAGTTGCGCGGCTCGGCGGTGGCGGCGGGGGTGGTGTCGTCGTCGTTTTCCATGGTGGTGAAGCGCTCCTTGCGGTTGAACTGTCTTGACGAACAAGGCCACAGTGTCGCATTGCATGGCTCCTTCCCCCTCCGGGGGAAGGTCGGGATGGGGGCACGCGCGGCCTTCGAGGCGGCGCGGCGTCGGAGGCCGCGCGCCCCCACCCCTGCCCTCCCCCGAGAGGGGAGGGAGAAAGACCGCGTCAGCCCGCGAGCCGGCCCGCCACCAGCTGCAGCACGCGGTCGCAGCGCTTCGCGAGTTCCTGGTCGTGCGTGACCATCACGAAGGCCGTGCGGTGCTTGTGCGCGAGTTCGATCATCAGCGCGAACACGGTGTCGGCGGTGCTGCGGTCGAGGTTGCCGGTGGGCTCGTCGGCCAGCACGCAGGCCGGCTGCGTGACCAGCGCGCGCGCGATCGCCACGCGCTGGCGCTCGCCGCCCGAGAGCTCGGCCGGGCGATGGTGCAGGCGCTGGCCCAGGCCCACGCTGTCGAGGATCTTCGCGGCCGCGGCATGGGCCTGCGAGGATTCGACGCGCCGGATCTTGAGCGGCATCGCCACGTTGTCGAGCGCGCTGAACTCCGGCAGCAGGTGGTGGAACTGGTAGACGAAGCCCAGGTGCTGGTTGCGCAGCCGGCCCTGCTCGGCCGCATCGGCATGCGCGATGTCCTTGCCGAGCAGCTCGACCTTGCCCGCCGTCGGCTCGTCGAGCCCGCCCATCAGGTGCAGCAGCGTGCTCTTGCCCGAGCCCGAGGCGCCGACGATCGCGAGCGTTTCGCCCGCATGCACGTCGAGGTCGACGCCATGCAGCACGGTCAGGTCGATGCGGCCTTCGTGGAAGCGCTTGGTGAGGCCGCGGGCCTTCAATACGACTTCACTCATAGCGCAAGGCCTCCGCGGGGTTCACGCGGCTCGCGCGGTAGCTGGGATAGAGCGTCGCCAGGAAGGCGAGCACCAGCGAGATGATGGCGATCGGCATGATGTCGCTGCGCTGCGGATCGCTCGGCATCTTGCTGATCAGGTAGATGTCCTTGGGCAGGAAGCTCGCATGGAACAGCTGCTCGAGGAAGGGCACGATCACGTCGATGTTGTAGGCGATCGAGAGCCCGAGCACGAGGCCCGCCACGGTGCCGATCACGCCCACCATCGCGCCCTGCACCACGAAGATGCCCATGATGCTGCGCGGCGAGCTGCCGAGCGTGCGCAGGATCGCGATGTCGGCACGCTTGTCGGTCACGGTCATCACGAGCGTGGACACGAGGTTGAAGGCCGCGACAGCGACGATCAGCGTGAGGATGATGAACATCATGCGCTTCTCGACCTGCACGGCCGCGAACCAGGTCTTGTTCTGCCGCGTCCAGTCGCGGATCAGGAACTGCCCGGGCAGCGTGACGGCCATCTGGTCGGCCACCTCGCGCGCCTCGTTCAGGTCCTTGAGCTTGATGCGGATGCCGGTGGGGCCTTCGAGCCGGAACACGCGCTGCGCGTCCTCGGCATGGATCATCGCGAGCGCCGAGTCGTATTCGTAATGGCCCGACTCGAAGGTGCCGACCACGGTGAACTGCTTGAGCCGCGGCACCACGCCGGCCGGCGTGACCTGGCCGCCCGGCGCCACCAGCGTGACCTGGTCGCCGGGCTGCACGAAGAGCGAGCGCGCGAGCTCGCCGCCGAGCACGATGCCGAACTCGCCCGGCACCAGCTTGTCGAGCGTGCCCTTCTGCGCCGTGGTGGCGATGTCGGTGACCTCGGGTTCGAGCTTCGGCACGATGCCGCGCACCAGCGTGCCCTTCATGTCCTCGCCGCGCGCGATCAGCGCCTGGGTGGCGATGAAGGGGGCGGCGCCGACCACCTCGGGGTTCTTGCGCGCCGCGGCCATGATGGCGTCGATCTCCGGCAGCGCCTGGCCGTCGCGCGAGAGGATCTCGATGTGCGAGACCACGCCGAGCATGCGGTCGCGCACCTCTTTCTGGAAGCCGTTCATGACGCTCAGCACGATGATCAGCGCCGCCACGCCGAGCGCGATGCCGAGCATCGACACGCCGGAGATGAAGGAGATGAAGCCGTTGCGCCGTGTGGCCCGGCCTGCGCGCGTGTAGCGCCAGCCGAGCTGCAGTTCATAAGGAAGTCGCATGGTGTGAGTGGTTCGCCGCGCCGCGGCGGTCGTGCGGGATTGTGGCATCCCGGACAATACGGGACATGGCCGAAGCTCCCCCCCGTCATTTGTTGATCCCCTTTGCCGGCCGCGGTTCCCCGGCATGCCGCGCGGCCCTGGCGACGCTGCGGCTGCCGAACCTGGAATCGCTGCTGTCCCGGCTCTCGCTGGCCGAGCGCGATGCGCAGGACGAAGGCACGCGCTCGCCGCCCCATGAAAGGGCACTCGCCAGCGCGCTCGGCATCGCCGCGGAAGACGGCTGCATCCCCTGGGCCGCGCTCGAAGCGCGGCAGGCCGGCATCGCCGAGGCCGGCGACCGCGAGGCCTGGGGCCTGGTCTCGCTGTGCCACTGGCAGGTGGGCATCGACGACGTGGTGCTCGGCGACCCGTCCGCGATCGAGATCGACGCGGCCGAATCGGCCGCGCTGCTGGACGCCGCCCGCCCCTTCTTCGAGGAGGACGGCATCGCGCTGCATGCCTCCCCCACCCCGGGCCGCTGGCTGGCGCGCGGGCGCATCTTCGAAGGGCTGGCCACCGCATCGATCGACCGCGCGGTGGGCCATCCGATCTCGCAGTGGTCGCCGCTGGCCGATGCGGCCCGGCCGCTGCGCCGGCTGCAGAACGAAATGCAGATGCTGCTCTACACCCAGCGCGTGAACGACGAACGCGCCGCGCGCGGCGTGCCGCCGATCAATTCGTTCTGGCTCAGCGGCACCGGCGCGCTGCCAGCCGATGCGCCGGCGGCGACCGGCCCCACGCCCGAAGTCAGCGAGGCGCTGCGCGTGTGCGCGCTGCGCGACGACGGCGCAGGCTGGGCCGAGGCCTGGCAGGCGCTCGATGCGGGTGCCGTGGCGACGCTGCTGGCCGCCTACACGGCGGGCGCGGAGGTGTCGCTCACGCTCTGCGGCGACCGCGCGGCGCAGCGTTATGCCGTGCAGCAGCGCGGCCTGCTGGGCTGGGCCCGCAGCCTGTTCGACCGCACGCACGCCGCCGCGGTGCTCGAGGCCCTATGAAGATCATCGCCAGGGAGATTCCGCCCCGCAGCGCCTGGGCGCTGGAGCAGGCGGGCGTGCATCCGCTGCTCGCGCGCCTGTTCGCGGCGCGCGGCGTGCGCGCGAGCGACGAGCTCGACGACGGGCTGGCCCGGCTGCTCCCGCCCGACACGCTGCACGGCACGCGCGAGGCCGCGGTGCTGCTGGCCGATGCGATGGCCGCGGGCAAGCGCCTGTGCATCGTGGCCGACTACGACTGCGACGGCGCCACCGCCTGCGCGGTCGCGGTGCGTGGCCTGCGGCTGCTGGGCGCGCAGCACGTGAGCTACCTGGTGCCCGACCGGGTGGTGGACGGCTACGGCCTCACGCCGCCGATTGCCGAGCGCGTGGCCGACAGCGGCGCCGACATGCTGATCACGGTCGACAACGGCATCGCGAGCGTCGAGGGCGTGGCCGCCGCCAAGGCGCGCGGCCTGCAGGTGCTGGTGACCGATCACCACCTGCCCGGCCCCGAGCTGCCGGCCGCCGACGTGCTGGTGAATCCCAACCAGCCCTGCTGCGGCTTCGAGAGCAAGAGCATCGCGGGCGTGGGCGTGATGTTCTACGTGCTGCTGGCACTGCGCTCCGAGCTGCGCGCGCGCGGCGTGTTCGAAGTGGCAAGCCGGGGGGCAGGCAATCCGCAGCCCAAGCTCGACGTGCTGCTGCCGCTGGTGGCGCTGGGCACGGTGGCCGACGTGGTCAGGCTCGATGCCAACAACCGGCGCCTGGTGGCGCAGGGGCTGCGGCGCATCCGCGCAGGCGCGATGCCCGCGGGCATCGCGGCGCTGTTCAAGGCGGCCGGGCGCAACGCGGCCGCCGCCACCACTTTCGATTTCGGCTTTGCGCTCGGCCCGCGCATCAACGCGGCCGGCCGGCTGGCCGACATGACGCTGGGCATCGAATGCCTGCTGACCGACGACGCGGGCCGCGCCGACGAGCTCGCGCGCCTGCTCGACGGCATCAACCGCGAGCGGCGCGACATCGAGGGCGGCATGCGCGAGCAGGCGCTGCTGCTCGCCGAATCGCTGTTCGGCCCCGACGCCGATGGCGCCGAGACGCCGCCCGCCGCCATCAGCGTGTTCGACGCCGACTTCCACGAAGGCGTGGTCGGCATCGTGGCCTCGCGCATCAAGGACCGCTTCCATCGGCCGACCTTCGTCTTTGCCGCCAGCGGCGCGCCCGGCAAGGAACACGAGCTCAAGGGCTCGGGCCGCTCGATCCCGGGCTTTCATCTGCGCGATGCGCTCGACCTGGTGGCCAAGCGGCATCCGGGCGTGCTGCTGCGCTTCGGCGGGCATGCGATGGCGGCCGGCTGCACGGTGGCGCGCGACCGGTTCGAGGTCTTCGAGCGGGCGCTGGCCGAGGTGGCGAACGAATGGCTCGCGGCCTCGGCGCTCACGCGCCAGATCGAGACCGACGGGCCGATCGCGCGCGAGTACATGCGCATCGACCTGGTCGACACGCTGCACCGCGAGGTGTGGGGCCAGGGCTTCGCACCGCCGACCTTCAGCGAGGAGGTCGAGGTGGTGTCCCAGCGGCTGGTGGGCGAGAAGCATCTCGCGCTCAAGCTGCGGCACCAGGGGCAGCCGGTCGACGGCATCTGGTTCGGCCACACCGAGCCGCTGCCGCCGCGCGTGAAGCTGGCGTTCCGGCTCGATGCCGACGAATGGCAGGGCGTGCGGCGGCTGCGCTTCCTGATTGAGGGCGCAGAACTTTGACGCCCCCCGAAGCGGCTCACTTCGTGTAGCCGCCTCCCCCCACTGGGGGGCGCACCCGGCGGACGGGCAGAGCCCGATCCGCGGGTGCTCTGGCCTGCGCCTGTTCAGCCGTCAGCCGCGTTCGCGGTGCGTGGCTTCGGCTTCGACGATCTGGTGCAGCACCTTGCTCGGATCGGTGCGTTCGGTCAGCGCCTTCACCTCGCCGTGGGTCTCGGGCGGGAGCTCCATCTTTTCGGCCATGCGGGTCACGAGGCGCAGCAGCGCCGTCATCTCGCGCTCGTTGAGCAGGTCGACCTGCAGGTCCAGGTGGTGCCGTCGCTCGCTGGCTTCGGCCGACATGTTCTGGCTGATGAGGATCAGGATCGCCAGCACGATCGCCTCGATCGACACGAGGAAGAGCAGGAAGGTGAAGGGATAGGGATCGATGCGCCAGACCAGCTCGTTGAGCGCGATCCACACGGCGAAGAACGCGAGGTTCCACCAAAGGAAGGCAACGGTGCCGCAGAAGCCCGCCACGCGCGACACGAGGCGATAGAGCGGCGGCTTGGCACGGAGATTCTCGTCCTCGAGCTGGAGGATCGACTCGATGTTCTGGTGCGTCAGGGCCTGGAGCGAGGGATGCCTGCGGCGCGTCGGATGGCGCGCCTTGCCGCCGCGGTCGCCGTGATTGCCGCCGTTGCCGTGATTGCCGCCGTTGCCGTTGCCGGCCTTGCCGGCCGTGTCCTTCTTGTCAGGCCCCATCGCCCGTACTCCAGAGTCGAGAGGGCCGAGCATGCCCAGGCCGCGCCCGCCGGGGCGTAGGCGTGCGTCGTCACTCCTTGCAAGCAAAGCGGAACTCGCGCGACACGGCGGGCGCGCATTCGGGACGCATTCCTACGCGGGCGCAGCGAGGGCGATTTACGGTGGTCTTCACATGCAAGGAGCCACAGCACCATGAAATCGACCACCGCCTCCGCCGCGAAATCCGCCAAGTCGCGCGGCACGGCCCACACCGCCTCCCGCCAACGCGCCGTCCAGCATGCGCAGGACGCCAAGGACAGCGCCAAGCCCGCCGCCAAGAAGAGCAAGAGCAGCCAGCCGGCCCAGATGGGCAAGCGCGCCCAGCCGGCCAACCCGATGCCGGCGCAGCACCTCGAGAAACCGGGCGACGAAGCCGACCTCGCGCTGCGACCGCGTTTCGAGGCGCCCGACTACAAGGGCAGCGGCAAGCTCGAAGGCATGGCCGCCCTGATCACGGGCGGCGATTCCGGCATCGGACGCGCCGTGGCGGTGCTCTACGCGCGCGAAGGCGCGGACGTGGCCATCGCCTACCTCGAGGAAGACGAGGACGCCGAGGAAACACGGCGCCACGTGGAGGCCGAAGGCACGCGCTGCATCATGATCAAGGGCGACGTCTGCGACCCGGCGTTCTGCCGCGATGCGGTCGAGCAGACGGTGCAGGCCTTCGGCAAGCTCGACATCCTCGTCAACAACGCCGCCTTCCAGCTGCATGCCGACGCGATCGAGGACATCACCGACGAGCGCTTCGAGCTGACGCTGCGCACCAACGTCTTCGGCTACTTCCAGATGGCGCGCGCCGCGGTGCCGCACCTGGGGCGCGGCGCCTCGATCATCAACACCGGCTCTGTCACCGGGCTCGAGGGCAGCGCGCACCTGCTCGACTACTCGACGACCAAGGGCGCGATCCATGCGTTCACCAAGTCGCTCGCGAGCAACCTGCTGCCCAAGGGCATCCGCGTGAACGCGATCGCGCCCGGACCGGTGTGGACGCCGCTGAACCCCGCGGACAGTCCGCCCGAGAAGGTGAAGGACTTCGGCAAGGCCACCGACATGCAGCGCCCCGCGCAGCCGGAGGAGCTGTCGCCCGCCTACGTCTTCCTGGCCGCGCCGAGCTGCGCGAGCTACATCACGGGCATCGTGCTGCCGGTGACGGGGAGCGTGGGCGTGATGTGAGCGGTGCGGGGGCTGCCGCGGCCCCTCCGGGAATGTGCTGACTACACTTCGCGTCGATCCGCGTTGTGCAGATCCGTTCACATGTTCAAGGAGGTTCCCATGAGAACAACAGCCGTGCTTGCCGCCGCGATGGCGCTCGCCGCATGCGCCCTGCCTGCCGCCGCGCAGGTTTCGATCAACATCAACGTGCCGGGCGTGGTGCAGGTGGCGCCGCCGGCACCGCGCTATGAAGCGATGCCGGGCCCGCGCGCGGGATTCGTCTGGGTGCCGGGCCACTGGCAGTGGAACGACCGCGCCTACGTGTGGCGCGCGGGTCACTGGGTGACGGCAAGGCCCGACTACAGCTACGCACCGGGCCGCTGGATCCAGGCCGACGGCGGCTGGCGCTGGGTCGAAGGCGACTGGCGCCGCGCGGAGCGGGCACATCCGGGCGGCGACCACCCCGGCGGCCACCACTGCCCGCCCGGGCAGGCGAAGAAGGGCCGCTGCTGAGCCTGCGGCCGCTCAGCCCACCCGCTCAGAGAGTTGGGTCTCGCGCGGCGCCACCGCGGGCCGCGCCGCCCGCTGGAGCTGTTCGGAGAAACTGGGCGCGGCGGCCCGCGGCCCGTCCGGTGCGGGATCGGTCAGCCGCCGGACCTGTCCGGTGCTGAAATCGATCTCGACCCGTTCGCTGCGGGCCGTTCCGTGCTCGTCGATGAGCGTGACGCGCAGGCGCAGCTGATCGACGCCGGCCGGCCGGTCGATGCGCACGAAGCCGCTCGGGTCCACGCGCAGCCACGCAGGCGCCGGGCGGCCGTCGTCGAGCGTGACGCGCAGGCCGCGCACCCCGTCGGCCACGCCGACCGAAATCCACGCGCGGTCGCCCTGCTGTTCGAATTCGAGCCGCACGCCGTCGGCCGTGCGCAGAGCCTGCGCCGCGATCGGCTGCGGCGCCGCCGCGTCGGCACTCGAGGCCACGGGGGTCGACCGCCACGAGGGGGCGCGACCGTCGCCGCCCGCGTCGAGGCCGCGCAGTGAATCCACGGCATTGACCGCGCGCAGCACCACGCCGTCCACGTCGAGCGCCGCGGTGCCGTCGAGGGAGTCGATGCCGTTGGCCGCCAGCACCACCACCCCGGCGCCGTCCAGCCCGGTGGTGCCTTGCAACGACTCGGCGCCGTCGACGGCGCCGAGCAGCACCGGCTCGGCGCGCAGGCCGGTTCCGGCTGCGGCCGGCGCGGGAGCCGGCGCCGTCGCGGGCGCGGGCGCGGGCGCGGTCGTGGGCACGGGGGGCGGCGGCGCCAGCACCACCGGTGCAGGCTGCACCGGCGGCTGGGCGGGCGCCGGCGCGTCGGGAACGGCAGGGGTCACGTCGACGGTCACCTGACCAGTCTCGCTGGCCCCGCCCGCGCCGACCGTGTAGCCGAAGCTCAGCGTGCCGTGGAAGCCGGCCGCCGGAACGAAGCGCAGGGTGCCGTCGGGCTGCAGCGTCACCGTGCCGTTGGAGACCGCCACCGGCGTGCCGGGCGCGACGGCCGTGCCATCGATGGCCGTCACGCGGCGGCCGGGGTTTTCGAAGCTGTCGTTGCCGAGCACGGCGATGTCGACGGGCGTGTCTTCGTCGGTCGTGGCAGTGTCGACGGCGATGTCGGCGACGGGGGTGATGGTCAGGGTCACCGTGCTGCGCGTCGTGCCGCCGCGGCCGTCGCTGATGCTCACCTCGAAGCTGTCGGTGCCGTTGTAGTCGAAGGTGGGCGTGTAGGTGTAGGCGCCCGTGTTCGCATCGAGGGTGACCGTGCCGTGCGCTGGTTGTGTGTGCACGGCATAGGTGAGCGGGTCGCCGTCCGTGTCGCTGGCGGTCACCCGGCCGGCGAACGGCGTGTCTTCCTGTGTGGTGGCCGTGTAGTGGCCGGTCGCGGGATCGAAGTGCTGGCCCGGTGGCGGCGTCTCGAGGTGGCGCGGCACGGGCGCGTCGTTCACGGTCGTCACCTCGACCGTGACGTTGGCGGTTTCGCTCGCGCTGCTGGAGGCGACGGTGTAGCTGAAGCTCAGTGCGCCGTGGAAATCCGCCGTTGGAACGAAGCGCAGCGTGCCATCGACCTGCAGCGTCACCATGCCATTGGAGACCGCCACCGGCGTGCCTGCAGTCACGGCCGTGCCGTTGATGGCCGTCACACGATGGCCGGTGTCCTCGAAGCTGTCGTTGCCGAGCACGGCGATGTCGAGCGGCGTGTCTTCACGGGTCGTGATGGTGTCGGCGGCGATGTCGGCCACGGGCGTGACGGTCATGTTCACGGCGCTGCACGTCGTGCCGCCTTGACTGTCGCTGATGATGACCTCGAAGCTGTCGGTGCCGTTGTAGTCGGCGGCGGGCGTGTAGGTGTATGCACCGGCGGCGGCATCGAGGGTGACCGTGCCATGCACCGGCGGCGCGCTCACGGTGTAGGTGAGCGTATCGCCGTCGACGTCGTTGGCGGCCACTTGGCCTTCGAAGGCCGTGTCTTCCTGCGCGGAGGCCGTGTAGTGGCCGGTTCTCGGGTCAAAGATCTGACCGGGCGTGGGCGGGATCGGCTCACGCGGCACCGGCGCATCATTGGCGGGCGTCACCTCGACAGTGACATTGGCCGTCTCGCTCGCGCCGCCCGCATCGACCGTGTAGCTGAAGCTCAAGGCACCGTGGAAGTCGGCCGACGGGACGAAACGCAGCGTGCCATCGGCCTGCAGCGTCACCGAGCCGTTGGAGACCGTCACCGGCGTGCCTGCGGTCACGGCCGTGCCGTTGATCGCCGCCACGCGGCGGCCGGTGTTTTCGAAGCTGTCGTTGCTCAGAACCGCGATACCGACCACCGTGTCCTCGCGGGTGCTGATCCGATCCGCGGCAATGTCGGCCACGGGCGTGATGGTCATGTTCACGGTGCTGCGCGTCGCGCCGCCTTGGCCGTCGCTGATGCTCACTTCGAAGCTGTCCGCGCCGTTGTAGTCCGCGGCGGGTGTGTAGACGTAGGCACCCGTGGCCGCATCGAGCATCACCGTGCCATGCGTCGGCTGCGTGCTCACGGCGTAGGTGAGCATGTCGCCGTCCACGTCGTCGGCAGCCACGCGACCCTCGAAGGCGGTGTCCTCCTGCGTGGCGGCCATCGCGACATCGCGAGCCACCGGCGGGTCGTTGACCGGCGTCACCTCGACCGTGACGTTGGCTGTCTCGCGCGCGCCGCCCGCATCGACCGTGTAGCTGAAACTCAAGGCGCCGTGGAAGTCATCCGCCGGAACGAAGCGCAAGGCGCCATCGGCCTGCAGCGTCACCATGCCGTTCGAGACCGCCACCGGCGTACCCACGGGCACGGTCGTGCCGTTGACGGCCGTCACGCGGCGGCCGGTGTCCTCGAAGCTGTCGTTGCCGAGCACCGCAATGTCGATCGGCGTGTCCTCGCGCGTGCTGATCCGATCCGCGGCGATGTCGGCCACGGCGATGATGCTCATGCGCACCGTGCTGCGCGTCGTGCCGCCCTGCCCGTCGCTGATGCTCACCTCGAAGCTGTCTGCACCGTTGTAGTCGGCGGTCGGCGTGTAGGTGTACGCGCCGGTGGCCGCATCGAGCGTCACCGTGCCATGCGTCGGCTGCGCGCTCACGGTGTAGGTGAGCGCGTCGCCGTCCGCGTCGTCGGCTATCACTCGGCCGGCGAACGCCGTGTCTTCCTGCGTGGTGGCCGTGTAGCGGCCGGTGACGGGATCGAAGGTTTGCCCCGGTGTGGGCGGGTTGGGCTCGCGCGGCACCGGCGCGTCGTTGACGGAGGCCACTTCGACCGTGACGTCGGCCGTCTCGCTCACGCCGCCCGCGCTGACGGTGTAGCTGAAGCGGGTGGTGCCGTTGAAGTTGGCTGCCGGCACGAAGCGCAGGGTGCCGTCGGGCTGCAGCGTCACCATGCC
Organism: Variovorax sp. TBS-050B; assembly: GCF_029893635.1. Taxonomy (NCBI): domain Bacteria; kingdom Pseudomonadati; phylum Pseudomonadota; class Betaproteobacteria; order Burkholderiales; family Comamonadaceae; genus Variovorax; species Variovorax sp. TBS-050B. Next base: position 2,587,771 of record NZ_JARXYR010000002.1, on the reverse strand, counting down.
GTTGGGCACCGCGACCGCCGTACCGGGCGTCAGTGCGGTGCCATTGATCGACGTGATGGTGCGACCCGTGTCCTCGAAGCTGTCGTTGCCCAGCACCGCGATGTCGACCGGCGTGTCTTCGCGGGTCGTGGCGGTGTCGACCGCGATGTCCGACACCGGTGTGACCGTCATCGTCACCGTGGATTCGACCGTGAATGCGCCGTCGCTGATGGCCACCACGAAACTGTCCATGCCGTTGTAGTCGGCGGCCGGCGTGTAGGTGTAGGCGCCGGTGGCCGCATCGAGGGTGACCGTGCCATGTGCCGGCGGCGTGCGCATGGTGTAGGTGAGCGTGTCGCCGTCCACGTCGCTAGCAGCCACCCGGCCGTTGAAGGCGGTGTCCTCCGGCGTGGTGCCGGCGTAGCTGCCGCTGGCCGCATCGAAGCGCTGGCCCGGCTGGCCACCAGGGTCCGCCGGCACGGGCGGATCGTTGGCTGCCGTCACGCTGACGCGCACGTCGGCCGTCTCGCTGACGCCGCCCGAATCGACGGTGTAGCTGAAGCGGGTGGTGCCGTTGAAGTTGGCCGTCGGCACGAAGCGCAAGGTGCCGTCGGCCTGCAGCGTCACGGTGCCGTTGGCGACGTTGACGCCCGGGCCTCCGGACGTGATCGGCATGCCGTCGATTGCGCTGACCGCGCGGCCCGCATCCTCGAAGCTGTCGTTGCCGAGCACCGCGATATTGATCGGCGTGTCCTCACGGGTACTGACCCGATCCACAGCGATGTCGGCCACCGGCGTGACGGTCATGTTCACCGTGCTACGCGCCGTGCCGCCTTGGCTGTCGCTGATGGTGACCTCGAAGCTGTCCGCGCCGTTGTAATCAGCGGTGGGTGTGTAGGTATAGCTACCGGTGGCGGCATCGAGCGTCACCGTGCCGTGCGTCGGCTGCGTGCTCACGGTGTAGGTGAGCGTGTGGCCGTCCACATCGTTCGCAGCCACGCGCCCCGCAAAGGCCGTGTCCTCCTGTGTGGTGGCCGTGTAGTGGCCGGTCGCCGGATCGAAGATCTGGCCCGGTGGCGGTGTGTCGGGGTTGCGCGGCACCGGCGCATCGTTGACGGGCGTCACCTCGACCGTGACGTCGGCCGTCTCATTGACGCCGCCCGCGCTGACGGTGTAGCTGAAGCTCAAGGCGCCGTGGAAGTCGGCCGTCGGCACGAAGCGCAGCGTGCCATCGGCCTGCAGCGTCACCATGCCGTTGGAGACGGCCACCGGCGTGCCCGCCGTCACGGCCGTGCCGTTGATCGCGGTCACGCGGCGCCCGGTGTCCTCGAAGCTGTCGTTGCCGAGTACCGCGATGTCGACCGGCGTGTCCTCGCGGGTGCTGACCCGATCCGCGGCGATGTCTGCCACGGGCGTGACGGTCATGTTCACCGTGCTGCGCGCCGTGCCGCCCCGGCTGTCGCTGATGGTCACTTCGAAGCTGTCCGCACCGTTGTAGTCGGCGGTCGGCGTGTAGGTGTAGGCACCGGTGGCCGCGTCGAAGGTGACCGTGCCGTGCACCGGCTGCGTGCTCACGGTGTAGGTGAGCGTGTCGCCGTCTACGTCGTTGGCGGCCACGCGACCCTCGAAGGCGCTGTCTTCCTGCGTGGTGGCCGTGTAGTGGCCGGTCGCCGGGTCGAAGGTCTGGCCGGGTGCGGGCGGGTTGGGTTCGCGCGGCACCGGCGGATCGTTGGTGGCACCCACGTTGACCTGCACGTTGGCCGTCTCGCTGACGCCGCCCGAACTGACGGTGTAGCTGAAACGGGCGGTGCCGTTGAAGTTGGCTGTCGGCACGAAGCGCAAGGTGCCATCGGCCTGCAGCGTCACGCTGCCGTTGGCGACGTCGATGCCCGGCCCTCCGGACGTGATCGGCATGCCATCGATCGCGATGATCGCGCGGCCCGCATCCTCGAAGCTGTCGCTGACGAGCACTGCGATGTCGACCGGCGTGTCTTCGCGGGTCGTGGCGGTGTCGGCGACGATGTCGGCCACCGGGGTGACCGTCAGGTTCACCGTGCTGCGCGCCGTGCCGCCTTGGCTGTCGCTGATGGTCACCTCGAAGCTGTCCGCGCCGTGGTAGTCGGCGGCGGGTGTGTAGGTGTAGACGCCGGTGGCGGCATCGAGCACCACCGTGCCGTGCGCCGGCTGCGCACTCACGGTGTAGGTGAGCGTGTCGCCATCCACGTCGTTCGCGGCCACGCCCCCCGCAAAGGGCGTGTCCTCCTGCGTGGTGGCCGTGTAGCGGCCGGTTGCGGGATCGAAGGTCTGGCCCGGTGTGGACGGATTCGGCTCACGCGGCACCGGCGCATCGTTGACGGGCGTCACCTCGACCGTGACGCTGGCCGTCTCGCGCACGCCACCCGCGCTGACGGTGTAGCTGAAGCTCAGGGCGCCGTGGAAATCCGCCGTTGGAACGAAGCGCAAGGTGCCATCGGCTTGCAGCGTCACCATGCCGTTGGAGACCGCCACCGGCGTACCTGCCGTCACGGCCGTGCCGTTGATGGCCGTCACGCGGCGACCGGTGTTCTCGAAGCTGTCGTTGCCGAGCACGGCGATGTCCACCGGCGTGTCCTCGCGGGTCGTGGCCGTGTCGGCGGCGATGTCGGCCGCGGGCGTGACGGTCATGTTCACGGTGCTGCGCGCCGTGCCGCCTCGACCGTCGCTGATGCTCACCTCGAAGCTGTCCGCACCGTTGTAGTCGGCGGCGGGTGTGTAGGTGTAGGCACCGGTCGCCGCGTCGAGCGTCACCGTACCGTGCGACGGCTGCGCGCTCACGGTGTAGGTCAGCGTGTCGCCGTCCACATCGCCGGCTGCCACCCGCCCTGCAAAGGCCGTGTCCTCCTGCGTGCTGGCCGTGTAGTGGCCGGTCGCGGGGTCGAATGTCTGACCGGGTATGGGCGGAGCAGGCTCGCGCGGCACCGGCGGATCATTGGTGGCGCCCACGTTGACGTGCACATCGGCCGTCTCGCTCACGCCGCCCGAACTGACGGTGTAGCTGAAACGGGCGGTGCCGTTGAAGTTGGCTGCCGGCACGAAGCGCAAGGTGCCATCGGCCTGGAGCGTCACGGTGCCGTTGGCGACCGCCACCGCCGTGCCCGCCGTGACGGCCGTGCCGTCGATCGCCGTCACGCGGCGGCCGGCGTTTTCGAAGCTGTCGTTGCCGAGTACCGCGATGTCGACCGGCGTGTCTTCGCGTGTGCTGATCCGATCCGCAGCAATGTCGGCCACAGGGGTGGCGTTCATGCGCACCGTGCTGCGCGTCGTCCCGCCCCGGCTGTCGCTGATGGTCACCTCGAAACTGTCCGCGCCGTTGTAGTCGGCGGCGGGTGTGTAGGTGTAGGCGCCGGTGGCGGCATCGAGCGTCACCGTGCCGTGCGCCGGCTGCGCACTCACGATGTAGGTGAGCGTGTCGCCGTCCACGTCACTGGCAACCACGCGACCTTCGAAGGCCGTGTCTTCCTGCGTGGTGGCCATCGCGGAATCGCGAGCCACCGGCGCATCGTTGACGGGCGTCACTTCGACCGTGACGTTGGCCGTCTCGCTCGCGCCACCCGAGCCGACGGTGTAGCTGAAGCTCAGGGCGCCGTGGAAATCCGTCGTTGGAACGAAGCGCAGCGTGCCATCGGCCTGCAGCGTCACCATGCCATTGGCAACCGCCACGGGCGTGCCCGCCGTCACGGCCGTGCCGTTGATCGCCGTCACGCGGCGACCGGTGTTCTCGAAGCTGTCGTTGCCGAGCACCGCGATGTCGACCGGCGTGTCCTCGCGGGTCGTGGCGGTGTCGGCGGCGATGTCGGCCACCGGCGTGACCGTCAGGTTCACCGTGCTGCGCGTCGTGCCGCCCCGGCCGTCGCTGATGCTCACTTCGAAGCTGTCCGCACCGTGGTAGTCGGCGGTGGGCGTGTAGGTGTAGGCGCCGGTGGCCGCGTCGAGGGTGACTGCGCCGTGCGACGGCTGCGCGCTCACGGTGTAGGTCAGCGCGTCGCCGTCCACATCGCCGGCGGCCACCCGCCCCGCAAAGGCCGTGTCTTCCTGCGTGGTGGCCGTGTAGCGGCCGGTCGCGGAATCGAAAGTCTGCCCCTGTGGCGGTGCGTCGGGATTGCGCGGCACGGGCGGATCGTTGATGGCGCCCACGTTGACGCGCACGTTGGCGGTCTCGCTCCCACCGCCGGAGCTGACCGTGTAGCTGAAGCTCGCGGGCCCGTGGAAGTCGGCCGCGGGTGTGAAGCGCAGCTTGCCGTCGGCCATGAGCGTCACGGCGCCGTTTTCGATCGCGACCGAGCCGCCGCTCGCAATGGCCTGGTCGTTCACCCGCGCGATCGTGCGGCGCGCATCCTCGAAGCTGTCGTTGCCCAGCACGTCGATCACCACCGCCGAGTCTTCGGACGTGCTCGCGGTGTCAGCGGCGATGTCCGCGACCGCGTCGATGGTCAGAGTCACGGTATCGGCGGCCGTCGAGAAGGCGGTGGTGCCGCCCGTGCCGTTGGCGGCGACATCGAAATAGCTGCCGTTGCTGCCTTGGGTCTGGTCCCAGGCGCGCATCGTCAGCGCGCTCGCGCCGCCGGAGCCGTTGTAGTCGGCGGTGGTGGCCTGGAAGTAGAGCCGGGTCAGCGCGTTGTCGGCCAGCAGCAGTGCATTGCTGTCGGAAACGGTTCCGACCTGCCGCCAGGTGGCGCCGCCGTCGGTGGTGTACCACCAGACGCCGTTGCTGGGCGCATTGCCCGTGATGGCCACACCCCTGCTCGCGCCGTCATCGACATCGGCGATGCCGCCGGTGAAGGTCGAGACCGGCACGCCGACCGCCGTGCCGTTCGCAGGCGCAGGCGCGTCCTCCTGCGCCGAGTGACGCAGGTCGACGGCACTGTCGAGCGTGGGTGCATCGTTGCGCGCTGTGACGGCGACCCGGGTCATGGCCGTGTTCGAATCGGCGCTGCCGTCGTTGGCCACCACTTCGATCATGCGCGTGACCTCCGATGGCGACTCCGACGTCGAGCTGTAGCGCACCGCCTGCAGGGCGGTGAGGTAGTCCGCGCCGCTGGCACTGCCGCTGAGCGTGAGGGTGGTGGTGGCGGCGTCGTAGCTCGCGGTAATGCCCGCCGGCAGGGCGCCGCTGACGCTCAGCAGGTCGCCGGCCTGCGCGTTGGCGATGCGCACGGTCAGCGAGTGCTGGTCGGTGCTGTCCAGGTCGATCAGCGTGCTGTCGGCCGACGCGATGGCGACGCCCTCCGCGTTCTCGGTATAGCCGACCTCATGATGCTGCGGTTCCAGGCGCACCGCATCGAGGATCAGGCCTCGTCCGTCGTTGCTGTCCGAGCCCGTGTCCGCGCCCGTGCTGCCGCGCGACTGGAAACGCAGGTTCACGGTGCCATCGGCCGGCGCCGTGAAGCTCAGCGAGAACCGCGTCCAGCCGCTGCGGCTGGTCTGGAAGTTCAGCGACGCGATCTCGGTACCGCCGCTGCTCACGATGGCGCGGCCGAGGTCCGCGCCCGTCGAGCGACCGAGGCGGGTATGCCCGTACCAGCTCAGTACGTAGGTCTCGCCCGGGGTCAACCCGGTGACGGATTGCTCGATATAGCTGGAGCCGATCGGGCCTTCGACCTCGGCGGCGTAAGTACCGTCGACGACGGTGTTCAGGCCGTAGGACGAGGCGGGACGCGTTTCCGCCCCCTCGGTGCCGCCTCCTACCGTCCAGCCGGAGGAAGCGCCTTCGAACGAGCCGTCCACGACGGCATTGCTGCCGATACTGAGGTTCGCCGGCGCCATCAGATAGTCCCATTCCGGCGCCGAGGCCGCTTTCGCTTCGATCGCGCCGGTCTGCACTTCCAGCACCCAATCGCCGCCGAACCGTTCCGCGCCGGTGGCGTCGCTGGACGCCGCGACGTCGGCGCCGGTCAGCGCCGCGAGCATCTCGACGGCGCGCGCGCCGGTCTCGCCGGCGCCGAAATCGCAGCCGTAGATCAGGATGTCGGCCTCTTGCGAGAGCGAGGAGGCGATCGCCACCAGTTCGTCGCGATGCTCGCCCTGCATGCTCTGCATGCTCTGCAGCGTCAGGGTCGTCGCGCCGAGGCGCAGCGCGCCGGCCTCGCCGTGGCCGAGGATGTGGACGGCGCCGACGTCGCTGCGTCCACGCAGTGCTTCGGCGATGCAGGCCACGCCGTCGGCATCGGCCCCGATGAAGTGCACCTCCGCACCCGCGGGCAGACTCGCGGCAAGCTGGTCGGCGTCGGGCAATGCGAGGTCGATGAAGTAGATGCCGCCGGCCGCGGGCGCGGCGTGCGCCGCCTCGGGCGGGTCGAGCGCACCCATCGCGGCCAGGAGTTCTTCGTGCTCGCGCGCATCGACCGGCGGGAGTTCCGCGTCGTTCGCCGGGGCGGCTTCCTGCGCGGCCTCCTGCACCGTCTGCGCCGCGGCCGCGTCGAGCAGCACCCGCGGTTCGAGCGCCTGGATCCCGAGACCCTGCGGGGCAGCCCGCACCACGGCCCTGCCGTGCCGAGCAGCACCAAAACCAAAAAGCGTCGATCTCATCGCTGAGGCCTCCTGACGGACGGGGGTGGATCGGATGGCGGCGAGTTCGTCGGGCGCGGCGGCCTCAGGCCCCGGCCTCGCGCACCAGCACATGCGCGACGCGCCTGAACATCCGCGCGCCCAGGCTCTCGGGACGACCGCGGATGCGGAGCTCGCCGCGAAGCTCGGTCATCGACAGATGCGCCGGACCCGCGGCTGCGGCCAGCGCCGTCACTTCGAAGACCGCATGCTCGGGCACGGTCCTGCCGCCCTGCGCGCGCGCGGCCACCGGCCCGCCGTGGGTCGACGCCAGCAGCCAGTGGTCCATGTGCTCGCTGGCGGCCGTGGCCACGCGCTCGAGGCGCAGCGCGCGGGCGGGCTGCATGCGGAGCTCGTCGACGAAGCGGCCTTCGTCGCCCTCGGCGATGCGCCGCAGGTCGTGGGCGGCGACGTAGCCGCGCGCCGAGAGGCCGCCCGGCGCGGCGATCAGCGCGAGTTGCGTGCCCTCGCCGATCCAGTGCCCGGGTCCGAGTTCCTCCGCAAGCTCGGCGATGACGCCGTCCATTGGCGCGCGCACCTGCAGGCGGTCGCGCTCGCGTTCCAGGCCTTCGATGCGCTCGTGCTCGAGCCCGAGTTCGTGCGCGAGCACCATGCTGGCCGACAGGTCGCTTTCGTCCACACCCCGCCGCGCCAGGCGCTCCCGCAGCAGCGCCAGGTTCGCGCGCGCGCTGTGCAGCCGCTGCTCGATCTCCGGTGCGGCCATGTCGATCAAAACCTGCCCCGCGCGGACCTGCTCGCGCGGCCGCACGTGCACGGCCTCGATGCGCCCCGCCCGTGGCGAGAAGACCGCCGCCTTTCGCGCCGCGGTCAGCATGGCGGGAATGCGCACCGTGTAGGGAAAGGGCAGCAGCAGCGCCACCAGCAGGCCCAGCAGCAGCAGCGCGGTGATGCGCCCGCGCGGCCCCGCCTCGCGCCGCCGGACGGCCCAGATCCGGAGTTCGCGCCAGACGGGCCGCGCGATGAACCAGCCCAACTCCACCGCGAACAGGAAGATACCGAGCATCTTGAAGAAGTAGTGATAGACCAGCAGCGCGATGCCGAGGAACAGGAAGAAGCGGTAGAGCCAGGTGGCATAGGCGAAGCCGACCAGCAGCAACCGGCGGCGCCCGCGCGCGGGCTCGGGTGCGGCGTCGCCGAAGCCGAACAGCAGCTCGCGCAGCCACCAGCGCCCCATCGCGAAGGCGCGCTCCTGCAGATTGGGCTGCCCCAGCAGGTCGCTGAACAGGTAGTAGCCGTCGAAGCGCATCAACGGATTGAGGTTCACCGCCAGGCTGAGCACCCAGCCGGTGGTGGCCAGCGCGAAGGCCGCATGGCGCATCGGCCCGTCGGGCAGGAACACCCAGGCCAGCGTCGCGGCCACGGCCACCAGCAGCTCCACCAGCATGCCCGCGGCGTCGATCAGCACGCGCTGGCGCCGGTGCGGCAGGCGCCAGGCATCGGTGGTGTCGGTGTAGAGAATGGGCGCCATCACGACGAAGGCCATGCCCATGGTGGTCACGCGCGCGCCCATGTGCACGGCCGCGTAGCCGTGGCCGAGCTCGTGCAGCGCCTTGACCAGCACCAGGCTCAAGCCGAAGGTGGCGATGCCGCCGGCCGACAGCATGTCGGGGAAGGTGGCGACGAAGCGCTCCCATTGCCGCGACACCAGATAGAGGCCGACGAGCCCCAGCAACGCGGCCGTCCACCAGAGCGCCGGCGCGAAGAACACCTGCACCCAGGCCAGCGTGCGGCGCAGAAAGGCATCGGGCCGCGCGAGCGGCAGCTTGAAGAACAGATAGCCGTGCAGCACGCGGCTGCCTGGCGAACGCCTGGCCGCCCCGACCTGCCGGCGCACGCGCGCGAAGGTCTGCTGCGGCACGGGACGCAGCAGCTCGTTGCGCTGCAGGAACTCGCAGAGCGCGGCGATCTTCTCGTCGCTCGCGGCGCGGCCGCGCTCGCGCAGCATGGCCGCGCGCAGCGCGCCGGCGCTGCCTTCGCCCCAGTGCGCCAGCATGTCCACCACGTCGGAACCGACGCTGTAGAAGCGCTGCGCGAGCGGATCGTGAATGCGCCACTGCGCGGTGCCGTCGGATGCGGACCCGTGCGCACCGCCTTCGATGAGCCGGAGATCCTGGCGCAGCGGGGGCAGCCGCTGGCTTCGATTGATGGCGTGCGGCATGGCGGTCAAAGCCCCGTCCACTGGCGCGCGGCGGTGATCGGCCGGCGCAGCAGGTAATAGAGCAGCGACACGGGTTCGCCATACAGGCGCGCCGTGCCGCGCAGGCCCAGTCGCTCGGGCGCGACATAGGGTTCCACGGGCCGGGCGGTGACGACGTAGCTCGAAACGCCCGCCGCGTCGGCCTCGGCGCGGTAGGCCGCGCGCACCACGCGCGCGTCGAAAGGAGCCAGCGGCGCCGCGTCGAGGAACACCTTGACGCTGGCGTTCTCGCGCAGGTTGACCGCATCGGCGACGGCGACCTTGATGCGGTACTCCACCCGCCCGGGATCGGCCACGCGCATGATCGCCTCGCCCACGGCCACCGGCCGCCCCATCCAGTCGCGCGGGTCGCCATAGAGCACGACGCCTTCGCGCGGCGCGCGGATGACGGCCTTCTCGAGCATGGCGCGGGCGTAGTCGCGCTCGGCCCGCGCCACGAGTTCCTCGCTGCGCGCGATCGCCAACTCCCGCTTGGCGGTCGGGTCGACCACGGCCGCCTGCTGCAGGCGCAGCTTGCGCGCGCGTGCCACGCCGAGCTTGCGGCCGGCCACCTCGAAATCGCTGCGCAGCGTGGTGTCGACCAGCTGCACCAGCGGCGAGCCCTCGCTCACCCGCGTGCCCGGCGCCACCAGGATCCGCTCGACCACGCCCGGCACCGGGGCCGCCACGACGAAAGGCGCCTCGGGCATGACCTCGACCGGCGCGAGCGTGGTCAGCGGCACCTGCACGAAGACCAGCGCGAGCACGGCCGCGGCCCCCGCGAGCGCCAGCGCGATCCGGTGCCGGCGCCACGGCGCGGGCGGTTTCGCGCGCCCTTCGATGGCACTCAACCCGTGGGCGTAGGCAGCCGCCAGCCGGGCCGCGAGCGTCTGGTGCGCCGGCTCCCAGGGCGTGCGGCGCGCCAGCAGCCAGCCGGCACGCACGGGCTGCCCCAGGTCGACCAGCGGCACCCACATCAGATGCGCCAGCGCCGCATCGTCTGCGCAGGGATCGGAGAGATCGGCGTGCGCGGACAGTTCGAACAGGTAGACGCCGGTCGCGCCCTGGGTGCTCGACCATGCCTTCGCGACCATGTCCTCGTACCAGCGCGTCATCGGCGCATCGCGATGGACCTGCGCCAGCGCGGACACGGCCACGGCCTTCCAGCGCATGCGCCTGCGGCCGCCACCGGCCTCGAACACCAGGGCGGTGTCGAAAGGCAGCAGCATCACCGGCTCGTTGGCCAGGTGCTGCCAGAGCGCGTCCTTCGCCGCGCACTGGCGCAGTTCGCCCTCGATGCGGATCAGCTGCACGCTGGTCGGGCGCAGGCTGTCCGCATCGGGACGCGGGGCAGGAGCAGCGAGCCGCGGCATCGTGCTCACCGCGACGGCCGGCCCCGGGACGGGTAGGAGGCCGGCGAACGCTCCACCGCGACCGCGAGCCCGGGCGCCGGGGGCCGATCGGTCACCACCCGCCCGCTCATGCCCGGCAGCACGCCGGCCGGCGCATGCGGCACCGACGCCACCACCTTCACGGTCTGGCTCACGGCGTCGACGGCGGCGGCGATGCGTTTCACCTCCGCCTGCAGCAGGTCGCCGGTTTCGTCGACCCTGAACTGCATGGCCGACCCCGCGCGCAGCCAGCCGAGCCATCGCGACGGCACCACCACATGCAGTTCGAGCGCGCCGTCGCTCACGATGTGCAACAGCCTCTCGTTGGCCGGCGGCGTCTCGTGCGGCCGGGCGAAGGTCTCGACCACCCGGCCGGAGAACGGCGCCACCACGCGGCAGCCGACCATGCGCGCGCGGATGGTGTCGACCTGGGCCGTCCGCTCCGTCTCCTTGTGGCGGGCGATCTCGGCCTCGACCCGGCCCGCCGCCTGCATCGCGAGCAGTTCGGCCTGCACCTGGGCATTGCGCGCCTCGGCCGCCTGGCCGGCCTGCGCCGCGCGCAGCTCGGCCTGCAGGCGGCTGCAGTCGAAGGCCACCAGCGTCTGGCCCTTCTGGAAGCGGTCACCCTCGCGCAAGGGCATGCGCACGATGCGCTCGGAAATGCTCGAAGCCAGCACGGCCTCGTGCTGCGCGCGCAGCACGCCGCGCGTGCCCTCGGCGTGGAGCGCCTCGTCGGTCTGGGCCAAGGCCGGCCATGCCAGCCATGCGAGCGCGAGGCCCGCGGCGGCTTTCTTGTGCTTCAGGCAAGACATTTCATCAGCCCTCCGGGGTTTGGGGTGCCGTGCCGGTGGGCGCGGACGGCTCCTGCATGGCGGCCGGGTCGCGCCGCTGCGCCCACATCGCCCGCAGCTTGGCGCTGAGCGAGGCCACGGGCTCTGTGGTGCGCATCTCCACCGTGACCGGATCGATGCCCAGCGAGGCGTAGACATTCGCATAGGCGTTCTGCAGGTCCGCAAGCGCCATGTCGTAGCGCACCTTCGAGACCAGCGTGTTCATCCGTTCGCGGATGAGCGCCTGGCGGCCGAGCGTCCCGACCTGGACCCCGGCTTCGATCTGCGCCTCGATCCGGACCTGTACCTCGTGAAAGCGCCGGGCCGTCCGGAATTCCTCGAGCCGCAGCACGTAGCGCGCCTGGGACACCTCCACCTGCGTGGCCACCGCCGTCGTGAGCGCCAGTTGGCGGTGGTCGAGCGACTGGCCCTGCGCCCTGATCTTCTGCTGCTCCGCGGGCAGGCGGAACACGTTCAGCAGATTCCAGCTCGCCCGCGCGCCCCACCCCACCCAGTTGCCGTTGTAGAGAAAGCTGTTGTCGCTGTGGTTGCTGCTGACGGACACCCGCAGGCTCGGCAGCATGCGCAGGTAGGCGGCCGTGGCCTCCCGGTCGTTGCTGCGCAGCTGGTAGGCCACCTCGCGCAGTTCGGGGCGGTTCTCGATCGCCATGCGCAGCAGCGCCTCCCCGTCATTGGCGTTCCCGCCCGCCAGCGGCTGCGGCTCCCAGTCGATGGAAGTGGGTGGAAGGGCCACGCGGTAGGCGGTGCGCGGCGGCAGGTTCATCAAGGCGCCCAACTGCCGCTTGGCCACGCCGAGCTCGCGGGCCAGGGCCTGGATGTCGCGGCGGATGCCGAGCATCTCGCGCTGGTAGCCCAGCGGCGCGAGCGGCGAACTCAGCCCCACCTTTTCCTGCTGCTCGGCCAGTTCGAGCGCCGCCTGCGTGCTGCGCTGCAGTTCCTCGATCTGGTTCATCAGGCGTTCGGCGCTCACCGCGCGCCAGTAGGCGGTGCGCACGTCCTCGACCAGCCGGTTGAACACCTTGCGCCTGCGCTCCTCGGCGATGTTGACCTGATCGGCCGTCTGCTGCGCGCGCACGTACGACAGCCCGAAGTCGAGTACGTCCCAGCTCAGGGCGAGCTCGCCCGCCAGCACGCTGCGGTCGGACGAGGTGGACGGCTCCAGCGAAGTGCGCCCGCTCAGCAGCGAGCGGCTGCTGCCGCCCGCGTCGCTGTCGCGGCCCGTGTAGTCGAGCGACGCGACGAGCTTGGGCAGCATGTCATGGCGCTGAAGATCGAGCTCCTTGCGGCTCAGCGCGAGGTTCATCCATTCGACCCGGCCGTCGAGGTTGTATTTGATCGCCCGTGCCATGGCTTCATAAAGATCGACCGGCCCGGTGAGCGGCTCCTGGCCGGCCGTGGCGCGCTGGAGCAGATCGACGGAACGGGCGCGGTGCTCGTCCTGCGCAAACGGTTCGGGCTGCACGGCGCAGCCGGCGAGGACGACCGCCGGAAAAATCGCCGTGCAAAAGCGACCCGCATTGCTGCGCCTGCTTCTCCAACTATTTGTCGACCTGATGGACATGGATCACCTCTTTTTATTCAGCCCGGCCGTCGAATTGATTTCCTCCGAACATCAATTGCCAAGAAGCGCTCGCCGGGTGCTGGCCTCGTTTTTCGACTTCCTTTTTTCAACTCGACTGACCGAGACTTCGGGGCGCGACCTTCGGCTTGGCCTGGTGAAATCCCGAATGCTTGTCGATTCCAAGCAACTCGAAAAATCAATTTACCGCTGAACCGAGTTAATAGTCGTCAACAATAAAATTGGAGGGATTTTCTGTTCGCAAAGCTGCTGGCGCAGAGTGGCCGGTGCTCTGCGGGGCGGCGAGCGATGGGCGCGCGGCGGGATCTGGCAGATGCAGAATTGAGTGAGAAAGAATGCATTCGGCGCGAATTCGCCTGCTTCCCGGGATAGCCGCTTGAAAACTATTGCCGCCCAATTGGAACTTTTATATTCCAAGATAGATTCCATAGCGCAATGGCATTCATCGACGCACGGCGAGCCAAAAATATTGGCGTGGTTTTTTATCGTTCTTTAATATTCGAGCGCGGCGTTGCTTCTCGTTATCAAGAAAAGCCTCGAAGCATCCGCCACGTCCCACGCGCCATTGCGCGATTTGCGTGCGCGCGGCGAAATGCAGCGCAATCGGGAGAAGGGGGGGGAAATGTCGCCGCGAGCTTCACGGACGAGGGCGTCCGATCGAACGATTCGTGAATGGCGGCTGCAGCCGCGTGGCTCGGCGGCGTCGGGCGACGATGAGGGAGCGAGGGAGGAGAAGTGGTGCCGCTTGTCCGAATCGAACGGACGACCTTCCGCTTACAAGGCGGGTGCTCTACCAGCTGAGCTAAAGCGGCACGGATTCCTGCTGATTCTACGAGGCGAACCGGCGGCCCCTGCCGGGCCACGCCGCCTACGGCGCGTGGTTTGGTTGCCCGCCTGCGGCTACTTCACGCGCTTGAGCGACGGCCGGCTGCCGCCGCCGGCCGGCGGGCGCGGCGGCTCGTCGGGGGGACCGTTCTCGCCCGAGCCCACCGTCTCGTCGGGCTCCTCGCCGCTCACGAGATGGACGATCTTGCCGGCGTCGCCCTCGCTGCCGCGCGATGCGTCGCGCAGCGGCGTGCGTGCCTGCGGCGTGGCCGACGCGGTCCCGTCGTCGCCCCCCTGCGCCGGCACCGGCAACGGGAAGGCCATGCCCTGCCCGTTCTCGCGCGCATAGATGGCGATCACGCGCCCGACCGGCACCACGATCTCGCGCGCGGTGCCCGCGAAGCGGGCCTTGAACTCGATGAAGTCGTTGCCGAGCTTGAGCGAACTGGTCGCGTCGAAGCTGATGTTGAGAACGATCTCGCCGTTCTTCACGTATTCGCGCGGCACCTGCACGGTGTCGTCGACCTGCACCGCGACATACGGCGTGAAGCCGTTGTCGGTGCACCATTCGTAGAGCGCCCGGATCAGGTACGGGCGGGTGGAAGACGACTCGAGCGCGTTGATCATGAAAATTTTCTACCGTGCAATCGGTGCTTCGGCATTTTCGCGGAACACCGCGGAACCGGCTCTGCCGGGCCGCAGGTGTTGCCCCCCGGAAGGGGGTGGCGAAGCGACACGAAGCGCGCGAAGCCTGGGGGCGAACCTTACTTGCGCATGACCTTTTCGGACGGCGTGAGCGCCTCGATGTAGGCCGGGCGCGAGAAGATGCGCTCGGCGTACTTCAGGAGCGGCGCCGCGTTCTTGCTGAGGTCGATGCCGTAGTAGTCGAGGCGCCAGAGCAGCGGCGCGATGGCCACGTCGAGCATCGAGAAGTTGTCGCCCAGCATGTACTTGTTCTTGAGGAACACGGGCGCGAGCTGCGTGAGGCGGTCGCGGATGTGCGAGCGTGCCTTTTCGAGCGCCTTCTCGTTGCCCTTGGCGGTGCGGTTCTCGAGCGTGGCCACGTGCACGAACAGTTCCTTCTCGAAGTTGAGCAGGAACAGGCGCACGCGGGCGCGGTCCACCGGGTCGCCGGGCATCAGTTGCGGATGTGGAAAGCGCTCGTCGATGTACTCGTTGATGATGTTCGACTCGTACAGGATCAGGTCGCGCTCGACCAGGATCGGCACCTGGCCGTACGGGTTCATCACGCTGATGTCTTCGGGCTTGTTGTAGAGGTCGACGTCGCGGATCTCGAAGTCCATGCCCTTCTCGAACAACACGAAGCGGCAGCGGTGGGAAAAGGGGCAGGTCGTTCCTGAATACAAGACCATCATGGCGAGAGACTCCTAAAAATCAAAAAGAGTGGGTCGCGTTGGCAACCCACTCTGCGGGACCGGCCGCGCAAGGCGCCGTCCGGTCGGCGTGGACGGAACTACTTGACGTCTTTCCAGTACGAGGCGTTCAGTCGCCACACGAACACCAGCGACATGACGAGGAACAGCAGCACCCACACGCCGATGCGGATGCGGGTGTTCTGTGCCGGCTCGGCCATCCATTGCAGGTAGCCGACGAGGTCGCCCACGGCGTTGTCGAACTGCAGCGGCGTCATCGTGCCGGGGGTGACCTGTTCCCAGCCCTTGAACACTTCGGTCTCGTGGCCGTGCTGCACGACCTTGGTGTAGACCGGGCGGCGTTCGCCCTGCAGTTCCCACAGCGGGTTCGGCATGGCGACGCTCGGGAACACGAGGTTGTTCCAGCCCGTGGCCTTGGTGTCGTCGCGGTAGTAGGTGCGCAGGTAGGTGTAGAGGTAGTCGGCGCCCGTGCCGCCATGGCCGGCGCGCGAGCGGGCCACGAGCGTCAGGTCGGGCGGCGTGGTGCCGAACCATTCCTTGGCCTGGCGGGCATCGATGTTGGCCTTCATGGTCTCGCCGACCTTCTCGGTCGTGAACAGAAGGTTGTCCTTGATCTGCTGCTCGCTGATGCCGATGTCCTGCAGGCGGTTGAAGCGCATGAAGGCTGCCGAGTGGCAGTTGAGGCAGTAGTTGACGAACAGCTTGGCGCCGTTCTGCAGCGAGGCCACGTCGGTGGTCTTGTTGGGCGCCTTGTCCCAGGCGATGCCGCCCTCGGCAGCCGAAACGGCCGTCGCGGAAAAGGTCAGGCCCAGCGCCAGACCCACAACCGCGATCCAGCCAGAAATGCTTTTCTTCATCGTGTTTCTCTCGAGCTCTCTTGGGCTTCTCAATGGGCGGCGAAGGTCACGCGATCCGGCACGGGCTTGAACTCGCCCTTGCTGCTCCACCAGGGCATGAGCAGGAAGAAACCGAAATAGAACAGCGTGCCGATCTGGGAGATGGTCTGCGCGATGTCGAGCGCGAACGAACCGATGACCAGGTTGCCCCAGACGCCGGGCGCCTGGATGCCCAGGTAGCCGAGGATCAGGAAGAAGAAGACGAAGACGCCGTAGACGTACTTGTGCCAGCTCGGACGGTAGCGGATCGACTTGACCTCGCTCTTGTCGAGCCAGGGCAGGAAGAACAGGATGATGACCGAGCCGCCCATCACGACCACGCCCCAGAACTTGGCGTCGAAGGCCTTGAGCAGGAAGATCGCCACGGCCGCCACGACGATGGCCGCGATCTTCAGGCCCATGCCCGACCTGCCCTTGACGAAGTTCAGGATCGCGGCAAGGCCGATGATCAGCGCGAACACGTTGACCATGTCGTCGGTGGTCGCACGCAGCATCGAATAGAAGGGCGTGAAGTACCAGACTGGCGCGATGTGGTTCGGCGTCTTGAGCGAATCGGCGGGGATGAAGTTGTTGTACTCGAGGAAGTACCCGCCCGCTTCCGGCGCGAAGAAGATCACGGCCGAGAAGATCGTGAGGAACACCACCACGCCGAAGATGTCGTGCACCGTGTAGTACGGATGCGACGGGATGCCGTCGAGCGGATGGCCGTCGGGGCCGCGCGTGGCCTTGATCTCGATGCCGTCGGGGTTGTTGGAACCCACTTCGTGCAGCGCGATCAGGTGGGCCACCACGAGGCCGAGCAGCACCAGCGGCACCGCGATCACGTGGAAGCTGAAGAAGCGGTTCAGCGTCGCGTCGCTCACCACGTAGTCGCCGCGGATCAGCAGCGCGAGGTCGGGGCCGACGAAGGGAATGGCCGCGAACAGGTTCACGATCACCTGGGCGCCCCAGTACGACATCTGGCCCCAGGGCAGCAGGTAGCCCATGAAGGCTTCGGCCATGAGGCACAGGAAGATCGCGCAGCCGAACACCCAGATCAGCTCGCGCGGCTTGCGGTAGCTGCCGTACATGAGGCCGCGGAACATGTGCAGGTACACCACGATGAAGAACGCCGAGGCGCCCGTCGAGTGGATGTAGCGGATGAGCCAGCCCCAGGGCACGTCGCGCATGATGTACTCGACCGAGGCGAAGGCGAGGTTCGCATCGGGCTTGTAGTGCATCACGAGGAAGATGCCGGTCACGATCTGGATGACGAGCACCAGCATCGCGAGCGAGCCGAAGATGTACCAGAAGTTGAAGTTCTTCGGGGCGTAGTACTTGCCCCACTGGTCGTTCCAGAGCTTCGTCAGGGGGAAGCGGTTGTCGACCCAGTTGAGGAGCTTCTCGCCCGCGGGCGCGTTGGGGGAGATTTCGCGGAATTCAGCCATGTTCTTCGTCTGCCTCAGGCCTTCTTGGAGTCTTCACCGATCAGGAGCTTGGTGTCCGACAGGTACATGTGCGGAGGCACAGGCAGGTTGTCGGGCGCGGGCTTGTTCTTGAAGACGCGGCCAGCGAGATCGAAGGTGGAACCATGGCAGGGGCAGAGGAAGCCGCCCTCCCAGTCGTTGGGCAGCGAGGGCTGCGGGCCCGATTGCAGGCGGTCGACCGGCGAGCAGCCGAGGTGGGTGCAGATGCCCACGACCACGAGCACGTCGGGCTTGATCGAGCGGTGCTCGTTCTGCGCGTACTTGGGGGTGAATTCGTCGGGATGGCGTTTCGATTGCGGATCGGCGAGCTGGCCGTCGAGCTTGGTCAGCTGGGCCACCTGCTCGGGGGAGCGCTTGAGGATCCAGACGGGCTTGCCGCGCCATTCGACGGTGATCTTCTCGCCGACCTTGAGGCCTGCGATGTCCACTTCGACGGCAGCGCCCGCGGCCTTGGCCTTCTCGGAGGGCTGGAACGTACTCACAAAGGGAATCGCGGTGGCCACGCCTCCCGCTACGCCGGCACAGCTGGATGCGATCAACCACGTCCGCTTGCTTGTGTCGATCCGGGGGGAGCCGGAGGTCATGTCACTCATGGGGATCCTCTATGTCTTCTTCGCTGGAGCAGGGTCAACCCGCGATTGTAGCGGGCTGTTGCGTGCATATTCAACGCCGGCAGCCGGCGCGACGCGAATGGCGTGCCGGCGCATCCCCGCACACCATTTAAGAACAATGAATTAGCAATTCATTTCAAAGACATTTCGACACAGGGTCTTGCAAGTAAAAACGCCTTAAAAGGTAAATTAGTTGCGACACACTTCGCCAACTGATAGGCTTCTCTCAACTGTTAATTTGCCATTGAAGAGGATATTCGCCATGAGAATTAAGCCATTGGTTTCCGCGACCGCCGTCGCCGTTCTGGGCATTTCTTCGGCGTTCGCTCAAACGCCGCCTTCGCCGCCGCCGGTCTCGACCCCGGGTCCGCAGCCGGCGAGCGCGACGGGTGCCACCAACTCGGCCTTCGGCCGCATCACGGCCGGCCAGGCCGGCGGCATCGCCGCCAGCGTGGGCCTCGCGGCCGCCATTGCCAGCGGCAACGGTGGCAACAGCGGCGGCGGCAGCGGCACGGGCGGTACCGGGGGCACCGGCACGGGCACGACCGGCACCAACTGACCGTGCCGGCCCTCCCCGCGGGAGGGCAATCGCCGAGAGCTCCGCGCGCCGGTTTCGCTGCGCGACTGGTCGAATGCTGTCTGCTGGCAGCATTTCTTTTGGGCGTTGGCGGCTGCTCTTCCGGTTCCTCGGCCATGCTGGCCACCGCGCGGCATTTGTACAACGGCAAAGCCGCCGCACCCGAACCCACCTTCAATCCGAATTACCGCTATTTGCGCGTCGTGACCGGCGGGCAGGCGGTATTCATGGTGCTCGGCTATATCGACCAGCGGCCCGAAGGGGCCGTCGAGGTCTGGTACAGCGGCAGCGGCGAAGTGGTGCGGTTGCTCGACGGGCGTCTGGTCGGCACCACGGGCCTTTCGACCGACTGGCGCGAGGTGCGCCTGTCCGATCCGCCCGGCTGGTCCCAGGCCGACGCCCGCACCTACGTGCGCGAGCGCGACATGATGCCCGGCTACCGCTTCGGCATCCGCGACCGGATCGTGCAGACGCCGATCGCCCCGCCGCCCCAGGTGGCGCTGGCCGGCACGGCCGCGTCGTCGCTGCGCTGGTACGAGGAGCGCAGCACCTCGCGCCCGGCGAGCGCCGCGCTGCCGCCCGCGCGCTTCGGCGTGTCGCAGGCGGGCGGAACGCCGCGCGTCGTCTATTCCGAGCAATGTATTTCCAATGATCTGTGTATGAGCTTCGAGCAGTGGACGCCTTCTTCTCCAGCACCCGTCGCAGCGGCGAGCGCTGGTACATGAGCCGTCTGCTTCCCCGTGGCTTCGGCAAGGATCCCCGGCCCCTGCGCGCTGCGATGGCCGCCTGCGCGCTGGCGGCAAGCTGCGCCGCGGGCGCGCAGGCTCCAGGCGGCGGCGCGGTCGACAACCCCGCGCCCGCCGGCGATGCGGACATCCGCCCGGGCGAGCGCCTGAGCGCCTGGCTGCTGCGCCAGCCCGCCGCCACGGCCTCGCCGGGACTCGCATGGCGCGTTCCGCAGGAGCGCCTGGCGCAGCAGTTCCTCAAGAACACCCTGCTGGTGCGGCTCGAGGCCGCCCGCAAGCGCGCACCGCGGCAGGAGCAGCCGCAGCGCCAGCAGTTGATCGCCTGGCTGCAGGGCCTGCCGATCACCGGCCGCGTGGCGCTGGGCATCGTGGACCCGCGCTGGCTCGAAGCCCATCCCGAGCAGGATCCGGTGCTGACGGCCGGCCAGCAGCTCGTGGCGCCGCCGCCGGTGCTGAAGACGGTCTCGGTGCTCCAGCCCGACGGGCGGCTCTGCGCGGTGGCGCACGAGCCCGGCCGCACCGCATGGGACTACGTGGCCGCCTGCGACCCCGAAGGAAAGCACGACTGGGCCTGGGTGGCCCAGCCCGACGGCCGCACCGCGCGCGTGGGCGTGTCGCCGTGGACGGCGCATCCCTCGGACGAGCCCGCGCCCGGCGCCTGGATCTGGTCGGCGCCGCGCGGCAGGGCGGATCTCGAGGGCATCTCCGAAGGGATGATCAAGTTCCTGGCGACGCAAGGCCCGTCTCCGCAGGAAGAAATCAGCGCACAGGCGCCGCCCGCGGTGCCGGAGCCCGCCCCTGCCGCGCAGCCCGATCCCGCAGCCGTCGCGGCACCGCCCGCGCCCCTCGCCCCCCCCGTGCCGCCGGCCTCGACGGCGATTTCCGTCCGCCCCGACCCCGCGCCGCAGTACCGCGCGCTGCAGACCAGCGGCAACGACTGGGGCGAGACCGGCCTGCTGCAGACGCCCACCGCCCGCATGGGCCAGACCGGCGACATGCGGACCTCGATCTCGCACGTTTCGCCCTACACGCGGCTGAACGTGATGTTCCAGCCGCTCGACTGGCTCGAGGCGGGTTTTCGCTACACGTCGATCAGCAACCGCATCTACGGCATCGGCCTCAGCAACCAGGGCTACAAGGACAAGAGCATCGACCTGAAGGCGAGGCTGTGGAAGGAATCGGCCTACCTGCCCGAAGTGGCACTGGGCTTTCGCGACATCGGCGGCACGGGCCTGTTCTCCTCCGAGTACCTGGTGGCGAACAAGCGCTACGGCGACTTCGATTTCAGCCTCGGCATCGGCTGGGGCTACCTGGGCAATGCCGGCAACATCAGCAACCCCTTCGGCCTGCTGAACAGCCGCTTCAAGACGCGCGTGAGCCAGACGACGTGGGGAGGCGCCAACTTCGGCCGCCTGTTCCGCGGGCCCGCGGCGCTCTTCGGCGGCGTGCAGTGGCGCACGCCCTGGGAGCCGCTGACGCTCAAGCTCGAGTACGAAGGCAACGACTACCAGAACGAGCCGCTCAACAACAACCAGCGGCAGCGGTCGCCGGTCAACATCGGTCTCGAGTACCGCTATGCACCGGGCATCACCTTCTCGGCCGGCTTCGAGCGCGGCAACAAGGTGATGATGGGCCTCACGCTGCAGACCAACCTCGCGACCATGCAGATGCCCAAGACGGCGGACCCGCCGGCGCCGCGGTTCACGCCCGATCCGCCCGCCACCTTCCAGGGCTGGGCCGCCACCGCGGCGGAGATCGAGAACCGCACCGACTGGACCATCCAGCGCATCGCGCCGCAGGGGGCGATGCTGCATGTGTGGATCACCGAAAGCGCCACCGTCTACCGCAGTGCGCGCGTCGAGCAGATCATCGCGGTGCTGCATCGCGATGCACCGGGCTCGATCCGGAACTTCGTGCTGCACTACTCCGAGCGCGGCCTGCCGATGCATGCGCAGGTGGTCGACCGCGGCGAGTGGGTCACGGCCCACTACCAGGCACAGACGCCGGCCGAACGCCGCGCCACCAGCCAGCGCGACTACGCGCCGGCACCCATCGGCGCCGACGATCCGAAGCCCGTGCTGCAGGCCGCGCGCGGCGATGCGCCTGCGGCCACCAAGGCCGGCGCGGCCGAGGGCCAGGCGCTGCCCGCATGGGAGCGGCACACGCCCAAGTTCAGCATCGGCCTGACGCCGAGCCTGGGCCAGATCCTCGGCGGCCCGAACGCCTTCGTGCTCTACCAGATCGGCGTGCAGGCGGTGGCCGAATACCGGTTCACGCCGAGCACCTGGGTCAACGGTGCGCTCAACCTGCGCCTGGTCGACAACTTCGACAAGTTCACCTACACCGCGCCCAGCAACCTGCCGCGCGTGCGCACCTACCAGCGCGAGTACGTCACCTCGAAGCGGCTGACCATGCCGGTGTTCCAGCTCACGCACGTGGGCCGGATCAACGACAACCAGTACTACAGCGTCTACGGCGGCGCGCTCGAAACCATGTTCGCGGGTGTGGGCGGCGAATGGCTCTACCGGCCGTGGCGCAGCAAGATCGCCTTCGGCGTCGACTTCAACCACGTGCGGCAGCGCGACTTCGAGCAGGACTTCGGGCTGCGCGACTACAAGGTCAACACCGGCCACGCCACGCTCTACTGGGACACCGGCTGGCACGGCGTGCTCGCCAAGATCAGCGCAGGCCAGTACCTGGCCGGCGACCGCGGCGTGACCATCGACATCAGCCGCCGCTTCGACAACGGCGTGGTGCTCGGCGCCTATGCCACCAAGACCAACGTCTCGGCCCGGCAGTTCGGCGAAGGCAGCTTCGACAAGGGCATCTATCTCGCGATTCCCTTCGACGCGCTGCTGCCGCGCACGAGCAAGTTCACCGCCAACTTCGCCTGGGCACCGCTGGTGCGCGACGGCGGCGCGCGGCTCGGGCGGATCCATCCGCTGTACGAGATGACCTCGGCGCGCGACCCGAGCGCCTACAAGTTCAGCGCACCCGACAGCGGCGAGCCGCGCACGGGCGACAACATCCTGAACTTCGGCCGCTGAGCGGGGCCGGGCCGGCTCAGCGGCCCGGCGAGGCCTGCGCGCCGCGCATGATGAAGAACAGCCAGACGATCATCGCGGCCGCCATGCAGGCGAAGCCGATGGTCATCGCGTGGATGGTCTGGATGTAGGAGATCGGAAGCCGTGCCAGGCGCATGCAGGCCGCGAACACCAGCGCCCCGAAGATGGAGCACCACAGCAGCGCGCCGGGGCGTCGGGCGGCCCTGAAGCCGGTGCGCAGGCACATGGTGAGCCCGAAGATCGCGGGCGCGTAGAAGAAGGGCGAGAAATCCATGCCCGCATAGTTCGCGCCGAAGGCCAGCACCACCAGGTGCGGACCGAGCAGGCCGAGCACGACGCCGCCGAGCTCGGCAACCAGAAAGCCGAAGACCACGAACTTCACGAACAGGCCGAAGGCCTCCCGGCGTGACTCCGAGTGCCAGTTCGCCGCGAGCCGCGGCAGGATGTAGTAGCCCAGCGCCAGCAGCACGTACTGCATCGGCAGCAGGAAGGTGATGTAGATCTTCAGCAGCCCGCCCTGCGCGGCGTCCGCCGAAGAGCCCAGCAGCAGGATCGCGCCGCCGGTCATGATCCAGCTCATGAGCTGGGAAAGGCTGGCCTTCCAGCCGTAGCTCGCGGCTTCGCCGATCGTCAGCGCCGGCGTGCCGGCCGGCGCGGGCAGCGGCGCCATCACGCGCCGGAAGTGCGCTGCGACGAGCAGCGCGAAGGGCAGCTGCACGACGGCGATCCACAGCAGCGCCTGCGCCCAGGTACCGGGACGGAGGCCGATCAGCACCGCCACGTAGCCGACGCAGACCAGCACCCCCGAGACACAGAGCGCCAGAAAGCGCCGCCCCACGAGCAGCATGCTGCGCGCGATCCAGAAGATCTCGTAGCCGACGATCAGCGCGATGCCGGCGGCACTCACCGGCCCAGGAAAGCTCGTGAACTGCCACGCCAGGAAGCCCGCCACCGAGACCGCGAGCACCAGCGCCCAGCTCCACCACGCAGCCGAGCGGCCGGCGTAGTAGCGCCGGATCAGGAGCGGCTCGTGCACCACGGCCGTGTGCAGGATGTACTGGAAGCTGACGATCGCAAGAAAGGCCGACGCGATGCCGAAGTCCGCGGGCGACAGCGCCCGCGCAAGCGCGAAGCTCAGCAGCAGCTGGCTCGCGCTGTAGATGCACTGATCGGCAATCGCATAGACCGGACCGAGGCGCTTCCGAATGCCCGCGAAGCTCATTCCGCGATGGAGAGCAGGACCGGGTAGGCGGTGGCCTCGGCCGCGAAACCGCCCTCCACGGGCGCGCCGCAGCTGCCATGGCGCACCTGCGGGAAGAACTCCACGCGCGTGCACTTGCGGCCTTTCTCGGCCGGCACGACCACGTCATGCCCGGCGCCCTGCGTCCACACCACGTGCAGCAGCGTGCTGCCGCGGCTCAGCACCAGCCTGTTCACGCCGGCGCTGCTCTCGAAGGAGACCTTCCGGGCAGTGCGCACGATGCGCAGGAATTCGGTGAGGCTCGCGAAGGCCTCCTTCTTCTCGCCGCTCTTCGACTTGAGGCCGAAGTTGTCCTCGCGCGCAACGACCGAGGTGCCCCGGTCCTTCCAGGCATAGAGGTTCAGCAGCTTGATGCCCGCCGCGACGTTGGTCAGGTACTCGCGGAAGATCAGCGAGGCCTGCGTGTTGCGGTCGCGCACCGGCAGGTACGAGGCATAGCCCCACTCCGAGGCGACGATGCCGACCCTGTTCAGCTGCCGCTGGTCGAGCTGCGCACGCAGCTTGGCGTAGTCGGCGATGGCGGTTTCCGGCACCGCGCGGTAGGGATGGATCGAGATGTCCGTCAGGCAGTCCGACTTCGCGGCCGAGACGAAGGCGCTCTCGAGCGGCGCGGGCACCTGGCCCGCGTTGAACGGCAGCTTCGCGAAGCCGAAGCCCATGACGATCTTCGGCGGCGTCTTCAGCTGCGCGATGCTGCGGCAGAACTCCGCGGTCGCGGTCTCGAAGGCGGGGAACAGCGCGGGGTTCAGGAAGGTCTTGTGGTCGGGCTCGTTCCACAGCTCCCACACGGCCACCTCGGCCGCATGCGTTTCCATGAACCGGCGCGCGAAGTCGGCGAACAGCTTCTCGCGCTGGCCGCCGCCCAGGTCCGCGGGCTGCTGGCCCCAGATCTCGCGGCCGCCGAACAAGGTAACGATCGCTTCGAGGCGCGCGTTCTTCACGCGCCGGATCAGGTTCGCATAGTCGATGGACGCGGGGTTCACGCTCTTGAGCGGCGGCCGCGCGCCGAAGCGCACGAACTCGAAGCCCGAAGCCTTGATCTCGCGCAGGTCGTCGTCCGAGATGTCCGCCGGGTCGATCTGCACGCTGAGCGCCACCGGGTAGTCCGAATGCAGCTCGGCGATGCCGCGGGCCTGGGCGGAAACGGCGATCGCCGCCAGCGCCACCGATGCGCACAGCCAGGCACATGCGCGGCGCAGGCCGCGCGGCGAAAGCAGGGACGGGTTCCTCTTCAAAGCACCGACTCCTTGTACAGATCGACGATGGCGGCATTCATCCGCTCGGCGGTGTATTTCTGCTCGAAGAGCGCACGCCCTGCCCGGCCCATGCGCATCAGCTGCTCCGAGGACATGCCGTCGATCTCGTGCAGCATCTCGTCCAGCCGTTCGAGCGGGAACAGGCGGCCGCTGCGGTTGTCCTCGACGATGTCGACCAGCCCGCCGACCGCGGACGCGAACACCGGCTTGCCGCGCGCCATGGCCTCGATCGCGACCAGGCCGAAGCCCTCCCAGCGCGACGGCACGATGATCGCGTCGCACGTGCGGTAGGCCTCGTCGAGGGCATCCTTCTCGAGCCAGCCCCTGAACTCCACCTCGTTGGGCTTGGCGATCGGCAGGTCGTTGCGGACCGCTTCGCCCACCACCACCAACTTGAAGTTCGGCCGCACCCGCAGGTAGGCGTCGAGCAGCGCATCGATGCCCTTCTGCCGGTCGAGCCGGCCGACGAACAGGATCGTTCGCTGCGCCGACGGCGGACGCGCCACCGCTTCGAACTCGGCGGGTGCAGGTACCGCGGCCGAGGCCGCGATGCCGTTCGGAATGCACTTGCAGCGCTTGATGCCGAACTTCTCGGCCAGCCGCAGTTCGTGGTCGCTGATGCAGATGATGGCGTCGCTCCAGTGCGAAAGAAGCCATTCGATCCAGCGGTAGATCGTCTTCTTGTACGAGGGCCCGATCTGGTCGAAGGCCCAGCCGTGCGAGCAGTAGACGATGCGGGTCTCGGCCGGCACCTGCCCGAGCAGCGCCATCGCACGCACGATGCCGCCCGCGATCGAACTGTGCAGATGCAGCACCGTCGGCCGCTCGCTGCGGATGATCCGGCGGATCTCGGCGGCATAGCCCGCCAGCACCAGCGGGCTGCGCGCCGTGGGCACCACATGCGTGTCCTGCGGGCTCAGCCAGTCCACCGGGCCGGGCAGCACGAACTTGGCCTGGGTGATCGCGGGCGAATTCTGCTGGAAGCCCGAGACCATGCGCAGGTAGGTCTCCAGGCCGCCCTTCAGGGTCTCGGCGATGTGCAATATCTTCATGGCCGCCACTCGTTCGTCAGATCAAGGCATGGACGCCGGCCACGACCTGGCCGCGCAGCGCGTCGAGCCGCTGGCGATCGGGCTGGCCGTCGTTCAACAGGTCGAGCACCGAGGCGCCGAGCTTCTCGGCGCGCGGCGACAGGTCGAAGAGGTAGTGCGTGCGGCCGGTCAGTTCGAAGAAGGACGCGACCTTCTTGTCCCAGTTCATTCCGATGGAGGGAATGTTCAGCCCGTAGGCCACGATGTTCGCGTGCAGCCGGTGCGCCACGATGCATGAGCACGCGCTGATCAGCGACACCAGCTCGTCGGGATAGCGCGGCACCAGGAAGGCCGGCTTGGCCTCGCCCGCTGCCGAGGCGATTTCCTCCAGCACCCGGTTGTCCTCGGAAGCGCCGTTGGTGAAATAGAGCACGCGCAAGCCCTTCGCGCGCAATGCGTCGGCCAGCCCCGCGAAGAAGCGCGCCGAGGACGTGGCATTCGGCTGGCCGTATTCCGAATTCATCACCAGCGCATCGAGGCTGCTGACGCAGATGCCGATGTCCCAGTTCTTCTCGGCCGAGAGTTCGCCGGAGAACGCATCGGCGCAGATCAGCGCCGGGTCCGGGACCACCTCGATGTGGGTCCTCGGCACCTTGAAATAGGTGTGCAGGTTGCGGGCCGATTCGGGGTCGCGCGTGGCGTAGAAGACCGGCCGCGCGTTGGCGATGAAGCGCTTCACCAGGAAGCGCCCCCAGAACGACCACTTGGCCGTCACGCCCACGCAGGCGACCACCACCTTCTTGCCGCGCAGGAGCCGGCTCAGCAGAAACAGCTTCGCCGGAAAGTTGAGCGCCACGTCGCAGAACAGCTGGCCGCCGCCGATCACCACCAGGTCGGCGTCGTCCACCGCGGCCTTCCAGTTCTTTCGCCAGGAAAGGAAATAGCCTTTCAGGCAGTAAAGAAAGACGATCAGCGACCTCAGCAGCGACGGCAATTTCGCGAACAGCCGGAAGGCGCCGCCGCCGCGCAGGTTGTCTTCCGCGAAGCCCTGGCGCCCCGCGATGTCCAGGAGTTCGAAGCGCGCCTGCGGGTACTTGAGCGCCGCGATGTGCGCGAGCGACGCGGCAATCACGCCGTCGCCCAGGTTGTCGCTGAAGGGCACGGCGCAGATCAGGATCTTCTTCATCTCGGGATCGGCCCAGGCATTCAGCGCGATCCGTGGCCCACGGCCACCACCCAGATGGTGCGCAGGAAGATGCCGATGTCCCGGCCCACGGAAAGCGTCTCGACATAGGCCACGTCGAGCGCGACGCGCGCCTTGTAGCTCAGCTGGTTGCGGCCGCTGACCTGCCACAGGCCGGTGATGCCGGGGCGCACCGCGCAGTAGTACGACCAGTCGGTGCCGTACAGGCCCTTCTGGTCGAGCATGCAGGGCCGCGGCCCGACCAGGCTCATGTCGCCCACCAGCACGTTCCAGAACTGCGGCAGCTCGTCGAGGCTGGTCTTGCGGATGAACTTGCCGAACGGCGTGATGCGCGGATCGTTCTCGAGCTTCTGGTACTCGTCCCATTGCTGGCGCGCCACCGGGTCGTTCTTGAGATGTTCCTCCAGGATCTGGGCCGAATTCGGCAGCATCGAGCGGAATTTGTAGAACTTGAACACCCGGCCGCCGCGTCCGAAGCGCGGCTGCGAATAAAGCACGGGCGCCCCGGAGGTGATGAGCACGCCGATGGCAATGATGGCGAAAAGCCAGCCGAAGGCGCAGAAAAAGAAAAGCGCGGCCGCAATGTCGACCGCCCTTTTGCCGGCGCGCAGCGCCGCGGGATGGCGGACTTTCATCCAGGCCATTTCATCCGCCACCACGCCGAATGCGTCCTCGCCGGCGGGCGCCATCGATTTTTCCGGATGGAAATTGCTCATGGTCATGCCCCAATTTCGCATTCGAGGGCGAAATGAATTTCCAGATGAAGAACTCTCATCGCAGAGTACCTTTCGTCTTACAAGCAGGTGCTTGCCCCTTGGGGGTTCGGTCATACGTGGTGGTCCGGCACCAAGGCCGCTCTTCGGCCTCGGCCCGGCGGCCTTGAAGGTCGCGGCGCAGAAATCAGTGCGCGGGCAAAGCGATATGGACGAGTAATACCAAATGAATACGCAATTGCCTCTAGACCTTTTTAATCAGCATTGAATTGATGGCACCGATTTAGTGCATCAAGTGATTAATCTCACATTTCCAGCTAATTTTCCCAGAAACTCATCGGTAGACTAGGTGGTATCCCTGTTGTTTTTATATTTATAGTGTGTGTAACGGTAACCGCCGTATTTGTAGCTGCTGCTGCCGGCGTGGCGACGCGATAAGTCCATAGCATTCAAAATGACGCCATTGGCCGTGCAGCCCGCATGCGCCAGTCTTCTGACGCTTTCATTCAATTCGCCGAGCTGCGTCTTTTCCGCCCGCGCCACCAGCAGCAATGAGCCGGCAAGCGGCGCCACGGAAGCGGTATCCGCCGCCACGAGCACGGGGGCGGTATCGATAATGATCAAGTCGTAATCCGGCCGAAAGCTTTTGCAGAATGTGCGAAAAAGATTCGCTCAGTAGCAATTCGGCCGGATTCGGCGGCAGCACCCCGGTGGTCATCACGTCGAGATTCGGCAGCACGCCGGCGCGGATCGCCTTGTCGGCGCTCAGGGTGCCGGCAATCAGTTCGGAAAGGCCGTTCGACCGGCCCATCGAGAAGAACTGGTTCACCCGGCCCTTGCGCAGGTCGGCGTCGATCAGCAGGACCTTCTTGCCCGAGGCCGCGGTGATGGCCGCGAAATTGACCGAGACGAAGGTCTTGCCGACGCCCGGCGTCGCACCGGAGATGAGCAGGCGGTTGTTGGGCGCCTCGAGCATGGCGAACTGCAGCGCGGTGCGCAGGCTGCGCAGGCTCTCGACCGCCGGGTCTTCCGACTGCTGCAGCGCCAGCACGTGCACGCCCGGCGCCCGGCTCTCGATGTTGCGGTCGATCAGGCGCTGCGCGCCGCTCAGCGGAATGCTGCTGTAGACGCTGAGCCCGGTGTGCATCTCGATCTCGCTCGGGTTGCGGATGCCGCCGAAGAGCGAGTTGCGCGCGATCGCCGCGGCCACGCCGGCGCCGAGCCCCAGCAGCAGCGCCGCCGCGAGGATCAGCGAGCGCTTGGGCCACACGGGCTCCTCGGGAATGATGGCCTCGTCGAGCAGGCGCACGTTGCCGACCTTGCCCTCCTTGGCCAGCCGCATCTGCAGCGAGCTGTTGAGCAGCGACACGTAGAGGTCGGTGTTGACCTTGATGTCGCGCTGCATCTGCACGGTGTTCTGCTGCAGCAGCGGCATCTTCCGGATGCGCGAGTCGACCGATCCGATCTCGCCCTTCCAGGCCGCGATCTGGTTGTCGAGCGTCTGGATGGTCGGATGCTTGTCGGTGAAGCGCGCCGAGAGTTCGCGCCGTTTCTGCTGCGCCTCGAGCAGCTTGGACTGCAGCTCGACCGTTTGCGCGAGCGCGTTCTTGGCCTCGTCGTCGAGGCTCACGGTGCCGTTCTCGTTGCGGTAGCGGTTGTAGAGGTCCTCGGACTGCTCGAGCTGCTTCTTGAACTGCGGCAGCGCGGTGTCGAGGAAGCCGAGCGTCTTCTCGGCCTCGGCCGCCTTGCGCTCGATGTTCTGGCGCACGTAGAGGCGGCCGATCTCGTTGAGCAGCTGCGTGAGCTTCTCGGGGTCGGGACTCTTCCAGCTGACGTCGAGCACGCCCGACTGCTTGCCCTTCTCGGCGACCTTGAGGCTGTCCTGCAGCGCGAGCAGCGTCAGCTGCTTCGAATAGCGCACCAGCTGGAACTGCGCGCCGGGCTTGGCGCTGACGGCGCCCACCAGCAGCCGCAGGTTGCCGCCCGGCACGCTCGCCTGCAGCGGCGTGCCGATCGTGCCCTTGAGCGGCGCAGCGGCATCGGGATAGCTCAGCTCGTAGGCGTTGCCGTCCTGCACCGTGAGGGTGAACGGCTTTTCCTCGAGGCCGGCGGGAAGGTCGAACTGCGCGACGACGATCTTCTCGGTGCCGGTCACGTAGCCCGAGAGGCCGAGGAAGCCGGGGTTCGACAGCTCCGTCGCGCGCCGCGCGAGCCAGCTGCCCACGACCGGCGCATAGCGCGGCTGCGCGCTGATGTACAGCTTGGTGTTCTCCACCGCCTGGCCGAGGATCGCGCGCGATCGAATGATCTCGATCTCGCCCGCGGCCGGCGTCTTCACGCTCAGCAGCGACGAGGCCGCATCGCCGAGAAAGCTGCCGGCCGAGTTGCCCGAGTCCTCCACCTGCACGGCGAGGTTGGCCTCGTACATCGGCCGGCCGAAGAGCGCGTAGGCGGCGCCCAGGAACAGGGCCGCGGCCACGATGACGCCGATCAGCCAGCGGTTGTCGACCAGGATGTCCAGGTACTCGACGACGTTGATCCCGTCGTTCTCCTCTTCCAGCGGTGGCATCGGCAGGGCGGCTTGCTGCGGAGCGTTCATGTCGGTTGCTGCTCAGGTTTTGTAATTTTCAGAATGCGGTCGATCCAGGTCCGCGCGCCCACGTCGATGAGGGCCAGGGCATGCGCGAACGCCGCCTCGTCCTGCCGGTACGGGTCGGGCACGTCCTGCTTGGCGGCCTCGGCGATGCGGAACACCTTGCCGCGCACGAAGGGGTAGGCCGATTCGAGGTGGCGCCGCTGGTCCGCGTCCATCACGAGGATCAGGTCGGCGTGCCGGCACAGCACCTGGTTCACCTGCTGCGCGACATGCCCCGAGATGTCGATCCCGCGCGCCTGCATGAGCTTCTGCGCCATCGGATCGGCCGGCCGGCCGACCAGCGCGCTGGTGCCCGCGGACATCACGCGAAGGTGCGGCAGGCCGGCGGCGAGCAGGCCCTCGGCCATCGGGCTTCGGCAGATGTTGCCGATGCAGACCGTCAGAACTGATTTCATCGGTGGCGGCTCCAGACTTCGTCGCCCGCGTTGATCACCTGCGCCGCGGGCAGGATCAGGCTGGCCAGGCGGTTCCAGGTGACGAGCGGCACGGAATCGATGTAGACCACGTCGCGCGGCTGCAGCGGGAAGCGCTCGGCCAGCGCCAGCGCCGCGGGGTTCTTCGCGTTCAGGTGGAAGATCGCGGGCAGTCCGCGCGCGTTGTTGCGGATCACGTAGATCTGGCCCGTGTTCGCCGAGGTCAGGTTGGGACCGCCGGCCTCGCCCAGCGCTTCGTTGAGGCTGAGCCGCCCGTTGTGCATCACGAGCGCCGAGGGCCGCGCGATCTCGCCCATCACGAACACCTTGCTCTCGTCGCGGTGCCGCACCTGCACCACGTCGCCGTTGCGCAGCGGGATCCTGCTCGCGTCGGCGCCGAGCTCCTGCAGGCGCTGCAGGTCGATCTGCGTCGTCTTCTCGCCGCGCGTGAGCGTGACGAACGAGCGGTCGCCGTTCGCGGTGATGCCGCCGGCGCGGCTGATCGCCTCGGCGAGCGTCATCGGCACGTCGGTGAAGATCTGCAGCCCCGGGTTGCGCACCTCGCCCTCCACGAAGGCGCGGCGGCTGCGGAAGGACTGGATGCGCACCGTCACCTGCGGATCGCGGATGTAGGCGGAAATGCGGCTGGCGATGAGGTCGGAAGCCTCGATCTCGGTGAGGCCCTCGAGCTTCACGCGGCCGATGTAGGGAAAGCTGATCTGGCCCGTCGCGCCGACGATGAAGCCCGGCGCCACGCTGATGCCCGTGGGATCGGCCTGCTGGGTGATGACCGCGCCCGCGTTGGGCAAGAGCTCCGGATGGTCGTAGACGATCACGCCCACCACGTCGCCGGGCCCGATCGTGTAGGCCGGCGCTTCCCCGAACAGCGACTTCACGTCCGGCGGAACCGAAGTCGGCTGCGCCTGCGCCATGGTGCGGATGAGCGCAGGCGAAATCGATGTGATCACCCCGTCGGGCGCGCCGTCGGCCGGCAGGTACTGGAACTCCGGAGGCAGGCTCTGGTCAGCCTCGTAGGCGCCCAATGAGCCAAAACCCGGTGCACAGCCCTGCAGCAGCAATAGCGCGCCCATTAGGGCAAAACCCCACCCTTTCGGGCACACGAAGCGTGTCAAATTGATCCCCATTGCACAAATTGGTTTTCAACAACCGCGATCCATATGCAAGGCCCGAGCCCAATTGGCATTGGAGCTCCCGCCTTTTTGTCGCGGTTCGTCAAAGCAAGCCTGCGCCTGATCGCAGGCGGGCCGGCCGAATTGTCGCTGCCCGCACAGCCTTCCTATTCCGTTGAATAGATGAAAAAAATGTTTCCAGATGCGGAATACCCCAAGAGAACGAGGGGGTATCGGGCAGCTCAATCGCCGGAGGCCTTTCGCCATTGGGAAAGGCGGCGAAAAAGGGGTGTTCGACGCTGTAAGCCGATGCCTACAAATGCGAACTATTAATTAACCGCTTGATTTCGCGAATTGTGGTCTGCACGCGACGATTCGTGCAGCGCAGCAACTCGTTGAAAAGGTTTGCTCTTTTGTAAGCAAACGTTGCCTACTCCGCGGACTCGGCGGGCGCCCCGCGGCCCTGGCGCAGATCGAGGCGCGTGTACGGACGCTCAATGCCCGCCATCCATGCGGCCAGGGCCTCGAGTGCGCCCTGTGTCGGTGCGGGCCGCCCCACCAGGAAGAAAACGAGCGGCACCGCAAGGCCCATCGCCAGCCAGCGCGGCGGCGGCGCCGGGATCGAGCGGGCGCGGTGCAGCCAGAGGAAGCTGGCGCTCGCCGCCAGGCCGAGGAAGGCTCCTGTTACCACTTCCGCGGTGGAATGCACTTCCAGCGCCAGCCGCGAGGCCCCGACGAACACCGCCCAGACGCTGCCGGCTGCCACCGCTGCGAGTCGCAGGGAGGGTACCCACCGTTGTGCCGCGAGCCAGAACGCCACCGGCCAGAGCGCGGTGGCGAGCGCCGTATGGCCGCTGAAGCCGGTGAAATCGAATCGCGCGCTGCCAATTCCCCAACCCAGGAACGCGAGCTTGGAAAGCATCACGATCAATCCGCAGCCGCCGAATAACAGGACCCAATGCGCCGCCGCCGAACGCGTGCCACCGTCGCTGCCGAGCCAAATTGCAATCCATAATGCGGCGGGCAGAAGAAAACCGCTGTCACCGAATGCCGTGACAATGAACCAGAAATTATTCATTAATTGAAGAGGAAATTCTTCTTATTCTTCGCACGCCGGTCATTTGCACCCGCGCCAAGGTCGGGGGGCAGGCGATGGGCGCACAACGCTTTGGAACTACACTGATGCGCCGCCCGCGGATTCGTTCCGCGCGCATTCCGAAGGCAGGAACGCGCACCGGCGGCGCATTCAACACCAAAGCTCTCAGAGGGTAACGAAATCATGAGCATCTTCAGTGAATTCCGGGAATTTGCCGTCAAGGGCAACGTGGTGGATCTCGCCGTGGGCGTGATCATCGGCGCGGCGTTCGGAAAGATCGTCGACTCGCTGGTGAACGACGTCATCATGCCGGTGGCCGGCCTGGTGTTCGGCAAGCTCGATTTCTCGAACCTGTTCGTGGTGCTGGGCACGGTACCGGCCGGCGTGGCACACAACCTGGCGGACCTCAAGAAGGCCGGGGTTCCGGTGCTGGCCTACGGCAACTTCATCACCATCACGGTCAACTTCCTGATCCTCGCGTTCATCATCTTCATGATGGTCAAGCAGATCAACAAGCTGCGCAAAACCCATGCCGAGGCGCCCGCGGCCCCGGTCGCGCCGCCGGAAGACATCGCGCTGCTGCGCGAGATCCGCGACAGCCTCAAGCGGCCCTGAGCGTTTCGCCGCCCTGGGCGGCAAGCCTGCGCGCCATGCGCAGCGCCTCGATCAGGCTGGAGGCATCGGCCCGGCCGCTGCCGGCAATGTCGAAGGCGGTGCCGTGGTCGGGGCTGGTGCGCACCAGCGGCAGGCCGAGCGTGACGTTCACGCCCTTCTCCACGCCGAGGTACTTGACGGGTATCAGTCCCTGGTCGTGGTACATCGCGACCACCACGTCGAACTCACCGCTGTCGGGCACGCCGCCCCTGGCGCGCGCGCGCATGAAAACGGTGTCGGGCGCATGCGGGCCGCCGGCGTCGATGCCCTCGGCGCGCGCCGCGGCGATCGCTGGCGCGATGATGTCGCGCTCCTCCGAGCCGAACAGCCCGCCCTCCCCGGCATGCGGATTGAGGCCGGCCACGCCGATGCGCGGTGCCCGCCCGAGCATGCGGTGCAGCGCGCGGTGCGTGATGCGCAGGGTCTCGAGCACGCCGCCGAAGCTCACGGCGGTGATGGCATCGCGCAGCGACACATGGATGCTCACCAGCACGGTGCGCAATTCGTCGTTGGCCAGCATCATGCGCACCGGCATGCCCTCCACCGCGACGCCCGCATGCGCGGCGGCCTCCGCCTGCAGCAGCTCGGTGTGTCCGGGGTACGGAAAGCCCGCCGCGGCCAGCGCCTCCTTGTGCAGCGGCGCCGTGACGATGGCCGCCAGCTCGCCGCGCAGCGCGGCCCGCGCCGCCCACACCACGCATTCGCCCGCGATGCGCCCGGCTTCGGCGCCGATGCGGCCCAGCGCGATGCTTTCGGCGGGCGGCGCCACCGCCTGCAGCACCGGAATGCAGGCGGGCGGCACCGCGGCTGCGTCGGCGATGCGCTCGATCTGCGCCACGGGCCAGGCCGGCTGGCCCGGCCGCACCAGTGCCTGCGCGGCGCGGCGCACGCTGCCGACGTCGCCGGCCACGAAGCTGCCTCGCGTGGCGTCCGGCGCCGCATGGAAGGCCTTGACGATGATCTCGGGGCCGATGCCGGCGGGGTCGCCCAACGTGATCGCGACCGGCGGGGGGGAAGCCTGGGCCGTCATGCCGGATTGTCGATGTCGATGAACTCGTGCTGGAGGCCGAGCTGCCCCGCCACGTGCGCCGCCACGGCTTGCGCGCCGTAGCGCTCGGTGGCGTGATGGCCGCAGGCCAGGAAGGCGACGCCCATCTCGCGCGCATAGTGCGCCTGGGGCTCCGAGATCTCGCCGGTGATGAAGGCGTCGGCCCCGGCGGCGATCGCGGCCTCGAAATAGCCCTGGGCGCCGCCCGTGCACCAGGCGACGTTGCGGATCGGGCGATGCGCCGCGTCCACCAGCGTGACCGGCCGCCCGAGCACCTTCTCCGCATGCGCGGCCAGCGCCTTGCCGTCGGCGAAGGTGTCGCCGTTCTCCAGCGCGCCGAGGAAGCCGAGCTCCTGTTCGCCGAAGCGGCCTTCCGACCCCGGATGGGCCAGCAGGCCGAGCCGAAGACCGAGCTGCGCGTTGTTGCCGAGCTCCGGATGCGCGTCCAGCGGCAGGTGGTAGGCGAAGAGGTTGACGTCGTCGCCCAGCAGCAGGCTCAGGCGCTGCTTCATCCATCCGGTCACGCGGCCGTCCTGGCCGCGCCAGAACAGGCCGTGGTGCACGAAGATGGCGTCGGCCTCGGCGTGGATCGCGGCCTCGATCAGCGCGCGGCTCGCGGTCACGCCCGAGACGATCTTGCGCACCACGGTGCGGCCCTCGACCTGCAGGCCGTTGGGTCCGTAGTCCTTGAAGCGCGACGGCGCGAGCAGCAGGTCGAAGGCGTGCAGCAGTTCGTGGCGTGTGGTGCTCATCGCGCCATTGTCGCGCCCCCGCCCTCCTCGCGCATCGCATGGCCGCGTGCCGCCAATGGCCACAGCGCCAGCAGGAAGCCGACGGCCGCGAGCGCCGCGACGTAGTGCGCCGGCGCCATGGGGTCGCGCTGCAGCCAGAGCGTGAGGATCACCGGCGTCAGCCCGCCGAACACCGCATACGACATGTTGTAGGCGAACGAGAGCCCGGTGAAACGCACCGGCGCCGGAAAGGCGCGCACGCCGGCGATCGGCACCGTCGCGATGGTGCCCACGAACAGCCCCACCAGGCCGTAGTGCCAGAACAGCGTCGCGGGCGTGCCCGGCAGGCCGGTGTAGAACAGGTAGGCCGTGCCGAACAGCCCGGCCCAGCCGATGAGCATGACCGCGCGGGTGCCGATGCGGTCGCTGGCCCAGCCGACCAGCACGCAGCCGATGGTGAGCGTGAGCGTGGCGAGCGCATTGGCCTCGAGCGCCAGCGCGGCCGGGATGTGATGCACCTTCTGCAGGTAGGTGGGCGTGTAGAGCACCACCACCACGATCGCCGCCGACAGCACCCAGGTCAGCAGCGCCACGTACAGGCTCGGCAGGCGGTGCTCGCGCAGGATGGTGCGCAGCGGCAGCTCGCGCGCCACCGTCTTGCGGTCGGCCAGTTCCCTGAACACCGGCGTCTCGTGCAAGAAGCGGCGCAGGTAGACCGAGACCAGCCCGAACACGCCGCCCAGCACGAAGGGAATGCGCCACGCGAAGCCGCTCACCTCGGCCGGCGAATAGTGCCGGTTGATGGCCACCGCCACCAGCGAGCCCAGCAGAATGCCGCCGGTGATGCCCGAGGTCAGCGTGCCTACGCCGAAGCCGTAGCGCCGCGCCGGCACGTGCTCGCCGACGAAGACCCAGGCGCCGGGCATCTCGCCGCCGATCGCCGCGCCCTGGAGCACGCGCATGGCGAGCAGCAGCAGCGGCGCCGCCACGCCGATGCTCGCGTAGGTGGGCAGCAGGCCGATCACCAGCGTGGGCGCGGCCATCAGGAAGATCGACAGCGTGAACATGCGCTTGCGGCCGAGCAGGTCGCCGAAGTGCGCGATCACGATGCCGCCCAGCGGCCGGGCCAGGTAGCCGGCCGCGAAGATGCCGAAGGTCTGCAGCTGCCGCAGCCAGTCGGGCATGTCGGCCGGGAAGAACAGCGCCCCCAGCACGGTGGCGAAGAAGACGTAGATGACGAAGTCGTAGAACTCCAGCGTGCCGCCGAGGGCGGAGAGCGCAAGGGTCTTGTAGTCGCTCGCGCCGAGTGCGCGCGTCGGCGCCGACCGGGCGTCGTCCGGGGAAAGTGCTTGAGAGGTCATGGCTGGCAGGGAGGGCGTGCCGCGCCCCGGCCGCGCGAGGGATGACGGCGGTGGTCGGGGGCGCCGGCGGAACACCTGCCGCCGTCGCCGGATGGGCGATGCGCGGAAGGCCGGGTCGCGGGGAGCCGTGTGGGCTCGGGACGCAATGCTAGGGGTTATCCCTTATTGGCGCCGACGCCGGCGCCGAATCTCGACCGCCCCGCGCGGTCTCTGGCGGCTGGCGTTGAGGGACAATGGACCCGGCGCCGCCTCCGATGGCAAACGCCGCATTCACCCCCCGTCTTTCGATCGAAGCTTTCATGAAACGCACCTGGCTGCTCTTTGCCCAAGCCGTGACCGTCCTGCTGGCGGCCTATTTCGTCGTTGCGACCCTCAAGCCCGAGTGGGTCAACCGGCGCACGACCTCGCTGGGCGGCGTGGTGTCGGTGGTCGAGGCCCCGGCCGGCGCGCCCTCCACGCCGGCGCCGGGCAGCCTGAGCGCCGCTGCCAAGAAGGCCTCGCCGGCCGTGGTCAGCATCAACACCAGCAAGGCCGCGCCGCGCCATCCGCGCAGCAACGACCCCTGGTTCCGCTTCTTCTTCGGCGACCAGGGCGACCAGCCCCAGGTCGGCCTGGGCAGCGGCGTGATCGTGAGCTCCGACGGCTACATCCTGACCAACAACCACGTGGTCGAGGGCGCGGACGAGATCGAGATCACCCTCAACGACAGCCGCCATGCGCGCGGCAAGGTGATCGGCACCGATCCCGACACCGACCTCGCGGTGCTCAAGATCGAACTCGACAAGCTGCCGGCGATCGTGCTGGGCAACTCCGACGAGCTGCAGGTCGGCGACCAGGTGCTCGCCATCGGCAACCCCTTCGGCGTCGGGCAGACCGTCACCAGCGGCATCGTCTCGGCGCTCGGGCGCAACCAGCTCGGCATCAACAACTTCGAGAACTTCATCCAGACCGATGCGGCCATCAACCCGGGCAATTCGGGCGGCGCGCTGATCGACGTCAACGGCAACCTGCAGGGCGTCAACACCGCCATCTACTCGCGTTCGGGCGGCAGCATGGGCATCGGCTTCGCGATCCCGGTCTCGATGGCGAAGATCGTGCTCGAAGGCATCGTGAAGGACGGCCAGGTGCGCCGCGGCTGGATCGGCGTCGAGCCCAACGAACTCTCGCCCGAGCTGGCCGAGACCTTCGGCGTGAAGGCGGATTCCGGCGTGATCATCACCGGCGTGCTGCAGAACGGCCCCGCCGCCAAGGCCGGCATCCGGCCGGGCGACGTGATCACCTCCGTCGGCGACAAGCGCACCGACAGCGTGCAGTCGCTGCTGACCGCCGTGGCCGGCCTGAAGCCGGGCAGCACGGCCCGCTTCGCGCTGCAGCGCGGCACCGACAAGATGGAACTGGACGTGACGCCGGGCCTGCGGCCGAGGACGCCGATCCGCCAGGTCCCGAACCAGCCGGAATGACGCCGGGGCGGGGGCCCCGAAAGAAAGGCCCGCAGCCCGCGGTCAGGCCGACGGATCGGCGCTTTCCTTTTCTTCCGGCTTGCGGTTGCCCTGTGCGAAGTAGCGCGCGCCGATGATGCCCACCTCGTAGAGCAGGCACATCGGCACCGCCAGCGCGAGTTGCGACACCACGTCGGGCGGCGTGAGCACCGCGGCGATCACGAAGGCCATGACGATGAAGTAGCCGCGGAACGAACGCAGCTTCTCGATCGTGACCATCTCGAAACGCACGAGCAGCATCACGACGATCGGCACCTGGAAGGCCACGCCGAAGGCGATGTAGAGCGAGAGGATGGCCTCGACGTACGAGGAGATGTCGGGCGTGGCCGCCACTGCCTCGGGCGTGAACTTCTGGATGAAGCCGAACATCTTGTCCAGCACGAAGAACTGGACGAAGGCGATGCCCGCGTAGGCCAGCAGGCTGCCGAAGAAGATCAGCGGCAGCGCGAAGCGCTTCTCGTGGCTGTAGAGACCCGGCGCGATGAACATCCATGCCTGGTACATGAGCCAGGGCAGCGCCAGCAGCACGGCCGTCATCATCAACACCTTGAGCGGCACGAAGAACGGCGAGAACACGCCGATCGCGATGAGCTTGGCGTCCGGCGGCATGTGCGCGCGGATCGGCATCGCGATCAGGTCGATCAGGCCGCCCGGCCCGGGCCAGATGGCCAGCAGGATGCCCGCGACCGCCAACCCGTAGACGCAGTAGAGCAGCCGGTCGCGCAATTCGACCAGGTGCTGCACGAATGGCTGTTCGGTACCCGCCAATTCGTCGTCTGCGTCTTTGTTCTTGTTGTCGGAATCGGCCATGGGGGGAGAAGAAAAGAGCAGGAGGAGCGCGGCTCCGGCCGGCGCCCGGCACACGGGGAGGAGGAGCGCGACGAAGGTTGGACCGCGGCTAGTTGATCTTGTGGGGACGGAAACGGGCCACGCGCGCTGCACCCGAAAGGGCCCTGGTGCGCACGCCGTTGCGGGCCTTGTACCACTGGGGCGTGGCGCCCTGCTTCAGGCGCCAGTTCTTGCGCGGGTGCTTGTATTCGGGCACCGGCGGTTCGGGCTCGGCCAGGGCCGAGAGCGTTTCGCCCGAGGAACCCGAAAGCTGCTTTTCGAGATCGCTCGCGCCGGCCTGGATGCTGTGCTCGACGTCGCGTGCCGCATCTTCGACCGTGGTCTTCATCTTGCGGAGCTCGTCGAGCTCCATGGAGCGGTTGACTTCGGCCTTGACGTCGTTCACGTAACGCTGCGCCTTGCCGAGCAGCGTGCCGACGGTGCGCGCCACGCGCGGCAGCTTTTCCGGCCCGATGACGATCAGCGCCACGACGCCGATCAGCGCCAGCTTCTCGATGCCAAGGTCGATCACGTTCGGTCTGCGCTCAGGACTTCTGACGCGCTTCGACGTCGATGGTCGACTTGTCGCTGTTGGCGGGCTGGCCGGTCACCTGCTGGGCCGGGGCCGACGAGGCGGTGGAGGCATCGTTCGCGCTGCCGTCCTTCATGCCGTCCTTGAAGCCCTTGACGGCGCCTCCGAGGTCGGAACCCATGTTCCGCAGCTTCTTCGTGCCGAAGATCATGACCACGACGAGCAGCACGATCAGCCAGTGCCAGATGGAAAAAGAACCCATGGAAGACTCCTAAGAATGTGCCCGATTTTAGTCGGGCGGAATGTGACAGTTTGGCTTATCGGGACTCAGCCCCGGGCCCAGGGCCGGGGACCGCCCATGACATGGACATGGAGATGGTGCACCTCCTGTCCGCCCTCGGTGCCGGTGTTGACGACGACGCGGAATCCGCCTTCCGGATAGGGCCTGCAGCCCTGCTCCAGCGCGAGCTTGGGCGCGAGGGTCATGATGCGGCCCATCAGCGCCGCATCGTCGGCGGTGAGTTGCGCCATCGAGGCGATGTGGCGCTTGGGCACCAGCATGAAATGCACCGGCGCCCAGGGCGCGATGTCGTGGAAGCCGAACAGCTCGTCGTCCTCGTAGACCTTGCGCGAGGGGATCTTGCCTTCGATGATCTTGCAGAAGACGCAGTTCGGGTCAGATGACATCTTTGGGTTCCATGGGACGGCCGTCGTTCATGCGGATCATGCCTTTCACGATCCGGTACAGGAACCACAGCGAAATCAGGCTCCAGGCGATCCAGCCTGGCACGAGCAGCAGCAGCCAGAGCCACGAGGTCACGATGTACAGCAGGCCGGCCCAGAGCACCGAGCGGATGCGCCAGCTGAAGTGCGAGGCCTGCCAGGTGCCGGCGGCGTTGTCGCGCTTGATGAAATCGATCAGCAGCGCCAGCAGCAGCAGCACCACCGAGGCCTGCATGCCCGGCAGGACGGCGCCGATGGCCACGATCAGGTGCAGGATGTAGCTGACCCAGCCCCAGGTCTTGAGGGAGTCGTCGGGTTCCACGTTCACGATCTCGTTGGCCATCGGATGTCCTTTCAATCGTTGGAGGCCTCGCGCGCCTGCGCCTTGCGCAGCGCCTTTTCCTCGATGCCGCTGGTGCCTTCGCGGCGCTCGAGTTCGGCGATCACCTCGGCCGGCGAGCTGCCGTAGTGCGCCAGCGCCACCATGGTGTGGAACCACAGGTCGGCCACTTCGTTCACTATTTTTGCGCGGTCGCCGCCATGGTCGGCGTCCTTGGCGGCCATCACGACCTCGGTGGCTTCTTCGCCGATCTTCTTGAGGAAGGCGTCGGGGCCCTTGTGCAGCAGCCGTGCGACGTAGCTTTTCTCGGGATTCCCGCCGCGCGCGGGCAGGCGGCTTTCGATCACGGCGGCAAGGCGCGCGAGGGCGTCGGAGGTGTTCACGGCGGCGCTCATTTGTAGATTGATTCCGGGTCTTTCAAGAC
Organism: Variovorax sp. TBS-050B; assembly: GCF_029893635.1. Taxonomy (NCBI): domain Bacteria; kingdom Pseudomonadati; phylum Pseudomonadota; class Betaproteobacteria; order Burkholderiales; family Comamonadaceae; genus Variovorax; species Variovorax sp. TBS-050B. The sequence goes on along the minus strand of NZ_JARXYR010000002.1, from coordinate 2,546,712 downwards.
GGGTTCGGTGACCGTCCAGCGGCCGTTCTCGTACTTGCTGAAGAAGCAGCTGTGGCGGCCGGTGTGGCAGGCGATGCCGGGTTCGTGGCCGAGCTGGGTGACCTTGAGCAGCACCACGTCGTTGTCGCAGTCGATGCGGATCTCGTGCACCGTCTGCACGTGGCCCGATTCCTCGCCCTTGAACCAGAGCTTGCCGCGCGAGCGACTGAAATACACGGCGCGGCCGAGTTCGGCCGTCTTCGCGAGCGCCTCGCGGTTCATCCAGGCGAACATCAGCACGTCGTTGCTGCCCTGTTCCTGCGCGATGACGGGCACCAGGCCGTTCGCGTCCCACTTCACTTCGTCGAGCCAGTTCATGGCGCGTATTGTCCCACCCCGGGGCGGGACCGCTCAGGTCCGGACCGGGATGCCCCGCGCGGCCATGCGCGCCTTGGCCTCGCCGACCGTGTGCTCGCCATAGTGGAAGATGCTCGCGGCGAGCACCGCGTCCGCGCCGCCGGTCTGGATGCCGTCGGCCAGGTCGTCGAGGCTGCCCACGCCGCCCGAGGCGATGACCGGCACGTCCACCGCGTCGCTCACGGCGCGCGTGAGTTCGAGGTCGAAACCGCTCTTGGTGCCGTCGCGGTCCATGCTGGTCAGCAGGATCTCGCCCGCGCCGCGGCGCGCCATCTCGGCGGCCCATGCCACGGCGTCGAGGCCGGTGTTCTTGCGCCCGCCGTGGCTGTACACGTCCCAGCCGGGTCCGCGCACGGCGGCTTCCTCGGGGCTGCGGCGCTTGGCGTCGATCGCCACCACGATGCACTGCGCGCCGTACTTGTGCGAGGCGTCTTCGATCACCTGCGGATTCGCGATGGCTGCCGAGTTGAAGCTGGTCTTGTCGGCGCCCGCGTTGAGCAGCCGCCGCACGTCCTCGACGGTGCGCACGCCGCCGCCCACGGTCAGCGGAATGAACACCTGCGAGGCCACGGCCTCGATGATCGGCAGAATCAGGTCGCGTCCATCGCTGGTGGCGGTGATGTCGAGGAAGGTGAGTTCGTCGGCGCCCTGCGCGTTGTAGCGCGCCGCGATCTCGACCGGATCGCCCGCGTCGCGCAGTTCGAGGAAGTTGACGCCCTTCACGACGCGGCCGCCGGTGACGTCGAGACAGGGAATGATGCGTTTTGCGAGCATGGTCGGAGAAGAAGAGGAAATCAGGAAACGCGCAGCTGCTGCCAGCCCTGCCAGGAGGCGCCGGGCATCAGGAGCACCTGCTCGTCGATGCGCCCGGCCTCGACGCAGAGCATGTGGCGGAAACCGTCGTCGGGCATGTCGGCGAGTTTCGCACTCAGCGCGGCGCCGGGGTTCCAGACCACCGTTTCGCTGCAGCTCGCGCTCTGCGAGATCTCGAGCGTGCCGCCGGGCTGCAGCAGGCGTAGCGGTTTCGCGGGGGCGGCGTAGACGCTGTCGAACTCGGCAGCGAAGCGCAATGCCTGCGCGGTCTCGACGTGGCGGTCGTCGCGCAGCGAATCCCAGCGGTTGGCGCCCTGCAGGCCCTCCAGCCGCACCTCGGCAATGTCGTCCACGCGCAGGTAGGTGTGCAGCGCCGCCGCGAAGCTCAGCGGCGCATGGCCGGTGTTGAGCAGCGAGAGCGTGATGCGCAATTGCCCCGGCGTCATCGCGAGCGCAAGCCGCGCCTCGAAGGGATGCGGCCAGAGCGACCGCGTGGCCTCGCTGTCGCGCAGCCGCAGCACCAGTTCGCCCGATGCGGCGTCGACGCCGCGGTTTTCCCAAGGCAGATTGCGCATGAAGCCATGTTTGGGCAGCATGCCGCGCTGGTTGAACTGGGGGCAGCAGATGGGCACGCCGCCGCGGATCGGGGCCTGGCCGTCGAACACCGCCGTCGGGCTCAGGTAGAGGCGTTCCACGCCGTCGGCCGTGATCCACGAGAGCGGCTGCGCCCCGTGCAGCGAGACCGTCAGGACGCTGCCGTCGGCGCCTGCGGCGCGAAGCGCGGGCTGGCCGCGGAACTCGATCGAGCTGATATCCATTGGAGAATTGTAGGCAGCGAAATTCCGTGGCGCGGAACCGGCAGTGGAGACTTAAGACTTCATCGCCCCGGCCAGTGCGGTTGCATGCGGGCGAGCTTCTTGGCTACCCTGTGCCTGCCGCACGAGGAGAGGCCGCCGCGCCCTGCGCCCGCGCCTGCACCACACACACTCCAAAGGTACGAACATGAGAAAGAAACTGCCGGCCGCCGCCTGGATCCTGATCGCCATGGTGCTCGGCATCCTTGTCGGCTACATGATCTTCACGAGCTTTCCCGAGAAGAAGGCGGCCGCCGAGATCGCGGGCTACGTGTCGATCGTCTCCGACGTGTTCCTGCGCCTCATCAAGATGCTGATCGGCCCGCTGGTGTTCTCCACGCTGGTGGTGGGCATCGCGCACATGGGCGACGCCAAGTCAGTGGGCCGGGTGTTCGGCAAGTCGCTCGGCTGGTTCTTCACCGCGTCGCTGATCTCACTCGTCATCGGGCTCGTGATGGCCAACCTGCTGAAGCCCGGCGAGAACCTGGGCCTGCCGCTGCCCGACATCGGCTCCTCGGCCAACCTCGCGACGGCGAAGTTCACGCTCAAGGACTTCGTGAGCCACCTGGTGCCCAAGTCCTTCGCCGAAGCCATGGCCAACAACGAGATCCTGCAGATCGTGGTGTTCTCGATGTTCTTCGGCGTGGCCCTGGCCTCACTCGGCGAGAAGGCGAAGACGCTGGTGGCCGCGATCGACGAACTCTCGCACGCGATGCTCAAGATCACCGGCTACGTGATGAAGCTCGCACCGCTCGCGGTGATGGCCGCCATGGCCGCCACGGTGGCGGTCAACGGCCTGGGCATCCTGCTCAAGTTCGCGGTGTTCATGGGCGACTTCTACCTGGGGCTGTTCGTGCTCTGGGGCGTGCTGATCCTCGTGGGCCTGAGCTTCCTCGGCCGGCGCGTCTTCAAGCTGCTGGCGCTCATCAAGGAGGCCTTCCTGCTCTCGTTCGCCACCGCCAGTTCGGAGGCGGCCTATCCGAAGATCCTGCAGGCGCTCGACCGCTTCGGCGTAAAGCGCAAGATCTCGAGCTTCGTGATGCCGATGGGCTACTCGTTCAACCTCGACGGCTCGATGATGTACTGCACCTTCGCCGTGCTGTTCATCGCACAGGCCTACGGCATCCACATGCCCCTGAGCACGCAGATCACGATGCTGCTGATCCTGATGCTCACCTCCAAGGGCATGGCGGGCGTGCCGCGCGCCTCGCTGGTGGTGATCGCGGCCACGCTCAACCACTTCGACATCCCGGAAGCGGGCCTGCTGCTGATCCTCGGCGTGGACACCTTCCTCGACATGGGCCGCTCGGCGACCAACGCGGTGGGCAACTCCATCGCCACCGCGGTGGTGGCCAAGTGGGAGGGCGAGCTGCTCTCCGAGCGCGACGCCGCGATCAACGCCGAGGCACTCGATGCCGAGGCCGCGGCCACGCTCGCGCATCCCGCGAGCGCATGAGGCCCCCGATGAAGCCTGCCGCCGCCTTGCGGTCCTTTCTCGCCGGCATGCTCGCGGCGGCGGCGCTCGGCGCCCTGCCGGTGGCGGTGCAGGCGCAGCAGCTGCCGCCCGAGACATTGACCGGCACGCTCGCCAAGGCGCGCGAGGCCGGCAGCGTCGCGATCGGCTACCGCGCCTCGTCGGTGCCCTTCTCCTTCCTCGACCCGCGCGGGCAGCCCGTCGGCTATTCGATCGAACTCTGCCGCGCCCTGGTGACGGCCATGGAGGACGCGGTGCACAGGCCGCTGGCGATCCGCTGGGTGCCCGTGACCTCCGACAGCCGCCTGGAGGCGGTGGAGAGCGGCGCCGTCGACCTCGAATGCGGCTCCACCACCAACAACCTCGAACGGCAGAAGCGCGTGAGCTTCTCGCCGACCATCTTCGTCTCGGGCACCAAGGTGCTGGTGCGCAAGGGTTCGCCGATCCGCTCCTTCCGCGACCTCGCGGGCCGGCGCGTGGCCGTGACCGCCGGCACCACGAACGAGAAGGCGCTGCGCGAGCTGTCGCAGCGCTTCGCGCTCGCCATCGATCTGCGCGTGACGCGCGACCATGCCGACGGCTTCGCGCTCGTCAAGAGCGGACAGGCCGATGCCTTCGCGACCGACGACGTGCTGCTCTACGGCCTGCTCGCGCAGGAAGACGCCAGGGCCGGCTACGAGGTGGTCGGCGACTACCTTTCCTACGATCCCTACGGCATCGTCTACCGCAAGGGCGACCCGCAGCTCGCCAAGGTGGTCAACGATGCCTTCCAGGTGCTGGCGCAGGACGGCGAGATCGAGCGCCAGTACAAGCGCTGGTTCCTGCGCAAGCTGCCCACGGGCACCCGCATCGATCTGCCGATGAGCGCGCAGCTGCGGGCGATCATCGAGACGATGGCGGTGAAGGCCGCCGAGTAGCCGCTCAGCGCACGGGCCATTCCCAGCGCGGGATGTCGCCCATGTCGAGGTTCGCGATGCGGGTCTCGCCGAGCCGCTTGTCGAGCACCACCGACCGCAGACTGACGCTGCCCTGCGCGGCCTCCTCGAGTGCGGCGATGAGCCGCGACGCATGCGAGACCACGATCACCTGCGACTCGCGCGCGGCATGCGCGACCAGCCGGCCGAGCGCGGGCAGCAGGTCGGGGTGCAGGCTGGTCTCGGGCTCGTTGAGCACCAGCAGCGCGGGCGGCCGCGGCGTGAGCAGCGCGGCGATCCACAGCAGGTAGCGCAGCGTGCCGTCGGACAGTTCGGCGGCCGTCAGCGGACGCAGCAGGCCGTGCTGGTGCATCAGGGTCTCGAAGCGGTCCTGCGTGACCTGCACCTGGATGCGCGCGCCGGGAAAGGCGTCGTCCACTGCGCGGTCGAGCGCCTCGTCGTCGCCGATCTCGCGGATGGTCTGCAGCGCGGCGGCGAGGTCGGCGCCGTCGTCGGCCAGCACCGGGGTGTAAGTGCCGAGCTGCGGCTGGCGGGCGGGCGCGGCGGCGTCGGAGCGGAAATGGTCGTAGAAGCGCCAGGAGCGCATCTGCTCGCGCAGCGTGAGCATTTCGGGTGCGGCCTGCGGATCGGCGAACTCGGTCATCATGCTCGCGAAGTGCGCGATCGGCCGCCCCACCGAGACCCAGCTGCCGCTGCGCTCGCCGCGCAGACGGAGCGAGCCGCCCTTGCGGTCGACGAGCTGGGTGGAGGGACGCAGCAGCGGACCGCTCCAGATGGCCTCGTGCTTGATCTGCGGATCGCGGTTGAAGCGGCTGCCCTCGCGCGGAACCGGCAGGCCGATGTCGATCGCATAGCCGAAGTCCTCGGCCTGCGCGGGCGCGAAGCCCAGGCGCAGATTGACCGGCTCGCTGCGCGAGGTGCCCTGCACCGGCACCTCGCCGCGCAGCATGGCGGCGGAGAAGCGCTCCGGCCCGGCCCACAGCGTGGACGACAGCCCGCCCTCGCGCACCAGCGAGCGGATCACGCCGCCATTGGCGATGTCGGCGAGCAGGCGCATCGCCCGGTACACGCTCGACTTGCCGCTGCCATTGGGCCCCGTGACCACCGTGAGCTGCGCAAGCGGCACCACCAGCTGCCGCAGCGACCGATAGTTGGCAATGGCAAGCGCAGAGAGCATGGCGAAGGAAACCTTTTCGACCGTCCTTTCGCGTCCTTCGCGAACCCTTCGCGTCCTCCGCGTCCGGAAATCCGCGTTCTAGCTGGCTATTGACCGGTGCGCCTCAGGCGCCCGCAAGCTCGTCCGCGCGCGCCTGCGCGAGCGCGAAGTCCAGGTCGCCCGAATAGATGGCCCGGCCGCAGATCACGCCTTCGACGCCTTCCGGCTCGACCTCGCAGAGCTTGTCGATGTCGGCCATGTTCGAGAGGCCGCCCGAGGCGATCACCGGGATGGTCAGCGCCTGCGCGAGGCGGACCGTGGCCTCGATGTTGATGCCCGAGAGCATGCCGTCGCGGCCGATGTCGGTGTAGATGATCGACTCGACGCCGTAGTCCTCGAACTTCTTGCCGAGGTCGGCCACCTCGTGGCCCGTGAGCTTGCTCCAGCCGTCGGTCGCGACCTTGCCGTCCTTGGCGTCGAGGCCCACGATGATGTGGCCGCCGAAGGCGCTGCAGGCGTCCTTCAGGAAGCCGGGGTTCTTGACCGCGGCGGTGCCAATGATCACGTAGCGCAGCCCGTCGTCGATGTAGCGCTCGATGGTGTCGAGGTCGCGGATGCCGCCGCCCAGCTGCACCGGGATGTCGTCGCCCACCTCGCGCAGGATCGCCTTGATCGCCGCATGGTTCTGCGGCTTGCCGGCGAACGCGCCATTCAGGTCCACCAGGTGCAGGCGCCGCGCGCCGGCCTCGACCCATTTGCGCGCCATGGCCGCAGGGTCTTCGCTGAAGATGGTGGACTGGTCCATGTCGCCTTGCTTGAGGCGAACGCAGTGGCCGTCTTTGAGGTCGATCGCTGGGATGAGGAGCATGAAAGTTGCGCGAGAGGGCGAGGAAAGGGCTTCGAGCGACGAAGCCCAGGCGAGGGGATGGTGGTCAGGGGTTCCAGTGAAGGAAGTTTCGGTAGAGCTGCAACCCGTGGTCCGCACTCTTCTCGGGATGGAACTGGGTGGCAAAAATATTATCGCGTGCGATGGCGGCGGTAAAGCATGCCCCGTAATCCGACTCGCCCACGCTGTGCCGTGCGTCCGCCGGCCGCGCATAGAAGCTGTGGACGAAATAGAAGTAGCTCATGTCCGGCACGCCGGCCCACACGGCATGCGGCTGCGCCTGGCGCACCTGGTTCCAGCCCATCTGCGGCACCTTGAAGCGGCTGCCGTCGGGCTGCAGCCGGCCGGCCAGGTCGAACTTGACGACTTCGCCCGGGATGAGCCCGAGCCCGTCGGTCGGGCCCTCGTCACTGCGCGACAGGAGCATCTGCATGCCGACGCAGACGCCGAAGAGCGGCTTGCTCGCCGCGGCCTCGAGCACCGAATCGAGCAGGCCCGAGTCGCGCAGCTCGCGCATGCAGTCGGGCATGGCGCCCTGCCCCGGCAGCACCACGCGCGTGGCGCGGCGCACCACCTCCGGGTCGGAGGTGACGAACACCTCGACGCCCACCTGGTCGGCCGCATGCCGCACCGCCTGCGACACGGAGTGCAGGTTGCCCATGCCGTAGTCGACCACGGCGACGGTATTGGCTGCTACAGATTTCATAGCTTCGGGTCCGCGGCGCTCAGAGCGAGCCCTTGGTCGATGGGATCACGCCGGCCGAGCGCGGATCGAGTTCGAGCGCCGCGCGCAGGGCGCGCGCGAAGGCCTTGAACACGGTCTCGCACTGATGGTGCGCGTTCACGCCCTTGAGGTTGTCGATGTGCAGCGTGACGAAGGCGTGGTTCACGAAGCCCTGGAAGAACTCGTAGGTGAGCTGGCTGTCGAAGGTGCCGATCATGCCGCTCGTGAACGGCACGTGCATCTCCAGACCGGGGCGGCCGGAGAAATCGATCACCACGCGGCTCAGCGCCTCGTCGAGCGGCACGTAGGCATGGCCGTAGCGGCGGATGCCCTTCTTGTCGCCCACGGCCTTGGCCACGGCTTGGCCAAGCGTGATGCCCACGTCTTCCACCGTGTGGTGGCCGTCGATGTGCAGGTCGCCCTGGCAGTCGATCTCGAGGTCGATCAGCCCGTGGCGGGCGATCTGGTCGAGCATGTGGTCGAAGAAGCCGATGCCGGTCGACAGCCTGGCGCGGCCGGTGCCGTCGAGGTTGACGCTGACGGTGATCTTCGTCTCGGCGGTGTTGCGGGTGACCGATGCGGTGCGATCGGCGGTCTGGGGGGTGGTCATAGTGAGGCTTCGAGTGCCGCCAGCATGCGTGCGTTCTCGTCGGCGGTTCCGACGGTCAGGCGCAGGCAGTTTGCGAGCAGTTCGTGCATTTTAGAAACGTTCTTCACGAGGATCCCGCGGCTCTTAATGCCCTCGAAGGTCTTGCCGGCGTCGGGCACGCGCACCAGGATCATGTTGGCGTCGCTCGGCCAGGTCTTCACGCCCGGCAGGCGGCCCAGGCCCATCATGAGCCGGTGGCGCTCGTCGCGGATCTGCCGCGCCTGCGCCTCGAACACCTCGGCATGTTCGAGCGCGAACAGCGCGCACTCGCAGTTGAGCACGCTGATGTTGTAGGGCGGGCGCACCTTGTCGATCTCGGCGACCAGCGCGGCCGGCCCCATCAGGTAGCCGAGGCGGATGCCGGCCAGGCCGAACTTGCTGAGGGTGCGCATCAGCAGCACGTGGCCGTGCCGCGCGATGCGGTCGATGTAGCTCCTGGCGGCGAAGGGCTGGTAGGCCTCGTCGATCACCACCAGGCCGCCCTGTGCGCCCTGGGCTTCGACGATCCGCTCGATGGCGGCGTCGTCCCAGAGGTTGGCGGTCGGATTGTTCGGATAGGCGAGGTAGACGATGGCGGGCTGCTCGCGCGCGATTGCGGCCAGCATCGCGGCCTCGTCGAGTTCGAAATCGGCCGTGAGCGGCACGCCGACGAAACGCAGGCCCTGCAGCTGCGCGCTCATCGCGTACATCACGAAACCCGGCACGGGCGCGAGCACCGCGGCGCCGGGCTTGTCGCAGGCGATGGCCAGGAGCGAGATCAGTTCGTCGGAGCCATTGCCGAGCATCAGCGCGAAGCCCTCGGGCATCCGCGCGTGCGCGGCGAGCGCGCGCTGCAGCTCGGCGCCGCGCTCGCCCGGGTAGCGGTTGAGCGCCAGCGCGCCGAGCCGGGCGCCGAGCTCGGCCTGCAGCGCGGGCGGCAGGCCGAAGGGGTTCTCCATGGCGTCGAGCTTGACGAGGCCGCGCGCGTCCTGCACCGCATAGGCATGCATCGACTGCACGTCGCTGCGGATGCGGTCGATCGGGCGTGCGGAAGAAGAGGAAATGGTCATCGGGTGCAGCGGTAGCTGTTGCGGAGGGCGCCGGCCATGACCAGTTGCACGGGCATGTCGGCTTCGTAGCTGTCGGTGTTGCGGGTCAGCTCGGTCTGGTAGAGAGAGCGGGCCATGGCCGGCTCGAGGCGGCGGCCCTCGATGCAGAACAGCGGCTTCTGGCCGTTGCGCTGGGAGGCTTCCACGCCTTCGCGCAGGCCTTCGAGCACGCCGACGAGGTAGTAGCTCGCATAGGCCTTGCCGTCCTTCTCGCTGGCTTCGAGGGTGCGCAGTTCGCGGATGCTCATCGCATGCGCACTGCCGGCCGCGAGTGCGAGCAGGCATGCCGCACGCAGCGAACGATGGAAGCGGCGATCGGCCATCCTCTGCTTTCTGCTGCCGGCGTTCGGCTGGGCCTCAGACCCGGCGCAGGCGCATGCGCGCCGCTTCGGCGTGCGCCTGCAGGCCCTCGCCCTCCGCCAGCGTGACGGCGATCGGGCCGAGCACCTGCGCGCCGGCTTCGCTGACCTCGATGAGGCTGGAGCGCTTCTGGAAGTCGTAGACGCCGAGCGGGCTCGAGAAGCGCGCGGTGCCGCTGGTCGGCAGCACGTGGTTGGGGCCGGCGCAGTAGTCGCCCAGGCTCTCGCTCGTGAAGGCGCCGAGGAAGATCGCGCCGGCATGGCGCAGCAGCGGCTCCCAGCGGCCGGGCTCGCTGCTGCTGACCTCGAGGTGCTCGGGCGCGATGCGGTTGCTGATCTCGCAGGCCTCTTCCATGCTGCGGGTATGGATCAGCGCGCCGCGGCCGTTGAGCGAGGCGGCGATGATCTCGGCGCGCGGCATCGTGGGCAGCAGCCGGTCGATTTCGGCCTGCACGCGGTCGATGTAGGCGGCGTCGGGGCTGAGCAGGATGCTCTGGGCCAGCTCGTCGTGCTCGGCCTGGCTGAACAGGTCCATCGCGACCCACTCGGGCGGCGTGGTGCCGTCGGCCAACACCAAGATCTCGCTCGGGCCCGCGATCATGTCGATGCCCACGGTGCCGAACACGCGGCGCTTGGCGGCCGCGACATAGGCGTTGCCGGGGCCGGTGATCTTGTCGACCGCGGGAACGGTGGCGGTACCGTAGGCGAGCGCAGCGACGGCCTGGGCACCGCCGATCGTGAAGCCCCGCGTCACGCCGGCCACGTAGGCCGCGGCGAGCACCAGCGGGTTCTTCTCGCCGCCCGGCGTCGGCACGACCATGACGATCTCGCCCACGCCCGCGACGTGCGCGGGAATGGCGTTCATCAGCACGCTCGACGGATAGGCCGCCTTGCCGCCCGGCACGTAGATGCCGACGCGGTCGAGCGGCGTGACCTTCTGGCCGAGCAGCGTGCCGTCGGCATCGCGGTAGCTCCAGCTCTCGCCCGAGGCCTTCTTCTGCGCCTCGTGGTAGCTGCGCACGCGGCGCGCGGCGGATTCGAGCGCCTCGCGCTGCGCAGCGGGCAGCGCATCGAAAGCGGCCTTCAGCTCGGCCTGGGTCAGTTCCAGTTCGGGCAGCGTCTTCGCGCCGAGCCTGTCGAAGCGGTTCGTGTATTCGAGCACCGCCTCGTCGCCGCGCTTCTGCACATCGGCCAGGATGTCCGCCACCACCTTCTCGATGGCCGCGTCGGCGTCGGCGGACCAATGCAGCCGCGCCTTGAATTCAGCGTCGAAGGTGGCTGAAGTCGTGGACAGGCGGGCGGGGGCTGCTTTGGAGGTCATGGACTGAGATTCAGGCGGAAGAAGGAACGGCGGACGCGAAGGCGTCGATGATGCGGCGAATGGGCTCGCGCTTGAGCTTGAGCGCGGCCTGGTTCACCACCAGGCGCGCGCTGATGTCCATAATGCGCTCCACCTCGACCAGTTGGTTGGCCTTGAGCGTGTTGCCGGTCGAGACCAGGTCGACGATGGCGTCGGCCAGGCCCGTGAGCGGCGCGAGCTCCATGCTGCCGTAGAGCTTGATCAGGTCGACGTGCACGCCCTTGCTCGCGAAGAAATCGCGCGCCAGCCCCACGTACTTGGTCGCGACCTTGAGCCGCGAGCCTTGGCGCACGGCCGAGGCGTAGTCGTAGTCGGCGCGCACCGCCACGCTGAGGCGGCAGGCCGCGATGCGCAGGTCCAGCGGCTGGTACAGGCCCTGGTTGCCGTGCTCGAGCAGCACGTCGAGCCCGGTCACGCCGAGATCGGCGCCGCCGTACTGCACGTAGGTCGGCACGTCGGAGGCGCGCACCAGCACCACGCGCACGTCGGGGCGGCTGGTGCCGAGGATCAGCTTGCGCGACTTCTCGGGGTCTTCGGTGACCTCGATGCCGGCCGCGGCCAGCAGGGGCATCGTCTCTTCGAAGATGCGGCCCTTGGAGAGTGCCAGGGTGATCATGCGGCGGCTCCCGTCAGTCGTTCGATGTCGGCGCCGAGGCCGCGCAGCTTCGACTCCATGCGGTCGTAGCCGCGGTCGAGGTGGTAGATGCGGTCGACCAGCGTCTCGCCCTCGGCCACGAGGCCGGCGATCACGAGGCTGGCGGAGGCCCGCAGGTCGGTCGCCATCACGGTGGCGCCCGAGAGCTGCTGCACGCCTTCGACCATCGCCACCTTGCCTTCGACGTGGATCTGCGCGCCCAGGCGCACCATTTCGTTCACGTGCATGAAGCGGTTCTCGAAGATGGTCTCGGTGACCATCGAGGCGCCGCGCGCGATCACGTTGAGCGCCATGAACTGCGCCTGCATGTCGGTCGGGAAGCCCGGGTATTCGGTGGTGCTGAAGCTCTGCGCCTTCAGGTGCGCGTGGGCCGGTCCCCTGGCGCTGATGCGCACGCCGTCGGCTTCGGATTCGACGGTGCAGCCGGCGTCGCGCAGCTTGTCGATCACCGCGTCGAGGTGGTCGCCGCGCGCGTGGCGCAGAAAGGCCTCGCCGCCCGTGGCCGCGACGGCGCAGAGGAAGGTGCCGGCTTCGATGCGGTCGGCCACCACGGCGTGCTCGCAGCCGTGGAGCTTGTCGACGCCCTGGATGCGGATGTGGCTGGTGCCGTGGCCTTCGATCTTCGCGCCCATGCGGATCAGCATCTCGGCCAGGTCGACGATCTCCGGCTCCTGCGCGGCGTTCTCGAGCAGCGTTTCGCCCTCGGCCAGCGCGGCGGCCATCAGGAAGTTCTCGGTGCCCGTGACCGTGACCATGTCGGTCAGGATGCGCGCGCCCTTGAGCCGCGTGCGCCCGGCCGGCAGCTTCGCGAGCATGTAGCCGTGCTCGACCGCGATCTCGGCGCCCATCGCCTGCAGCCCCTTGATGTGCTGGTCCACCGGTCGCGAGCCGATGGCGCAGCCGCCGGGCAGCGACACCTTGGCATGGCCGAAGCGGGCCAGCAGCGGGCCCAGCGCCAGCACCGAGGCGCGCATGGTCTTGACCAGCTCGTAGGGGGCCTCCGGATGGGTCAGGTCGCCGGCGTCGAGTCGCACGGTGCCGTTGTCGTCGCGCTCGGCCGCCACGCCCATGTTGCGCACGAGCTTGAGCATGGTCGAGACGTCCTGCAGCCGCGGCACGTTGTGCAGCACCACGGGCTGGTCGGTCAGAAGCGCCGCGCACAGTTCGGGCAGCGCGGCGTTCTTGGCGCCGGAAATGAGTACCTCGCCGCGAAGCTGGCGCCCGCCGCGAATCAGAAGCTTGTCCATCAGGAGTCCAGCGAATTGAGCCGCTTCGGCGGCAGTTACTTGCTTACTTGTCGATCGCCGCCCATTCGGCCGGCGTGTAGGTCTTCATCGAGAGCGCATGCACCTCGTCGGTGTGCATTTTCGCACCGAGGGTGGCGTAGACCCGCTGGTGGCGCTGGATCGCGCGCTTGCCCTCGAATTCCGCCGAGACGATGGTGGCGTACCAATGTCGGCCGTCGCCTTCGAGCGTGATGTGCTCGCAGGGCAGATGGGACTGGATCAGGGCCTTGAGTTCTTCGGCGGTCATGGGATGTGCAATGGCCGTTCAGCCACGGATTTTGTAGCCGATCTTCAGCAGATGGACGGCGATCGCGCTGACCGCCAGCCAGGCGGCACCGACGATGCCCAGGCTGAGCCACGGCGAGGCGTCGCTGACGCCGAAGAAGCCGTAGCGGAAGCCGTCGATCATGTAGAAGAACGGGTTGAGGTGGCTCACGCCCTGCCAGAACGGCGGCAGCGAAGCGATCGAATAGAACACGCCCGAGAGGAAAGTCATGGGCATGATCAGGAAGTTCTGGAACACCGCCATCTGGTCGAACTTCTCCGCCCAGAGACCCGCGATGAGCCCCAGCGTGCCGAGCATCGCGGAACCCAGCAGCGCGAACGCCAGGATCCACAGCGGCGCGACGAAGCTCGGCACCGCGAAGAACAGGGTGACCAGGAACACGCCGAGCCCCACGGCCAGCCCGCGGATCACCGACGAGCCCACGTAGGCGAAGAACCAGCCCCAGTGCGACAGCGGCGTGAGCAGCACGAAGACCAGGTTGCCCATGATCTTGCTCTGGATGATCGAGGACGAGCTGTTGGCGAAGGCGTTCTGCAGCACGCTCATCATCACCAGGCCCGGAATCAGGAAGGCGGTGTAGCCGACCGAGCCGTAGACCTTGACGTGGTCCTCGAGCACGTGGCCGAACACCATCAGGTAGAGCAGCGCGGTCAGCACCGGCGCGCCGACGGTCTGGAAGCCCACCTTCCAGAAGCGCAGCGTCTCCTTGTAGAGCAGCGCGCGCCACCCCGTAACAGCCATCATGGAGCCCCCTTGCTCGGCACTGCGTGTCCTCGCTGCCCCCCGAGGGGGCGCTTCGCTTGCTTGGGGCGGCCCGGCGCGGCGCTCATCTCGACACCTCCAGCGGCGTCTGCTCGCCCGCCATCAGGTCGATGAACACATCCTCGAGGTCGGCCTTGCGCATTTCGACGTCTTCCACCACCACGCCGGCCTCGCGGATCGCGGCCAGCAACTGTTCGACCTCGTGCGCGTTCTGCGCCGGCAGCTGCACGATGCGCCCGGTGATGCGCGCATGCTGTGCGATGGACCAGGGCAGCATGGCGTCGGTCTTGAAGCGCAGCACGTTGCTCGCGGCGGACTTGAGCAGCTCGCTGGTGCGGTCGAGCGCGATCACGCGGCCGAGCTTGAGCATCGCGATGCGGCTGCACAGCGCCTCGGCTTCCTCGAGGTAATGGGTGGTGAGCAGCACGGTGCTGCCCTGCTTGTTGAGCCGGGCGACGAACTGCCAGAGCGTCTGGCGCAGCTCGACGTCGACGCCCGCCGTGGGCTCGTCGAGCACGATCACCTGCGGCTTGTGCACGAGTGCCTGCGCCACCAGCACGCGGCGCTTCATGCCGCCCGAGAGCTGGCGCATGTTGGCGGTGGCCTTGTCGGCCAGGCCCAGGCTCTGCAGCAGCTCGTCGATCCAGGCCTCGTTGTTGGTGATGCCGAAGTAGCCCGACTGGATGCGCAGCGACTCGCGCACGTTGAAGAAGGGATCGAACACCAGCTCCTGCGGCACGATGCCCAGCTGGCGCCGCGCCTCGGCATAGTCGCGCTGCACGTCGAAGCCGTGGACGCTGATCGCGCCCGCGGTGGGCCGCGAGAGCCCGGCGAGCATGCTGATCAGCGTGGTCTTGCCGGCGCCGTTCGGGCCGAGCAGGCCGAAGAACTCGCCCTCCTCGATCTGGAAGCTGACTTCGTCGACCGCGCGCAGCCCCTGCTTGCCTTGGGCCCGCTGTTGCCTGGAGGGAGGATAGGTCTTGGAGACCGACTGGAATGAGATCGCGGGCATGAGAGCCGGCGATTTTACGGGCCCGCCCGCCAGCGCGCTGGCCGCGGGCCGGATGCCCTGCGGCGGCGCCGGCCGCGGCCGGGCCGCCAACCGATCAGGGCGCCGCGGGCAGCAGGCTCGCCACGCCGTACAGCGCCGCCAGTTCGCGCAGCCGCGACGGCAGCCCCTTGACCGCGAAGCCGCGGCCGATGGCGCTGGATTCGCGCCGGCATTCGAGCAGCACCGCCAGCGCCGACGAATCGAACTGCACGAGCGCGCTCGCATCGACCACGGTGGAGGTGTCGGTCTGCCCCGCCAGCCCCTGCTGCAACATGCGCATGCAGGCCGGGGCGTCGTCGTGGGTGAGCTTGGAGGGCAGCACCAGCATGGCGGTCAGCTCTTGCCGTTGCCCTTGTTGCGGGCCGCCAGCGCCGAGATCAGGCCGTCGATGCCGCGGGCGTTGATTTCCTGCGCGAACTGGGTGCGGTAGGTGTCGACCAGCCACACGCCGAGCACATTGAGGTTGTAGACCTTCCAGCCGCCGCCCTGGCCCGGCGTCTTCTCCAGGCGGTAGTCGAGCTGGACCGGGTCGCCGCGGCCCCTGACCTCCGTGCGGATCAGCACCTCGGTGTCTTCGGGCGAGCCGCGGAACGGGCGCACGGTCACGGTCTGGTCGCTCACCTGGTCGAGCGCGCCCGCGTAGGTGCGCACCAGCAGCGTTTTGAATTCTTCCTGCAGCCGCTTCTGCTGCTCCGGGGTCGCCTGACGCCAGGCCGGTCCGACCGCGGAGGCCGTCATGCGCTGGAAGTTGACGTTCGGCATGATCTTGCTGTCGACCAGCACCATGATCTTGTTGATGTCGCCGGCCTTGATCGAGGTGTCGGCCTTGATCGTCTCGAGCACGTCGGTCGACAGCCGCTTCACGAGCGCATCGGGCGCCTCGTCGGCCGCATGGGCCGGGCGCACGAAGGCGGTGGCGGCACCCACGAGCAGCACGCTGGCGAGCATCAGGCGGCCGAAGCCGCGTCGTTGCAAGATCTTGTAGTCCATCAGATTCCCCTCAGGTTTTTGAAAGTCCGGCCGGCCACGGCACCAGGGCAGCGGCCATTCCGGAAGAACGTGTTCGACGGGTCGGCAGCCGACCGGGTTCCCAAAGCCCAGGTGAAGCCTTGAAACCGGATGCAAGCGGATCGGCCTGCATCGGCCGGCGTTCAGCCGCTTTTTGCGCCGATCTACTTGCCGCCTTCGTTGTCGTCCGGCGGATTGCCGTCATAGACGTCGCTGCGGCGATGCTGCAGGTAGGCGTCGCGCGTGAAGGTGTACTTGTCGAGCGCGGCATCGTCGAGCAGGCGGCCGGCGCGCAGGTACCTGGCGCGGGTGTCGACCACCTCGAGTACCGAGAGCGAATTGCGCCAGGCGACGTCGTTCATGTTGCCGATCACATTGCCCGCGCGGTCGACCGGCAGCGCCGCGGTGTCGCGCAGCGTCGACGGACCGAGCAGCGGCAGCACCACGTACGGGCCCGCCCCCACGCCCCAGCGGCCGAGCGTCTGGCCGAAGTCTTCCTCGTGGCGATGGATGCCTGCCTCGGTCGCAATGTCCAGCAGCCCGCCGAGCCCGAAGAAGGTGTTCACGTTCAGGCGCATGAAGGTCTCGGCGCTGTCCTGCAGCTTGAGCTGGGCCACGTTGTTGGCCAGGCTCCAGACGTCGCCGATGTTGCCGAAGAAGTTGGTCACCCCGGTGCGCACCATCGAGGGCAGCGTGCGCTCGTAGGCCGTGGCCACGGGCACCAGGACCGCGTCGTCCACCGCCTGGTTGAAGCGCGTGACACCGCGGTTGAACGGCTCGAAGGGATCGGCCGGATTGGCCTGCGGGCCGCTCGCGCATCCTGCGAAAAGGACGAGGGCGGCGGAAATGCCCATCCAGCGGGCGAAGTTTGCTAGCTTGCTTGTAGCACCAGGGACAAGGGGGGGCGTTGTTTTCATTTCTTGTTCGGGGTTCCGGGCGTCGAAGTGCTTCCTTCGGCCGCCTTGCTGTAGAGAAACTGGCTGATCAGGTTTTCAAGCACCACGGCCGACTGGGTCGCGGTGATCGTGTCGCCGGCCTGCATGCGCTTCTCGTCGTAGCCCGCCTCGATTCCGATGTACTGCTCGCCGAGCAGGCCACTGGTCAGGATCTTGAGCGAGCTGTCCTTCGGAAAACTGTAACGGTTTTGCAAAGCCAGCGTGACGTCGGCCTGAAAGGTCTTGTCGTTGAACGTGATCGATTCCACCCGGCCGACCACCACGCCGGCGCTCTTGACCGCCGTCTGCGGCTTGAGCCCGCCGATGTTGTCGAAGCGCGCGACCACGTTGTAGGTCTTCTGGAAATTCAGGCTCAGCAGGTTGGCCGACTGCAGCGCGAGAAACAGCAGCGCTGCGCCGCCGATCAGGACGAACAGGCCGACCCAGATGTCGTTGTTGGAACGTTGCATGGTTGCACTCTCTAGAACGATGGAGCCGCGGCTCCCTCAAATACTGAACATCATGGCGGTGAGCAGGAAGTCGAGCCCCAGCACCGACAGCGACGCCATCACCACGGTGCGGGTGGTGGCGCGCGACACGCCTTCGGGCGTGGGCTGCGCCTCGTAGCCCTGCAGCAGCGCGATGAAGCTCACGGTGAAGCCGAACACGATGCTCTTGATCACGCCGTTGCCCACGTCGCGCCACACGTCGACGCCGGCCTGCATCTGTCCCCAGAAGGCGCCCGGATCGACGCCGAGCATCAGCACGCCGACCACGTAGCCGCCCATGATGCCGACCGCGCTGAACACCGCGGCCAGCAGCGGCATGGTGATGACGCCGGCCCAGAAGCGCGGCGCCAGGATGCGGCGCACCGGATCGACCGCCATCATCTCCATCGCGCTGAGCTGCTCGCCGGCCTTCATGAGGCCGATCTCCGCCGTCAGCGAGGTGCCGGCGCGCCCCGTGAAGAGCAGCGCCGCGACCACCGGCCCGAGTTCGCGCACCAGGCTCAGCGTGACGAGCAGGCCGAGCGCCTCGGACGAACCGTAGCGCTGCAGCGCGTAGTACATCTGCAGCCCGAGCACGAAGCCCACGAAGAGGCCCGACACCGCGATGATGGCGAGCGAGTAGTTGCCCAGGAAGTGGATCTGGTCGCGCACCAGGCCGAAGCGCCGCAGGCTCTGCGCGCCCTGCACCGCCAGGCGCACGAACAGCCTGGCGCCATGGCCCAGGTCGGCGAGCTTGCTGCGCACTGCATAGCCGACGTCGGCGGGTTTCCACCAGCTCATGAACGGCCTCCCTGGGGATCGAAATCCTCTTCGATGCCGACGCCCGGGTAATGGAAATGCACCGGCCCGTCGGGCAGCGCATGGACGAACTGGTGCACCAGCGGATCGTCGCTGCCGCGCACTTCGTCGGGCGTGCCCTGGGCGGCAATGCGGCCGTTGGCGAGGATGACGACGTGGTCGGCGATGCGGAAGGTCTCTTCCAGGTCGTGCGACACGATGATGCTCGTGAGGCCGAGGGTGTCGTTGAGCCGGCGGATCAGCCGCGCCGCGGTGCCGAGGGAGATCGGGTCGAGGCCGGCGAAAGGCTCGTCGTACATCACCAGGTCGGGATCGAGCGCGATCGCGCGCGCCAGCGCCACCCGCCGCGCCATGCCGCCGGAGACTTCGCTCGGCATCAGGTCGCGCGCGCCGCGCAGGCCCACGGCGTCGAGCTTCATCAGCACGATGTCGCGCACCAGCGGCTCGGGCAGCTGGGTGTGCTCGCGCAGCGGAAACGCCACGTTGTCGAACACGCTCATGTCGGTGAACAGCGCGCCGAACTGGAACAGCATGCCCATGCGGCGCCGCGCCGCGTACATGGCCGCGGCGTCGAACTTGCCGACATCGTGGCCGTCGAACAACACTTCGCCGCGCTGCGCCCGCTGCTGGCCGCCGACGAGCCGCAGCACCGTCGTCTTGCCGCCGCCGGAGGCGCCCATCAGGGCCGTGACCTTGCCGCGCGGCACCGAGAACGACACACCGCCGAGGATCGCGCGTGCGCCGTAGCCGAACGTGACGTCGCGGAACTCGACAAAAGGATGTGGCTGTGCGGCTGGGTCCATCTCAATAAAAAAGCCGGGTACCCTTTCAGGCATCCCGGCGTGCGGTTTCCGCGAATGATAGCGGGACCGCGACGGGCCCCGCGAAATTGAAACAAAAATCTCAGCGCGGGAGGTCGCTGAAACCCATCAGGAACTCGTCGACCGAGCGCGCGGCCTGACGGCCCTCGCGGATCGCCCACACCACGAGCGACTGGCCGCGGCGCATGTCGCCCGCCGCGAACACCTTGGGCACGTTGGTGGCATAGCCGCCGACGAAGTCGACCGTCGCCTTGGCATTGCCGCGCGCGTCCTTGTCGACGCCGAAGGCATCGAGCACGCTCGCCACCGGGCTCACGAAGCCCATCGCCAGCAGCACGAGGTCGGCCTTGAGCACCTGCTCGCTGCCCGCGATCTCCTGCATCCGGCCGTCCTTCCACTCGACGCGCACGGTCTTCAGGCCGGTGACCTTGCCCTTTTCGCCGATGAATTCCTTGGTCGAGATCGCGAACTCGCGCTCGCAGCCTTCCTCGTGGCTCGAGCTGGTGCGCAGCTTGATCGGCCAGTAGGGCCAGGTCAGCGGACGGTTCTCCTCCTCGGGCGGCTGGGGCATCAGCTCGAACTGGGTGACGCTGACCGCGCCATGGCGGTTGCTGGTGCCCACGCAGTCGGAGCCGGTGTCGCCGCCGCCGATCACGATCACGTGCTTGCCGTCGGCGCGCAGCTGGCCCTTGACCTTGTCGCCGGCGTTGACGCGGTTCTGCTGCGGCAGGAACTCCATCGCGAAATGGATGCCGTCGAGGTCGCGGCCCGGCACCGGCAGGTCGCGCGACTGCTCGGCGCCGCCGGTGAGCAGCACGGCGTCGAATTCCTTCTGCAGCTGCTCGGGCGTGACGGTTTCCTTCGCGAGGTTGGTCACCTTGGAGCCCTTGCCGAGCGGCTCCTTCGCGGCGCCGACGATCACGCCGGTGCGGAAGGTCACGCCTTCGGCCTTCATCTGCTCGACGCGGCGGTCGATGTGCGACTTCTCCATCTTGAAGTCGGGGATGCCGTAGCGCAGCAGGCCGCCGATGCGGTCGTTCTTCTCGAACAGCGTCACGTCGTGGCCGGCGCGTGCGAGCTGCTGCGCCGCGGCCATGCCGGCGGGACCGGAGCCCACGACCGCGACCTTCTTGCCGGTCTTGTGCTTGGCCACGCGCGGTGCGACCCAGCCTTCGTCCCAGGCGCGGTCGATGATCGCGTGCTCCAGCGACTTGATGCCGACCGGATCGTCGTTCACGTTGAGCACGCAGGCGGCCTCGCACGGTGCGGGGCAGATGCGGCCGGTGAACTCCGGGAAGTTGTTGGTCGAATCGAGCACCGCGAAGGCGTTCTGCCAGTCGTTGCGGTACACGAGGTCGTTGAAGTCCGGAATGATGTTGTTGACCGGGCAGCCGCTGTTGCAGAAGGGCGTGCCGCAGTCCATGCAGCGCGCGCCCTGCACCTTCGCCTGCTCGGTGTTCAGGCCGATGACGAATTCCTTGTAGTGCTTGAGGCGCTCCTCGACCGGGCGGTAGCCCTCCTCGATGCGCTCATGCTCCAGGAAGCCGGTGATCTTTCCCATCGTGATGTTCCTTTGTTGTGTCTTCGTTCACCCGGGCTTCAGGCAGCGGCCGGCGCGGTCTTGGAGGCAGCGATCGCGTGCGGCTCGAGGCCGACGTGCGCGTTGTTGCCGCTGCTCGTGATCTCGACCTTGCGGTCGTGCAGCTCCGCGAGCGCGCGCTTGTACTCGTTCGGGAACACCTTCACGAACTTGGTGCGCGAGACGGCCCAGTTGTCGAGCAGCTCGCGCGCGCGCTTGCTGCCGGTCCAGCGGTGGTGCTCCTCGAGCAGCTTCTTGAGCTGGGCCTCGTCGGTCTCGCCGCCGTGCCAGATCTTGCGGTGCATGCTCGCGGTCTGCTCGGCCGAGGTCAGCACCTTCTCGAGCGAGACCATGGCCATGTTGCAGCGCGAGGCGAACTGGCCGTCCTCGTCGTAGACGAAGGCCACGCCGCCGCTCATGCCGGCCGCGAAGTTGCGGCCGGTCTTGCCGAGCACGGCCACGGTGCCGCCGGTCATGTACTCGCAGCCGTGGTCGCCCGTGCCTTCGACCACCGCGGTGGCGCCCGAGAGGCGCACCGCGAAGCGTTCGCCGGCCACGCCGCAGAGGTAGGCCTCGCCGGTGGTCGCGCCGTAGAGCGCGGTGTTGCCGACGATGGTGTTGCGCGCCGCCTCGCCGCGGAAGTCCAGGCTCGGGCGCACCACCACGCGGCCGCCCGAGAGGCCCTTGCCGGTGTAGTCGTTGGCGTCGCCGATCAGGTACAGCGTGATGCCGCGCGCCAGGAAGGCGCCGAACGACTGGCCGCCCGTGCCTTCGAGCTGGATGCGGATCGAATCGTCGGGCAGGCCCTGCGGATGCACCTTGGTCAGCGCGCCCGAGAGCATCGCGCCCACGGAGCGGTTGACGTTGCGTGCCACCTCGATGAACTGCACCTTCTCGCCGCGCTCGATGGCCGGACGCGACTTCTCGATCAGCTTGACGTCGAGCGCCTTGTCGAGGCCGTGCTCCTGGTTCTCCACGTGGTAGCGCGGCACCTCGGCCGGCACGTTCGGCAGCGCGAACAGGCGGCTGAAGTCCAGGCCCGAGGCCTTCCAGTGTTCGATGCCGCGGCGCATGTCGAGCAGGTCGGCGCGGCCGATCATGTCGTCGAACTTGCGGATGCCGAGCTGGGCCATGATCTGGCGCACTTCCTCGGCGACGAAGAAGAAGTAGTTGACGACGTGCTCGGGCTTGCCCGAGAACTTCTTGCGCAGCACCGGGTCCTGCGTGGCCACGCCCACCGGGCAGGTGTTGAGGTGGCACTTGCGCATCATGATGCAGCCCTCGACCACCAGCGGCGCGGTCGCGAAGCCGAACTCGTCGGCGCCCAGCAGCGCGCCGATCGCGACGTCGCGGCCGGTCTTCATCTGGCCGTCGGCCTGCACGCGGATGCGGCTGCGCAGGCGGTTGAGCACCAGCGTCTGCTGCGTCTCGGCCAGGCCGATCTCCCACGGGCTGCCCGCATGCTTGATCGACGACCAGGGCGAGGCGCCCGTGCCGCCGTCATGGCCGGCGATCACCACGTGGTCGCTCTTGCACTTGGCCACGCCCGCGGCGATGGTGCCGACGCCGATCTCGCTCACCAGCTTCACGCTGATGCTCGCGTGCGGCGCGGTGTTCTTCAGGTCGTGGATGAGCTGCGCCAGGTCCTCGATCGAGTAGATGTCGTGGTGCGGCGGCGGGCTGATGAGGCCCACGCCCGGCACCGCGTAGCGCTGCTTGCCGATGTACTCGGTGACCTTGCCGCCGGGCAGCTGGCCGCCCTCGCCGGGCTTGGCGCCCTGCGCCATCTTGATCTGGATCTGGTCGGCCGAATGCAGGTACTCGGCCGTGACGCCGAAGCGGCCCGAAGCCACCTGCTTGATGCGCGAGCGCAGCGAGTCGCCGTCCTTGAGCGGCAGGTCGACCTCGACGTTCTCGGCGCCGACGATGCTCTTGAGCGTGTCGCCCTGCTTGATCGGAATGCCCTTGAGCTCGTTGCGGTAGCGCGCGGGATCTTCGCCGCCCTCGCCGGTGTTGCTCTTGCCGCCGATGCGGTTCATGGCGACGGCGAGCACCGAATGCGCCTCGGTGCTGATCGAGCCGAGCGACATCGCGCCGGTGGCGAAGCGCTTGACGATCTCGGAGGCCGGTTCGACCTCGTCGACGGGGATCGCCTTGGCCGGATCGATCTTGAACTCGAACAGGCCGCGCAGCGTGAGGTGGCGGCGGTTCTGGTCGTTGATGAGCTGCGCGTATTCCTTGTAGGTGTTCCAGTTGTTGGCGCGCGTGCTGTGCTGCAGCTTGGCGATCGCGTCGGGCGTCCACATGTGCTCCTCGCCGCGCGTGCGCCAGGCGTATTCGCCGCCGGCGTCGAGCATGTTCGAGAGCACGGGGTCGTCGCCGAACGCGACGCGGTGCATGCGGATGGCTTCCTCGGCGATCTCGAACACGCCGATGCCCTCGACGCGGCTCGCGGTGCCGGTGAAGTACTTGGAGACGGTCTCGCTGTTCAGGCCGATGGCCTCGAACAGCTGGGCGCCGCAGTAGCTCATGTAGGTGCTGACGCCCATCTTCGACATGATCTTCGACAGGCCCTTGCCGATCGCCTTGACGTAGTTGTAGACCGCCTTCTCGGCGCTCAGGTCGCCCGGCAGGTCGGCGTGCATCGCGGCCAGCGTTTCCATCGCGAGGTAGGGGTGCACGGCTTCGGCGCCGTAGCCCGCGAGCACCGCGAAGTGGTGCACTTCGCGCGCCGAACCGGTCTCGACCACCAGGCCGGCCGTGGTGCGCAGACCCTCGCGCACCAGGTACTGGTGCACGGCCGAGAGCGCGAGCACGGCGGGAATCGCCACCTGCGTGGGACCGACGCCGCGGTCGCTCACGATCAGGATGTTGTGGCCGCCCTTGATCGCGTCCACCGCCTCGGCGCAGAGCGACGCGAGCTTGGCCTCGACGCCTTCGTAGCCCCAGGCGAGCGGATAGGTGATGTCGAGCACGTAGCTCTTGAACTTGCCCTGGGTGTAGGTGCCGATGTCGCGCAGCTTCGCCATGTCGGCGAAGTCGAGGATCGGCTGGCTCACCTCGAGCCGCATCGGCGGGTTGACCTGGTTGATGTCGAGCAGGTTCGGCTTCGGGCCGATGAAGGACACGAGCGACATCACGATCGCCTCGCGGATCGGGTCGATCGGCGGGTTCGTCACCTGCGCGAACAGCTGCTTGAAGTAGTTGTAGAGCGGCTTGTTCTTGCTCGAGAGCACCGCGAGCGGGCTGTCGTTGCCCATGGAGCCGATGCCCTCCTCGCCGGCCTGCGCCATCGGGCTCATGAGGAACTTGATGTCCTCCTGCGTGTAGCCGAAGGCCTGCTGGCGATCGAGCAGCGGCACCTGCGACAGCGGCGCGACCACCGGCTCGGCCTCGACGCTGTCGAGCTTGATGCGCAGGTTCTCGATCCACTGCTTGTAGGGCTTGCTGTTGGCGAGGGTGGCCTTGACCTCCTCGTCGTCGATCATGCGGCCCTGCTCCAGGTCGATCAGGAACATCTTGCCGGGCTGCAGGCGCCACTTGCGCACGATCTTCTGCTCGGGCACGGGCAGCACGCCCGATTCGGAGGCCATGATGACGAGGTCGTCGTCGGTCACGCAGTAGCGCGAGGGGCGCAGGCCGTTGCGGTCGAGCGTGGCGCCGATCTGGCGGCCGTCGGTGAACACGATCGAGGCCGGGCCGTCCCAGGGCTCGAGCATCGCGGCGTGGTATTCGTAGAACGCGCGGCGACGCGGGTCCATGGTGGCGTGCTGTTCCCAGGGCTCGGGAATCATCATCATCACGGCCTGGCTGATCGGGTAGCCGGCCATCGTCAGCAGCTCGAGGCAGTTGTCGAAGGTGGCGGTGTCGGACTGGCCGGCGAAGCTGATCGGATAGAGCTTCTGCAGGTCGGGGCCGAGCACCGGCGAGGACATCACGCCTTCGCGCGCCTTCATCCAGTTGTAGTTGCCCTTGACCGTGTTGATTTCGCCGTTGTGGGCGACGTAGCGGTACGGGTGGGCCAGCGGCCACTCGGGGAAGGTGTTGGTCGAGAAACGCTGGTGCACCAGGCCCAGCGCCGAGACGCAGCGCTTGTCCTGCAGGTCGAGGTAGTAGGTGCCGACCTGGTCGGCCAGCAGCAGGCCCTTGTAGACCACCGTGCGGCTCGACATGCTCGGCACGTAGTATTCCTTGCTGTGCTTGAGCTTCAGGCGCTGGATGTTGGCGCTCGCGGTCTTGCGGATCACGTAGAGCTTGCGTTCGAGCGCGTCCTGCACGATCACGTCGTTGCCGCGGCCGATGAAGACCTGGCGCAGCAGCGGTTCCTTCTCGCGCACGGTCGGCGACATCGGCATGTCGCGGTTGACAGGCACGTCGCGCCAGCCCAGCAGCACCTGGCCTTCGGCCTTGATCGCGCGCTCCATTTCCTGCTCGCAGGCCTGGCGCGAGGCGTGTTCCTTGGGCAGGAAGATCATGCCCACGCCGTATTCGCCGGGCGGCGGCAGCGTGACGCCCTGCTTGGCCATTTCCTCGCGGTAGAGGCGGTCGGGCAGCTGGATCAGGATGCCGGCGCCGTCGCCCATCAGCTTGTCAGCGCCCACTGCGCCGCGATGGTCGAGGTTCTCGAGGATCTTCAGGCCCTGGAGCACGATGGCGTGGCTCTTCTCGCCCTTGATGTGCGCCACGAAGCCGACGCCGCAGGCGTCATGTTCGTCGGCAGCGGAATACAGACCGTGTTGTTGGAGATGTTCGATCTCGGCAGCCGTCGTCATGGCGCACTCCTTCAGTTTTCGCAGGGATTGGAAGCATATTGCGATGCACAAAGAATGCCAAACACTTTAATGGGGGTCAGAGTCTGATTTGAAATCGAGTCTTTTGGTCGAGATAAAAATGGGGACAGATTAAAAAGTCCGAAAAGGACCTGGCGCCGCTGCGCAGCAACGTAGCGTTATGGGGCCGGCGTCGAGGGAGGCCGTCCGGCCTTGGTCTTGCTCACGCGCCGCTCGGTCGACTTCTGGAGCGACGCGAGGAAGTCGGCGTCGCCCGCCGCCCAGCCGCGCAGCGTCGCGTCGGTCAGCGTGCCCTGGTCCGCGGCCCGCACGCCGGCGCGCACGAGTTCGACGTAGGCGGCTTCGCGGGCGAACGGCGTGTTGCCAAGCTCCCAGTAGAGCGGATGCGGCGTCAGCAGCTTGTCGTGCCGCAGGCCCGCGTAGTGGGCATGGCTGGACCAGGGGAAGTCGCGCGCATCCGGCACCATGCCCGCGCGGACCGGATTGAGATCGATGTACGCCATGCAGGTCAGCAGATAGCGGTCGGTCTGGATCAGCGTGGACCTGTAGCGCCCTTCCCACAAGGTGCCGCTGCGGCCGTGCCGGTCGTTGAAGTAGCGCACGTAGCTGCGCCCGACCGATTGCATGAACTGCGGCAGCCCGGTGTCGGTGCCGGGCGTGGCCAGCAGATGGAAGTGATTGTCCATCAGCACGTAGGCATGCACCGCCACGCCGAAGCGGGCGGCCGCCTCGGCCATGAGCGCGAGCAGCCGCTCGTGGTCGGCCCGGTCGACGAAGATCGGCTGGCGGTTGTTGCCGCGCTGGATCACGTGGTGCGGCATGCCGGCGAGCGTGAGGCGGGGCAGACGGGCCATGGCGTCGTACGGGGCGCGCTTCTTCTTTTTTCCGGGTACGCCTCAGGGCAGGCGGAAGCGCGTGTCGCCCAGCGCGTCGAGCCCGAACTGCGACAGCAGCTCGCGCAGCCGCGCGGCCGCCGCCGCCTTGCGGTGGCCGGTGTGGCGGGCCAGGATCAGCTCGTTCTTCATGCTGTGCTCCCAGCCGACGAGTTCGGTCACCGTCACGCTGTAGCCGTTGGCCTCGAGGTACAGGCAGCGCAGCACGTTGGTGAGCTGGCTGCCGATCTCGCGCGTGTGCAGCGGATGGCGCCAGAGCTCGGCGAGCGGGGTGCGCGACAGCGCCAGCGCCTTGGTCTCGCGCAGGCAGGCGGCCACTTCGGCCTGGCAGCAGGGGACGAGCACCATGCAGCGCGCCTTCTTCGCGAGGCCGAAGGCGATCGCATCGTCGGTGGCGGTGTCGCAGGCGTGCAGCGCGGTGACCACGTCGATGCGCTCGGGCAGCTCGCGCGCGGTGGCGGATTCGGCCACCGTGAGGTTGAGGAACGACATCCGCTCGAAACCGAGCCGCGCGGCCAGGGCGCGCGATTTCTCGACCAATTCGGCGCGCGTCTCGATGCCGTAGACATGGCCGCCGGCGCGCGCGCGGAAGAACAGGTCATAGATGATGAAACCCAGGTACGACTTGCCCGCGCCGTGGTCGGCCAGGGTGGCGTCGCCACCCGCCTCGGGCAGCTCGCGCAGCAGCTGTTCGATGAACTGGAACAGGTGGTAGACCTGCTTGAGCTTGCGGCGCGAGTCCTGGTTGAGCCGTCCTTCGCGCGTGAGGATGTGCAGTTCCTTCAGGAGCTCGATGGACTGGCCGGGGCGCAGCACCTCGGCCAGCTCGGCATCGGCCCTGGCGGCCGTGCGGGTGGTCTTCGCCGCGGCCTTGGCTGCGTGGGCGCTCATGGGCGCGCGCTCCCGGGGCCGACGTCGAGCGCATCCCAGCCGGCCTGCCCCAGCGCCTCGAGGGTTTCGATGTTGCGCTCGAAGATCGCCTCGGCATCGGGGAAGGCATCGACGGCGCGGCCGACGCTCTCTTCGCGCAGCAGGTGCAGCGTGGGATACGGCGCGCGGTTGGTGGCATTGGCGATGTCGTCGGCCGCGCTGCCGGCGAACTGGAAGTGCGGGTGGAAGCTCGCGAGCTGCAGCACGCCGTCGAAACCCGCGCGCGCGAGCTTGCGTTCGGCGCGCACCGTGAAGTCGTTGAAGTCCAGAAAATCCGCCAAGGTGTTGGGTGCGATCAGCAAGGTGGTGTCGCGCACGGAAGCATCGCGCGCGGTGAGTTCATGGGCCTCGGCCAGGAGCATCTCGATCAGGGACTCGTCGCCGGCCGGCAGGTAGACGGCATAGTGGATCTGCCGCTTCACGTGCACCGCCTTGGCGAAGGGGCAGAGGTTGAGCCCGATGACCGCGCGCTCCAGCCAGCGCCGCGTGTCGGCTTCGGCTTGCATGGCCTCGATTGTCGCCGCGCCCGTCATGCCACCTCCGCCGCCAGGCGTATTCGCCCCAAGCGCCGCGCGAGCGCGATGCCCGCGAGCGAGCAGGCGAGCGTGGCGCCCCAGGTCCAGTGCCAGCCGCCGGCGCGCTGTGCGATCCACGCCACCGCGGGCGGCGCCAGGAACTGCCCGAGCGACGAAGCCTGCTGCACCAGCCCCACGGTGGTGGAGACGGTGGAAGCCCCGGGCGCCAGCCGCACGCCGAGCAGGAACAGCGTCGCGGGCACCATGCCACCACCGAGAGAGAACAGGCACACGGCGACATAGCGCAGCGCCGGCGGCAGCCCGAGGGCATCGGCGCCCTGCCCCACCTGGGCGAAGGCCGCGATGCCGCCGAACGCCATCGCCAGGAAGCCCGTACGCAGCAGCCGCTCGGGTGCGACGCCGCGCTGCAGCCAGCGGCCGCCGGCCAGGTTGCCGACGATGTTCGTCGCGGCGGCGAGCGCCGTCAGCACCGCATTGAAGCCCGCCGGCACGCCGGCCGCGGCATAGATCGCGGGCAGAAAACCGATCACCGCCATCCACTGGGCCGAATAGACCGCGAAGGTCGCGGCGATCATCCATGGCGCGGAGGCCGCGAGGGTGAGCCGCAACCGCGACGGCCATCCGTCGGCCCCGCGGTCCGCGCCACCGGCGACTCCGGCCGCCGGCACGCGGCGCACGTCGGCAGGCACGATGCGCCAGAGCCAGAACGCGGCGCCGGCCGAGACGGCCGACAGCGTCCACCACCAGTCGGCCCATCCGCCCCAGCCGATCAGCGCCGGCCCGACGAGCAATGCGAGCGCCACGCCGAGCGGCATGTAGGCGCCCCACACGCCCAGCGCGGCCTTGTCGGCGCCCGGCGGCGTCAGCCGGCGGATCAGCCCCGGGCCGGGCATGACGGCGAGCAGGAAACCGATGCCTTCGAGCGCGCGCAGGCCCAGCAGCCATTGCACCGCGAACGCACCGCCGAGCCAGCCGGCACCCACGGCGCCGCCCAGCAGGCTCGCGACCGTGAGGATCGACAGCCCCGCCAGCATGCTGCGGCGCAGGCCGATCGTGTCGGCCGCGAGCCCGACCACGAGCCCCAGCGTCATGCTCGCCACCTGCACGAGCGACAGCAGGAAGCCGGCCTGGACGAGGTCGATGCCCATCGAGGCCTGCAGCGCGGGCACGGCCGGTGGCAGCTTGCCCAGGTGCAGCGCGGCGCTGACGCCGCCCAGCACGACGGCGAAGGCCGCGGCCGGAACGCGCGCGGGCGCGGCCGCGGTGCTGCTGCCGCCAACGGTCATCCGATGCCCCGGCGGCCGGTCAGCCGCTCATGCTCGCGCATCGCGAAGCGGTCGGTCATGCCGGCGATGTAGTCGGCGACGGCGCGGTGCCGGTCGCGGCGCCCGGCGTAGGAGGCAGGCATTTCCGCGTCGCGTTCGAGGTAGGCCGCGAACAGCTCGCGCACCACCTGCTGCGCCTGGTCGGTGGTCTGGGTCACCTGGGGATGCCGGTACAGGTTGCGGAACAGAAAGCGCTTGAGCGCGTCCGACTGCGCCTGCATGCCGTCGCTGAAGCGGACCAGCGGCGGCGCGCGGCGCACCGCGTCGGCATCGGCCGGCGCCGCCGCCTCGATCGCCGCGCGGGTGGCGTCGATCACGTCGTACACCTGGGCACTGAGCATGCGCCGGATCGCTTCGTAGAGCACGCGCCGCCCTTCGAGCTGCGGGTATTCGTCCAGCGCCTCGCGCCGGTAGCGCTCGAACAGCGCCACTTCCGCGAGCTGCTCGACGCTGATGAGCCCGGAGCGCACGCCGTCGTCGATGTCGTGCGCGTTGTAGGCGATGGCATCGGCGAGGTTGCACAGCTGCGCCTCGAGGCCCGGCTGCGTGCGGTCGAGGAAGCGCCGCGCCACGCCGTACGGCTCGGCGGCCTCGATCCGTTCGGCATTGGCGCGTGAGCAGTGCTTGAGGATGCCTTCGCGGGTCTCGAAGCTCAGGTTCAGCCCGTCGTACTGCGGATAGCGGTGCTCGAGCGCATCGACCACGCGCAGGCTCTGCAGGTTGTGCTCGAAGCCGCCATGGCCCTCCATGCAGGCGTTGAGCGCATCCTGGCCCGCATGGCCGAAGGGCGTGTGGCCGAGGTCGTGCGCCAGCGCGATAGCTTCGACGAGGTCCTCGTTGAGGCGCAGGGCGCGCGCGATCGAGCGGCCCAGCTGCGCCACCTCCAGCGAATGCGTGAGCCGCGTGCGGAACAGGTCGCCTTCGTGGTTCAGGAATACCTGGGTCTTGTAGACCAGGCGCCGGAAGGCGGTGGAATGCACGATGCGGTCGCGGTCGCGCTGGAAGGCATCGCGCGTGGGCGCGGGCGGCTCGGCATGCCGGCGCCCGCGCGAGCGCGACGGATGGCAGGCCCAGGCCGCGAGGTTCATTCGGCGGCGCGGCAGCACTGCGCGAGCACTTCGCGCACGAGCGCGTCGGGCGCGCTGCGGACCACGGCCGAGCCCGGCCTGTCGATGACCACGAAGCGGATCTCGCCCGCCTCGGACTTCTTGTCGACCCGCATCAGTTCGATGTACCTGTCGGCACCCAGGGCCGGGCCGACGGTCGGCAGGCCGGCGCGCGCGATCAGGCGCGTGAGCCGCTCAACGAAGGCGGCGTCGACGCCGCCGAGCCGCTGCGACAGATGCGCCGCCATGACCATGCCGCAGCCGACCGCCTCGCCATGGAGCCATTCGCCGTAGCCCAGGCCCGACTCGATCGCATGGCCGAAGGTGTGGCCGAAGTTCAGGATCGCGCGCAGGCCGGTTTCGCGCTCGTCCTGACCGACCACCAGCGCCTTGATCTCGCAGCTGCGCTTGACCGCATGCGCGAGGGCGACGGGGTCGCGCGCCACCAGCGCATCGATGTTCGCTTCGATCCAGTCGAGGAACGGCATGTCGTGGATCGGCCCGTACTTGATCACCTCGGCCAGGCCGGCACTCAGTTCGCGCGGCGGCAGCGTCTGCAGCGTGTCCAGGTCGCACAGCACGAGCTGCGGCTGGTAGAAGGCGCCGATCATGTTCTTGCCGAGCGGATGGTTGATGGCCGTCTTGCCGCCCACCGACGAATCGACCTGCGCGAGCAGGGTCGTCGGCACCTGCACGAAGGGCACGCCGCGCATGTAGCTCGCGGCCGCGAAGCCTGTCATGTCGCCCACCACGCCACCGCCGAGCGCGAAGAGCACCGTCTTGCGGTCGCTGCCCTGCCCGAGCAGCTCGTCGAAGATCAGGTTCAGGGTCTGCAAGTTCTTGTGGCTTTCGCCATCGGGCAGTTCGAGCAGGTGCACGCTGCGGAAGCGGCCCGCGAGTGCGGCGCGCAGGCGCTGGGCGTAGAGCGGCGCCACCGTGGTGTTGCTCACGATCAGCGCGCTCGCGGCAGCAGGCACCGCGGCATAGCTCGCGGGATCGTCCAGCAGGCCGGCGCCGATCAGGATCGGATAGCTGCGGTCGCCGAGCTGGATGTCGACGCGCTCTGGCGGTGCGGAGGATGCGGGGAATGGCATGGCAGCGAGTTTAGGCGCTGCGCGCCGGGCGGCCCGGCCGCCGGGTCGGCGCCGCTCAGGCGGCGGGCTCTTCGGGATGCGCCCCGGGGGTGACGATGCCGGCGAGTTCGAGCTGCATCACGATGATGTTCACCAGCATGGCGATCGAGGGGCGGCCGGTGTCGACCACGTCGTGCGCCGTCTCGCGGTAGAGCGGGTCGCGCGCGTCGTGCAGCTCGCGCAGGCGGCCGAGCGGGTCCGCCACCTGCAGCAAGGGCCGCTTGACGTCGTGCCGCAGCCGCCGGAACAGGTCTTCGGGCGAGGAACGCAGGTAGATGACGTGGAAGTGCTCGTGCAGCTGCCTGCGGTTGGCCTCGCGCAGGACCGCACCGCCGCCGGTGGCCAGGATGCCGTGCGGCCGCGCGGCCAGGTCGGCGATCACCGACTGCTCGAGGTCGCGGAAGGCGGTCTCGCCCTCGCGCTCGAAGTAATCGCGGATCGAGCAGCCGATGCGCTGCTCGATCACGTGGTCGGTGTCGACGAAGGGAAGGTCCAGGCGTGCGCCGAGGCGCCGGCCCACTGCGGATTTGCCGGCGCCGGGCAACCCGACGAGTGCGACCGCCACGCGGTGGCTGCTACGCCCGCGCGTCAGCGCGCGGCGTTGCGGTCGGTAATCATCTTCGGAGTGATAAAGACGAGCATTTCGGTCTTGTTGGCAACGCGTTCGCGCTTGCGGAACAGCGCCCCGAGGTAGGGCACTTCACCCAGCACCGGCACGCGCGATTCGTCATTGGTTTCGGTGAGTTCGAAGATACCACCGATGACGACCGTGCCGCCGTTCTCGACCAGCACCTCGGTCTGCACGTGCTTGGTGTTGATGGCCGGGCCCGCCGAGGTGTTCACGCCGCGCGCATCCTTGCTCACGTCGAGCGTGAGGATGATGTTGCCTTCGGGCGTGATCTGCGGCGTGACTTCGAGCTTCAGCACCGCCTTGCGGAACGAGATCGAGGTCGCACCGCTCGACGTGGCCTGCTGGTAGGGGATTTCCTCGCCCTGCTCGATCAGCGCCTTCGTCTGGTCGGCCGTGATGACGCGGGGGCTGGAGACCAGCTTGCCCTTGCCATCGGCTTCGAGTGCCGAGATCTCGAGGTTCAGCATGCGCGACAGGCTCGAGTTGAACAGCGAGATCGCGAAGGTTCCGGGCGAATTGCCGGTGCCGCCCGCATCGCCCGCGGGCAGGTTGATGAAGTTGGAGTTGGTCCAGGTGGCTGCTGCGGTGCCGACACCGCCGCCACCGGTGGTGGCGGGCATCACGCCGATGGTGCCGTATGCCGGATTGCCGTTGGCCGAGGCGACGCGTTCGCGAGAGATGCCGCCGCCGAGCCGCACGCCCAGCGACTTGCCGAAGGTGTCGGAGGCTTCCACGATCCGTGCCTCGATCAGCACCTGGCGCACCGGCACGTCGAGCTTCTGGATCAGCTCCGCGACCTGCGCGAGGCGCGACGGGATGTCGGAGACGAAGAGCTGGTTGGTGCGCGATTCCGCGATCACGCTGCCGCGCGGGCTCAGGATGCGGGTGGTGGTGCCGGAGCCGCCGCCACCGCCGCCGCCGGAAGATGCACCGGTGCCGGTCAGGCCCTGGGCGATGGCGATCGCCTTGGTGTAGTTGAGCTGGAACGACTGGGTGCGCAGCGGCTCGAGGTTCTCGATCGCGGCCTTGGCCTCGAATTCGAGCTTTTCCTTGGCGTTGATCTCGTCCTTGGGCGCGATCCACAGCACGCTGCCGTTCTTGCGCATGCCGAGGTTCTTGGCCTGCATGATGATGTCGAGCGCCTGATCCCAGGGCACGTCCTTCAGGCGCAGCGTGAGCGCGCCGGTGACCGAGTCGGAGGTCACGATGTTGAAGTTCGTGAAGTCGGCGATCACCTGCAGCAGCGACCGGATCTCGATGTTCTGGAAGTTCAGCGAGAGCTTCTCGCCGTTGTAGCCCACGCCCTGCGTCAGCTTGGTCGGGTCGACCTTGCGCGCGCGCACCTCGACCACGAACTGGTTCTCGCTCTGGTAGGCGCTGTGCTCCCAGTCGCCGCGGGCTTCGATGGTCATGCGCACGCGGTCGCCCGACTGCTGCGATGTGATCAGCTGCACCGGCGTGTTGAAGTCGGCCCACGTCCAGGCGGCGGCGCAGCCCTTCGGGCAGCGTCGACTTGGTGAACTCCACGATCAGGTTCTTGCCCTGCTGGCGGACGTCCACGCCGACCTGGTTGTTCGGCAGGTCGACGATCACGCGGCCGGTGTTGTCGGGGCCCATGCGGAAATCGACGTCGCGCAGCGGCAGGGTGTCGCGGTTGCGGTTTTCGGCGAAGACCGTGGGCGTGGACGACGCGAGCGCGGTGCCGGCCACCGGCTCGAGGATCACCAGCAGCGACTTGCCCTGGATCTCGGCCTTGTAGGCGGTCGCCTGCTTGAGGTTCAGCACCACGCGGCTGCGTTCGCCGGCCTGCACCACGTTCACCGAGCGCAGGTTGCCCTGGTTCACGTCGATGGCGGAGCGCCCGATGGCATTGGTCACGCCGGGAAAGTCGAGCGCGATGCGCGCCGGCGCCTGGACCACGAAGCCGGTCGGCAGCGCCGCGAGCGGCTGCGCCAGGTCGATGCGGATGACCTCGGAGCCGGACTGCGTCGAACTGGTGACCGATTCGATGGCGTTCTGCGCGTGCGCGATGGCCAACGCACCCAATGCCAGCAGACCCAGGCCGGCAGCTCGCAGCCGCTGTGCCAACGTTGATTTCTTATGATTCATTTCGCACTCTCTTGCAGCTGCAATGTCGCCACGCGTTCGATCCATTCACCGGCGGCGTCCTGCACGATCTCGCGCAGGGTCACTTCGGTTTCGTTGATACGGGTGATGCGCCCGTAGTTGAGCCCCAGGTATTCGCCGACCCGCACCTTGTAGAGCAGCTTGTCGACGCGAATCAGCGCCACGGGCTGGCCCTGGCGGTTCATGCTGCCCACCATGGCCATCGCGTCGAGCGGGAAGGCTTCGAGCGCTTCCTTGCGGCGGGCGAGTTCCGGCGCGATCAGCTCGGACGTGCTCGGCTGGTTCGACTCGCGGCGCAGTGCCTGGGTGAGCTTGAGCAGGTTGAAGGGCTCGAACGCCGCCCCCTCCGGTATAGGCCTGGGGCGTGAACTTCTTGGGCTCGGTGATCGGCGGCACCGTGGGCTTGACCTGGGCGCGCTGCTCGACCATCCAGCGCCGCAGTTCTTCCTGTTCGGAATCGGCGCAGGCGCTCAGGCCCAGCGCGGCCACCACGAGCCACAGCAGATTGGCGGTCGTCCTCATTTCTTCGCCTTCGGCGCCGATGCGCGTTTCTGGGCCGCCCGCTCTTCGTCGTCGAGGTAGCGGTAGGTGCGGGCCGTGGCATCCATCGTCAGCGTGCCGTCCTTGTCTTTTTGCGGCGAGATCGTCAGGTTGTTCAGGGTCACGATGCGCGAGAGGCCCGCGACGTCGGCCGCGAAGGCGCCGATGTCGTGGTAGCGCCCGGTCACGCGCACCGCGATCGGCAGTTCGGCGTAGTAGTCCTTGACAGACACCTGACCCGGGCGGAACAGCTCGAACTGCAGGCTGCGGCCGAGGCCCGCCTGGTTGATGTCCGACAGCAGGGCGTCCATCTCGGCC
Source organism: Variovorax sp. TBS-050B (assembly GCF_029893635.1). Lineage (NCBI taxonomy): Bacteria > Pseudomonadati > Pseudomonadota > Betaproteobacteria > Burkholderiales > Comamonadaceae > Variovorax > Variovorax sp. TBS-050B. The sequence goes on along the minus strand of NZ_JARXYR010000002.1, from coordinate 2,511,999 downwards.
TTGCTGGGCAGCTGCTTCTCGAGCAGCGTCACGTACTGCTGCACCTGCTCGCGCTGCTTCTTCAGCAGGTCGAGGTTGGCGGCCAGCGCGACCTTCTTCTGGTAGTCGGCGCGCAGCGCGACTTCCTTCGCGCGCTCGCTCTCGAGCTCGTCGTTCGAATTGGTGAGCCAGACGAACCACAGCGCGACGAGCACCAGCGCCGTCACCGCCACGCACAGGGCGTAGCGCGGCACCGGCGGCCACATCGAGGGGTCGTTCGGGTTCAGGTTGCGGAACTGGTCGCCGAAGTCGCGCAGCGCCGCGCCGACGTCCAGTTTCTGAGAGGGGCGATTGCTTGCCATGGTCCTTTTATCCCTTGACCGGTGGCCGCGTGACCAGCGCCTTGTCGGCCGCGGCCTTCTGCGCGTCCGTCGGGCGCTTGAGGCCGATGCGCATCGTGAAGTTCGCCACGCGGCGCTGGTCGCGCTGGCTCAGGCTCACGTTGGCGGAGGTGATTTCGACCAGCTCGGGCTTGACCAGCCACGGGCTGTTGTTGCCCAGGTTGCGCAGCAGCTCCGAGACGCGCTCGTTCGACTGCGCCATGCCCTGCAGCGTGACCGTCTGGTTGTCCTGCTTCATGCTCGTCAGGTAGACGCCGTCGGGCAATTGCCGCACGAGCTCGTTGAGCAGATGCACCGGCAGGTTGCGGTCGCCCTGCAGGTCTTCGACCGCCTGCTGGCGCGCGCGCAGCGCGGCGATTTCTTCCTGCAGCGTCGAGATCTCCTTGATCTCGACCTCGAGCTTGGTGATTTCGGTCTTGAGGAAGTTGTTCTTGGTCTGCTGGGCCGAGATCTGTGCCTCGAACCAGAGGTAGCCCAGGCCGGCGATCAGCACGCCCAGGAGCGCCGAGGCGCCCAGCGCGCCATAGAACGCTTCGCGCCGGCGCTTGCGTGCGGCCTCGCGATGCGGGAGCAGGTTGATGAGGATCACTGCACGAACCTCCGCATGGCCAGGCCGCAGGAGGTCAGATAGGAAGGCGCCTCGCGCCGGACCTTCTTCTCGCGGATGTTCGGCCCCATGTCCATGCCGTCGAACGGATTGACGAGCGAGCAGGCGAACGAGGTCTGGCGCGTCACCGCGCTGGTCAGCCCCGGCAGCGAGGCCGATCCGCCCGCGAGCAGCACGTAGTCCACCCGGTTGTGCGGCGTGCTGGTGAAGAAGAACTGCAGCGCGCGGGCGATTTCCTGCGCGATGCTTTCGACGAAGGGCTTCAGCACGCCAGAGCCGTAGTCGTCGGGCAGGTCGCCGCTGCGCTTCTTGGCCTCGGCCTCCTCGGCCGAGAAGCCGTACTGGCGCACGATCAGCTGCGTCAGCTGCGCGCCGCCGAAAGCCTGATCGCGGTCGTACAGCACTTCCTGGTTGCGAAGCACCTGCATGCTGGTGGTGAAGGCGCCCACCTCGAAGAGCGCCACCACGGCATCGACGCCCTTGCCGGGCAGTTGCTCGATCAGGCGCGAGGTCGCGAGCCGGGAGGCGAAGGATTCCACGTCGAGGATCATCGCCTTCAGGCCGGCGGCCTCGGCCAGGCCCTCGCGGTCCTGGACCTTTTCCTTGCGCGACGCGGCGATCAGCACCTCGACGTCGCCCGCGGAGGCGGTGCTCTGTCCGGTGACGCAGAAATCGAGGCTGACCTCGTCGAGCGAGAACGGGATGTACTGGTTGGCTTCGGACTCGACCTGGATCTCGAGCTCCTGCTCGCTCATGCCGCCGGGCAGGATGATCTTCTTGGTGATGACCGCCGAGGGCGGGAGCGCGAGCGCGACATTGCGGGTGCGGGTGCCGCTCTTGCGCACCACGCGGCGGACGGCCTCGGCCACTTCGTCGAACTTCTCGACGTTGCCGTCGGTGATCCACCCACGCTCCAGGGGTTCGATCGCGCAGCGCTCGAGCACCAGCTTGCCGCTGGCTTCGCGGCCGAGCTCGACCAGCTTCACGCTGGACGAGCTGACGTCCAGGCCGAGCATGGGGGCGTTCTGACGACGAAACAATGATCCGAAAGAAGCCAAGTTAGGTCCCTCTAGCCCTGCATTTGTAACTAATGGAAAAATTTGCGTTCGGTTGCATGCTAGCAGCAGGCGTAGCCGCCACCAAGGAACCGGGGCCGGCAAATCCGGAGATCGTTGTCAAAAGCTGACGCTGAAGCCACATTCGGTAACTTTTGGTTTAGCTCGCAACGCTGCGCTGAAGTTCGACGTGCGGCCCGGGGCCGAATTTTTATAATGCGCGGTGACTCTCCGGGCCCCCATGCAAGAAACTTCACGCCCCAAAGGGCCAGCCAAGACCCCTTCTTCCGCACGCCCAGCCTGGCTGAAATGGCTGCTGCGCTTCCTGGCCTGGGGATTCGGCATCGCCGCAGCCAGCTTTCTGGCGGTTCTGTGCGTGGTTGCCGTCGCCCTGGCCGTTGCGTACCCCAATCTTCCCGACATCTCCGAACTTTCCGACTACCGCCCGAAGCTGCCGCTGAGGGTTTTCTCCGCCGAAGGCATTCTGATTGGCGAATTCGGCGAGGAGCGCCGCAATCTAACCCCGATCTCGGCAATCCCCAAGCTCGTGAAGGAAGCGGTGTTGGCTGCGGAAGACACCCGCTTCTACGACCACGGCGGCGTGGACTACAAGGGCATGGTGCGCGCGGGCCTCGCGAACATGAACCGGGTGAAGAGCCAGGGCGCATCGACCATCACGATGCAGGTGGCGCGGAACGTCTACCTGAGCTCCGAGAAGACGCTGACCCGCAAGATCTACGAGGTGCTGCTCACCTTCAAGCTGGAGCACCTGCTCACGAAGGACCAGATCTTCGAGATCTACCTGAACCAGATCTACCTCGGCAATCGCGCCTACGGTTTCGCGGCGGCCTCGGAGGCCTACTTCGGCAAGCCGCTGCAGGAACTCACGATCGCCCAGGCCGCGATGCTCGCGGGCCTGCCGAAGGCGCCGGGCGCGAACAACCCGGTCAACAACCCGCAGCGCGCGCGGGGACGCCAGTTCTACGTGATCGATCGCATGCAGGACGCGGGCTTCATCACCGCCGAGCAGGCGGCCGCCGCCAAGAAGGAAGAGCTGCACCTGCGCGACGCGGCCGATCCGAACCGGCTGCATGCCGAGTACGTGGCCGAGACCGTGCGCCAGTTGATGTACGCCCAGTACGGCGACAGCACCTACACGCGCGGCCTCAAGGTCTACACCTCGCTGGTCGCCGCCGACCAGGCCGCGGCCTACAAGGCGCTGCGCAAGGGCATCATGGACTACGAGCGACGCCAGATCTACCGCGGCCCCGAGAAGTTCGTCGAACTGCCCAGCGACCCGAAGGAACTCGACGAAGCCGTGGACGACGCGCTCGCGGACCATCCCGACAACGGCGACGTAATGGCGGCGGTGGTGCTCAAGGCCAGCCCGAAGGAAATCTCCGCGGTGCGCGGCAACGGCGATCCGGTGCAGATCACTGGCGAGGGCCTCAAGCCCGCGCAGTCCGGGCTTTCGGACAAGGCGCCGCCCAACATCAAGATCCGCCGCGGCGCGGTGATCCGCGTGGTGAAGACGCCGAAGAACACCTGGGAAATCACCCAGCTGCCCGAAGTCGAGGGCGCCTTCGTCGCGATGGATCCGCGCGACGGCGCGATCAAGGCGCTGGTGGGCGGCTTCGACTTCGGCAAGAACAAGTTCAACCACGTCACGCAGGCCTGGCGCCAGCCGGGCTCGAGCTTCAAGCCCTTCATCTACTCGGCCGCGCTGGAGAAAGGCTTCACGCCCGCCACCGTCATCAACGACGGGCCGCTGTTCTTCGACGCCGGCACCACCGGCGGTCAGCCCTGGGAGCCGAAGAACTACGGCGGCGGCTACGACGGCCCGATGTCGATGCGCACCGCGCTGATGAAGTCGAAGAACCTGGTGTCGATCCGCATCCTGCAGTCCGTCGGCACGCGCTACGCACAGGACTGGGTCACCAATTTCGGCTTCGACAAGGAGAAGCACCCCGCCTACCTGCCGATGGCACTCGGCGCCGGCTCGGTCACGCCGATGCAGATGGCGACCGCCTATTCGGTGTTCGCCAACGGCGGCTACCGCGTCAATCCTTACCTCGTGACCCGCATCACCGACCACAAGGACAAGGTGCTGGTCGAGAAGCAGCCGCCGCTGCTGAACGAGACGATCCGCGCGATCCCGCAGCGCAATGCGTTCATCATGAGCACGCTGCTGCAGTCGGTGACGCGCGCCGGCACCGCCGCCAAGGCGCAGGCCTTGCTCAAGCGCCCCGACCTCTACGGCAAGACCGGCACCACCAACGATTCGCTCGATGCGTGGTTCGCGGGCTTCCAGCCCACGATGACGGCGATCTCGTGGATCGGCTACGACACGCCGCGCAACCTCGGCGATCGCGAAACCGGCGGCGGCCTGAGCCTGCCGATCTGGATCAACTTCATGGAGACCGCGCTCAAGGGCGTGCCCGTGACCGAGCTGTCGGCCTCGCCGCCCTCCGGCGTGGTGAGCGTGGGCGGCGAGTGGTACTACGACGACTACGCGCCGGGCCGCGGCGTCTCGAGCCTCGGCGTCGAGACGCAGGCCACCCAGCCCGCGGAGGCCCTGAGCGGCGTGCCGGTGGCGCCGCCCCCGCCGCCCGAGGAACGCAGCCGCATCCTCGACCTGTTCAGGAACTGAGCCGGGCGCTCAGGCCGCGGCCGCCCTGAATTCCAGCGGCTGCCCGGCCTGCAGGCTCGCCTCGCGCGAGAGATTGCCGAAGAATTCCTCGCCGGTCTTCGTGTCGACCCAGGCTTGGCCGTCGTGGCGGTAGTGGTAGCCGCCCGAACGCGCGGCGAGCCAGATCTCCTGCAGCGGCTTCTGCAGATTGACGATCAGCTGGCTGCCGTTCTTGAACGAGATCGTGATCATGCCGCCCACGCGCTGGTTGTCGATGTCGGCGTCGGTCGTGTCGTTGATGCGGTCGCAGCTTTGCTCGATGGCCGCGAGTGCGGCCTCGGCGCGATCCATGTATTCGGTGTCGGTCATTACAATTTCGCCATGTTGAATGTTCGCCAAATTCTAGTGAGCGCCCCCGCCCGTGCTGCGCTCATGGTCGCCGGCCTCGCCGCCGCCGCTGCCCTGTCGGCCTGCGGTCAGCGCGGGCCGCTGTTCCTGCCGACCGACCCGGCCGCCGCCCAGCGCGCCACCCTGCCGCAGTTGCTCACGCCCGGCGGCGCCCGCCGCGGCGACAGCGAAGAAGCCGCACCCCAGCCCGCCGCCGCCAGCAGCGCGCCCGCGGGCAACACCGGCAGCGGAGTGACCCCGCGATGACGACCACGCCTCTCCTCCCCGGCCATCCGCACATCGCCGACCGCGACGGCGCGCTCCACGTCGAAGGCCTGAGCCTCGAAGCGCTGGCGCGCGAGCATGGCACGCCGCTCTTCGTCTATTCGAAGCAATGGATGCTGGATGCGCTCGCCGCCTACCAGCGCGGCTTCGAGGGCCGCGATGCGCTGATCTGCTATGCGATGAAGGCGAACTCGTCGCTCGGCGTGCTGCGCGTCTTCGCCGAGGCGGGTTGCGGCTTCGACATCGTCTCGGGCGGCGAACTGGCGCGCGTGCTCGCCGTCGGCGCCGATCCGGCGAAGATCATCTTCTCGGGCGTGGGCAAGACCCGCGCCGAGATGCGGCAGGCGCTCGCGGCCGGCATCGCCTGCTTCAACGTCGAGAGCGAGGCCGAACTCGACGTGCTCAACGAGGTGGCGCTGGCCGAAGCGAAGCGCGCGCCGATCAGCATCCGCATCAATCCCAACGTCGATCCGAAGACGCACCCGTACATCTCCACCGGGCTCAAGGGCAACAAGTTCGGCATCGCGCACGACCGCGCGGTCGAGGCGTACCGGCACGCAGCGAAGCTGCCGGGCATCGAGGTGGTCGGCATCGATTGCCACATCGGCTCGCAGATCACCGAGGCCTCGCCGTACCTCGACGCCTGCGACCGCGTGCTCGACCTCGTCGAGGCGATCGAAGCAGCCGGCGTGCCGATCCATCACCTGGACTTCGGCGGCGGCCTGGGCATCGACTACAACGGCGAAGTGCCGCCGAAGGCCGATGCGCTGTGGCAGCAGCTGCTCGCCAAGCTCGACGCGCGCGGTTTCGGCCAGCGCAAGCTGGTCATCGAACCCGGCCGTTCGCTGGTCGGCAATGCGGGCGTGTGCGTGACCGAGGTGCTCTACACCAAGCCCGGCCAGGAGAAGAACTTCTGCATCGTCGACGCGGCGATGAACGACCTGCCGCGCCCCGCGATGTACCAGGCCTTCCAGCAAATCGTGCCGCTGCGCGCCCGCGTCGGCGGCACCGCGGTGTACGACGTGGTCGGTCCGGTCTGCGAGAGCGGCGACTGGCTCGGCCGCGACCGCGCGCTCAACGTGGTGGCCGGCGACCTGCTCGCGGTGCTGTCCGCGGGTGCGTACTGCATGAGCATGTCGAGCAACTACAACACGCGCGGCCGCGCCGCCGAGGTGCTGGTGAGCGGCCAGGCCGCGCGGCTGATCCGCCGCCGCGAGACCATGGAAGACCAGCTGCGCAGCGAGCAGATCGACGGCTGAACGATCGCTCGGGCGTCGCGTGCGCGCGGCGCCCGGTCCGCGTTTATCGCGCGGCGGCGCCTTCCCGCCCGCGCGCGGCAGCGGCGGAACGCGCCGCGGCACGCTTGCTTGCCGCATGCCAGACACGCCAGGCCAGCAGCAGCGCCACGATGGCCGCGTAGACGAACACCTCGGCGAAGTTGTTCTTGCCCGCGCGCATCCAGAAGAAGTGCAGCAGGCCCAGTCCGGCGATCAGGTAGACCAGCTTGTGCAGCATCTGCCAGCGCTTCGCCCCCATCGCCTTGATCGCGCGGTTGAACGAGGTCGCGGCCAGCGGCGTCAGCAGCACGAAGGCCGAGAAGCCGACGAGGATGAACGGCCGCTTCGCGATGTCCTTCGCGATCTCGCTCCATTCGAAGCCCATGTCGAACCAGCTGTAGCACAGCAGGTGCAGCACGACGTAAAAATAGGCGAACAGGCCCAGCATGCGGCGAAAGCGCGCGAGCGCGCCGAGCTTCGCCGTCACGCGCAGCGGCGTCACCGCGAGAACGATGCAGATGAAGCGCAGGGTCCAGTCGCCGGTGGCGCGGATCAGGTACTCGGCCGGGTTGGCGCCGAGCCCGTCCGTGAACGCGCCATAGACCAGCCACGCGAACGGCAGCAGGCAAAGCACGAAGACGACCGGCTTGACCGCCGGATGCATGAGCAGCTTGTTCATGGGTCGAAGAAGGCGGCGGCCGCGTGCCGCCGCGGCTTCAGTAGTTCTTCTTCAGGTCCATGCCGGCATAGAGCTGCCCGACCTGGGCCTCGTAGCCGTTGAACATCAGCGTCTTGTGGCGCTTGGCGAAAAGGCCGCCGCCGTCGCCGATGCGGCGCTCGGTGGCCTGGCTCCAGCGCGGATGGTCGACGTTGGGATTGACGTTGGAATAGAAGCCGTACTCGTTGGCCGCGGCCTTGTTCCAGGCCGTGCTCGGCTCCTTCTCGACGAAGCGGATCTTCACGATCGACTTGGCCGACTTGAAGCCGTACTTCCACGGCACCACGATGCGCACCGGCGCGCCGTTCTGGTTGGGCAGCACCTCGCCGTACATGCCGAAGGCCAGCAGCGTGAGCGGATGCATGGCCTCGTCCATGCGCAGGCCCTCGGTGTAGGGCCAGTCGAGCACGCGCGAGCCGACGAAGGGCATGGTCTTGGGATCGGCCAGCGTCACGAACTCGACGTACTTCGCGTTGCCCTGGGGTTCGACCTTCTTGATGAGCTCGGCGAGCGAATAGCCGACCCACGGGATGACCATCGACCAGCCCTCGACGCAGCGCAGGCGGTAGATGCGCTCTTCCTGCGCGCTGAGCTTGAGCAGGTCTTCGATGCCGTACCGGCCGGGCTTCTTGACCAGGCCCTCGACCTCCACGGTCCACGGCCGCGTCTTGAGCGTGCCGGCATTCTTGACCGGGTCGCCCTTGTCGGTGCCGAACTCGTAGAAGTTGTTGTAGCTTGTCGCGTCCTTGTAGTCGGTGGTCTTTTCCATCGTCTGCGCGCCGGGGACCGCCGACTTCACGCCGGGAAGCAGCGCCAGCTTGTGCGGCCCGGTGGCCTGGGCGAAGGCCTCGCGTCCGGCAAAGCCCGCGAGCGCGGCGCCGGCAAGCAGCTTCAGGAGGTCGCGCCGGCTTTCGTAGACGGCACGTGGCGTGATCTCGCTCGGAATCGGATGATCGAAACCGCTGTTGCGACCCTGCGGACGGTGATGGAACGACATGGTGTGGCCTTTCGCGTGAAACGCTGTGCGGGGTAGTTCGCGGCATCCCCTGATCGGGTTACGCGGCATTGCCGCGCACGGTTTCGATTCTTCGCGAAAAACCGGCAGCGCGCGCCTACAGCGTGCCGTAGCTGTGCAATCCGCTCAGGAACATGTTCACGCCGAGGAACGCGAAGGTGGTCACCGCCAGGCCGACCAGGGCCCACCATGCGGCCACCGTTCCGCGCAGGCCCTTCACCAGCCGCATGTGCAGCCAGGCCGCATAGTTGAGCCAGACGATCAGCGCCCAGGTCTCCTTCGGGTCCCAGCTCCAGTAGCCGCCCCAGGCGTCGGCCGCCCACAGGGCACCGAGCACGGTGGCGATGGTGAAGAACGCGAAGCCGACCGTGATCGACTTGTACATCACGTCGTCGAGCACTTCGTTGGCGGGCAGCCTGGCCGCGATGCGCTTGCGGCCGAGCAGGATGCCCGCGGCGATGAGCGCCGAAATGCCCGCATACACCACCCAGTAGCTGCCGCCCGCCTCCTGCACCCGCTGGCGGAAGGCCACGGGCACGAAGCACAGCGCCGCGCCCAGGAGCCAGATCGGCGTGAGCCGGTACCAGCGCGTCTCGTTCGCCTGTTCCTTGATCAGATAGGCGAAGGCGACCATGGCAGCGAGGGCGAAGGTGCCGTAGCCGATGAAGTTGGCCGGCACGTGCAGCTTCATCCACCAGCTCTGCAGCGCAGGCACCAGCGGCTGGATCTCGTGCGCTTCGCGCACCAGCGTGTACCAGAGCAGAAAGCCCACCGCCGCGCTCACCACGAGCATCACGAAGGCGCCGAGCGAGCGCGTGCGGTAGCGCTCTTCGTAGTAGAGGTAGAACGCGGCCGTCAGCCAGCAGAACAGCACGAAGACCTCGTAGAGGTTGCTCACCGGGATGTGGCCGATGTCGGGGCCGAGCTGGTGGCTTTCGTACCAGCGCACCATGGTGCCGATCAGCGCCATGGTGATCGCGGCCCAGGTCAGTCGGGAACCGATCGCCTCGAGGGTGTCGCCCTGCTTGCCGCCGAAGAAGCCGAGCCAGTAGAACAGCGTGCCCATGAAGAACAGCACGCTCATCCAGAGGATGGCCGACTGGCTCGACAGGAAGTACTTGAGCCAGAACACCGACTCGGCCCGCGCCAGATCGCCCTGGTAGGAGACGATCGCCAGCACCGACGCCGCACCGACGACGATCGCCAGCACCCGCAGCGGCCGCCAGAACCAGCCGATGGCGATGATCGAGAGCATCGCGCCCGCGAGGATCGGCTTCTCGTAGTTGTCCATCGAGCCCGCATAGCGTGCGAACGCGAAGAGGCCGCCTGCCAGCACCAGCGCCGCGAACACCCAGTCGAACAGGCTGCGGCGCGAGAACCAGCTTTCGTGGAGCGTGAGGGTGGTGGTGTTCATGGGGAAGCCGGTCCTTCTGTCTTCAAGGCAAGCAGCCTGTGCTTGAGGTGCTCGAACTCGCGGTCGCTGTCGATGGTCTTGCGATTGACGGAGAAAGCCATCGTGGCGGCCGTGCTGTTGCTGTCTCCGGCAGCCGAGCCATCGGGTGTCAGCCACACCCAGAGGCGGCGCTCGCGCACGTACAGCATGGCAAAAATACCGATGATCAGCAACAGGCAGCCCAGATAGACCACGTTCTTGCCGGGCGCGCGCGCCACCTGGAAGACGCTGGCCTGCACCTGGGTGAAGTCGGTCATCATCATCGCGACCGGCGCCGGATAGAAGTAGGCATCGCTGATCGCCAGCACCGCCTGCGTCAGGAAGGACTGCGACTTGGGCTCGAGCGGCAGTGCGGCCAGCCCCGCGCCCTCGCGGCTCAGGTTGAGCACCTCGAACAGCACGTCGTTGAGGATGCGCACCAGCACTGCGCCGGCGCGCTCGCGCTCTGCCTCGGGCACGTTGGCTTCCATGAACTCGGCGATCGCCTGCCAGCCGCCGAGCGTGGTGGCGTCGGCCTTGGCGCGCTCGCTGCCGGCGAACAGCGCCAGGGCGCGCGCCGCCGAAACGCGCAGCTGCGCGGCCATGTCGGGGCGCTTGGGATCGGTGGCCTTCGCGATGTAGCGCTCGATGGCACGGGCGCGGGTGTCCGCATCGGCGAGCGCCGCGCGCATGCGCACGAAGCCCTCCATGGAACCCTGCTCGTCGGCCGGCACGCGCAGGTAGCGGAACGGCTGCTCGGGCTTTTCGCGCATGCCGAGCAGGAACACCGGCTGGCCGTCGCCGGTGTCGACCGGCACCATGTAGTTCTGGTACTCGCGCGCCTGGCCGGCGGCGTCGCGCAGCTTGTAGCCGATGCTCGGGCCGATGTTGCGCAGCACCTTCTGCTTGACCGTCTTGTTGGCGGCCCCGAGGCGCGATTCGATGTCGTGGCGCAGGTCGACCTTGCGCACGTCGGCGCCGCTGCCCAGGGCGCCCGCATCCGCGAAGTTCTCGACGTTGATGACCCGCAGCGCGGCGAATTCGAGCGAGAGCTTTTCCGTGCCGTTGGTGATCTCGGTGCTCGGGCCGCCGATGACGCCCTCGACCTCGAAGGGCTTGGCCGCCGCGGCCATCGGCACCGCCTTGAGCTTCACGCGGGAGCCGCCGTCGTCGAAGCTGGACTGGTAGATCTCGACGCCCTTGTAGCTGGCCGGGTGGTTGACCTCGATGCGCGCGGGCACCTGCTCGCCGGTCTCGCGGTCGTGCAGCACCACCTCGCTCGCGAACAGCTTGGGCATGCCGGTCGAGTAGTAGTCGACGATGAATTTCTTCAACTCGATCGAGAACGGCAGTTCCTGCAGCAGCACGCCGTCGGACTGCTGCAGGATCGCCACGCTGCCCTGCCCGCCCTCGGGCACCAGGATGTTGCCGCGGAAGGTCGGGTTGCGCGGCGAGAGCCGGTGTTCGGGCGGCACGTCCGCGATCATGCCGCCGCCCGTGAACACGCTCTTGCCGGCGAACCAGGTCTGTGCGCGCACCACCAGGTCGCCGTCGAGCAGGCCGCCGATGCAGACCAGCACGATCGCGCTGTGCGCGGCGATGTAGCCGAGCTTGTGGGCGCCGCCGGCACGCGCGGCCACCATCCAGCCCGTGCCGCCATGGCCGTCGGCGCCTTCGCGCTGCTGCAGCTTGACCTTCCATCCGCCGCTCACCAGGAGCTGGCCGATGCGGTTCGCGGCTTGCGCGGGCGCTTCGTCGAGCCGGGACTCGGCGCGCTGGCCGAAGGCCTTGAGGCTCTGGGCGCGGATGTCTTCCTTGAAGGTCTTCAGATCCACCATGATGCGCGGCGTGTTGCGCGCGATGCACAGCGTGGTGCTGACCACCAGGAACAGCAGGATCAGCAGGAACCACCAGGCGCTGTAGACCGAATCGAGCCGGGCCGCGCGGAACAGCTCGGCCCAGAACGGCCCGAACTGGTTGATGTAGTTGTTGATCGGCTCGTGCTGCTTGAGCACCGTGCCGATGATCGATGCGATGCAGATGACCGTCAGCAGCGCGATCGCGAACCGCATCGACGACAGCAGTTCCACCGCAGCGCGAAGCACTTGCGGGCCGCGATGGACGCGAAGGCCATGGGTGGAGACGGACATCGGGCGGCGAGAAGAAATAAGGAAGAGGAAAGCAAAAAGGCGGGCCATCCAGCTGGATCGGCCCGCCCTCTGTTTGGGTTTTTTATCGGCGGTTAGTTCACGCGGCGCATGCGCGCGGGCGCGGCGATGTCAGCGCAGGCCGGCGATGTAGTCGGCCACCGCCTTGATCTCGCGGTCGTTGAGCTTGGCCGCGACGTCGTTCATCGGCACGCTGTTCAGGCGCACCTTGTCGCGGAAGGCGACGAGCTGCGCCGTGGTGTAGTCGGCGTGCTGGCCGCCCAGGCGCGGGTACTGCGCGGGCATGCCGGCACCGTTGGGGCTGTGGCAGCCTGCGCAGGCCGGGATCTGGCGGTCGGCGATGCCGCCGCGGTAGATCCGCTCGCCCAGGGCCACGAGGTCCTTCTCCTTGGAGAAGCCGGTCTTGATCTTCTTGGAGCCCACGAACCAGGCGATGTCGCGCATGTCCTGGTCCGACAGCTTCGCGGCGAGCGGCTGCATGATGGGACTCTTGCGCTTGCCGGACTTGAAGTCCTGCAGCTGCTTGAGGATGTATTCGGGATGCTGCTGCGCCAGCTTGGGGTTGGCCGCGATGGCCGAGTTGCCGTCTGCGTTGTGGCAGGAAGCGCAGGCCTGGGCGGCCGAATTGAACACCGTGTCCCCCTTGGCGGGATCGGGCTTGGCCGGGGCGGCCGCGGCGGGAGCCGCCGTTGCGGCAGCCGGCTGGTCGGCCGCGAGGCTCGCGCTGGCTGCGACGCCCATGAGGGCTGCAAGCAGAAAATTGGCAAACAACTTCATATCGGGGGCTCGATTTATTGGCGCAAAACCCCGCGATTCTACAATGGCGGCCCGTTCCGAAAGCCCATTGATGACCAGTCCGTCGCGCAAGCCCGCCGCTCCTCCTTCCCGCGCGACCCCGGCCGTGGACCCGCTCGTCGCCGAGCGCGAGCGCACGGCGCTCGGGTGGCTGCACACCGCCCACTTCCTCACCAGCGCCCCGCAGCTCGAGCATCTGCCCCCGCTCGATCTGCCCGAGATCGCCTTCGTCGGACGCTCGAACGCCGGCAAGTCGACCGCGATCAACACGCTCACGCAGCAGACGCGGCTGGCCTTCGCCTCGAAGACGCCGGGCCGCACGCAGCACATCAACCTCTTCGGCGTCGGCAAGCAGAAGGCCGACGACGCGGTGCTGGCCGACCTGCCGGGCTACGGCTACGCCGCGGTGCCGCGCGAAGCCAAGCTGCGCTGGCAGCGCGTGATGGGCAACTACCTGATGACGCGCGAGAACCTGCGCGGCGTGGTGCTGATGTGCGACCCGCGCCACGGGCTCACCGAACTGGACGAGATCCTGCTCGACGTGATCCGCCCGCGCGTGGAACAGGGACTCAAGTTCCTGGTGCTGCTGACCAAGGCCGACAAGCTCACGCGCAGCGAAGGGGCCAAGGTGCTGTCCATCACGCGACTGCAGGCGGGCGGCGGGGAGGTCAAACTGTTCTCCGCGCTCAAGAAGCAGGGCGTGGGCGAAGCCGCCGAGCTGCTGTGGCGCTGGGCGCACCCCACCGACACGCCGCAGGCAACGCCCGGGGACGCGGAAGGCAGCTAGCCCACGACAGGCTTCGCCCGCTTTCTTCGCGCTTCGCTCTCGAAACCGTAGCAACAAGAGACAGGCAAGCATGATCGAAACCTTCCAGCGCCAGCTGCCCAACGGCACCACCCTGAGCTGCCGCGCGGCCGGCACGGCCGGCCGCCCCTTGATGGTGTTCCTGCACGGCTTTCCGGAGGCCGCCTTCATCTGGGACGGACTGCTCGCGCATTTCGCCGACCCGGCGCATGGCGGCTACCGCTGCATCGCGCCGAACCTGCGCGGCTTCGAGCGATCGAGCGCACCCGCCGACGTGGCCCAGTACAAGGCCCACCTGCTGATCCAGGACATCCAGCAGCTGGCGGCCACCGAAAGCAGCGACGGCACCATCGCCGCGCTGGTCGCGCACGACTGGGGCGGCGCCTTCGGCTGGGGCTATGCGAACGCGTTCCCGCAGCAGATCGGCAGGCTGGTGATCATCAATTCGCCGCATCCGGGCACCTTCGCGCGCGAGCTGCGCGACAACCCGGCGCAGCAGCAAGCCAGCGCCTACATGAACTTCCTCGCGCGCCCCGACGCGGAGGCGCTGCTCTCGGCCGACGATTTCAGGCGCATGTGGCCCTTCTTCCTGGGGATGAAGGCCGGCCCCGACGGCCACGGCTGGCTCACCGAAGACGTGAAGCAGCAGTACCGCGAGGTCTGGGGCGCGGGCCTGACCGGCGGCTGCAACCTCTACCGGGTGACGCCGCTCAAGCCGCCGCCGCCGGGCCAGGACGCGAACACCATCCCGGTGCCGCCGCGCGAGCGGCTGATGGTGAATGTGCCGACGCTGGTGCTGTGGGCGCTCGACGATGCGGCGCTGCTGCCGGGCCTGCTCGAAGGCCTGGACGACTACGTGCCCGATCTGGTGGTCAAGAAGGTGCCCGATGCCACGCACTGGATCGTGCACGAGCAGCCGCAGCGCGTGGCCGCGGAGATCGAGGCCTTCCTGCACCGCCGTTGAAGCGGCCTCGGTCTCAGTAGATCGACGCCTCGCCCTCGGGCCGGGTCTTGAAGCGCCGGTGCACCCAGTAGTACTGCGAGGGCATCGCATCGATGTAGCCCTGCAGCCGCATGTTCATCAGCGCCGTGTCCGCCTCGACGTCATCGGTCGGGAAGTTCTGCCAGGCCGGCAGCACCTCGATCTCGTAGCCCTCGCGCGTGAGCTTGGAGACGATCGGCACCACCTTCGCCTTGCCCAGCCGCGCGAAGCGCGACAGCGACGGCACGGTCGCCGCCTGCACGCCGTAGAACGGCACGAATATGGTCTGGTCGCGCCCGAAGTCCATGTCCGGCAGCAGGTACAGCAGGCCGCCCTTGCGCAGGCCCGCGAGCACCGGCTTGATGCCGTCGACGCGATTGAGCGCGGCCACGTTGCCGAAGCGCGTGCGGCCCTTGCGGATCCACTCGTCGACCATCGGGTCGCGCTGCGTCGTGTAGATGGTGGCGGAGGGCCGGGCCGTGTGCATGGTCAGCGCGGTGGCGGCGGCGTCGAGTCCGTAGAAGTGCGGCGCGAACAGGATCATCGGCGCCTCGCCGTCGGCGATCTCGCGGATCTCCGGCGCGGCGCCCACCACCTTGAGACGGCTGGCGACCACGCTTTCGGGCGCATGCCAGAGCCAGCTGCGATCGAGCCAGGACTGCGCCACGTAGACGAAGGTCTGGCGCGCGATGGCGCGGCGCTCGGCCTCGGACTTTCGCGGAAAGCAGACCGCCAGGTTGCGGTCCACCACGCGCCGCCGCGGCACTGCGAGCGTGTGCAGCACCCGCCCCATCAGCGCGCCGAAGCCGCGCACCAGCGGCAGCGGCAGCGGCGCGATCGCGCGCATGAAGCCGATGCCGAGTCGTGATCCGAGGCTCATGGTGCTTCTCCCGCGACCGCGGCCGTCACGCGTTCGGCGCGCGGCTCCTTGTAGCGCGCGTAGTCCCACACGTACTGCCCGGGCAGGCTGCGGATCAGGCGGCCGATAGCGTCGTTCATCGCCGCCGCCGCTTCCTCGACCGAGGCCTTCGGATCGGTCAGCGCGGTGCCGACGATCGGCTCGAAGCGGATCACGTAGCCCTGGCCGCGCGGCAGACGCTCGCACACGCTCAGAAAGCAGGCCGCGCCGGTCTGCTGCGCCAGGCGCGGCAGCAGCGTCATGGTGTAGGCCGGGCGTCCCAGGAACGGCGCCCACACGCCCTGCCCCAGCGGCGGCACCTGGTCGGGCAGGATGCCGGTGTAGCCGCCGCCGCGCAGCGTGCGGATCAGCCCGCGCACGCCGGTGTTGTTGGTCGGCAGCGTCTGCAGGCCAGGCCGGTCGCGCGAGCCGGCGGCGATCAGCTCGGCCATCCATTTCTTGCGTGCGGGGCGGAAGAGCGCGGTGATCGGGCCGAAGGTCTGCAGAAAGCGCTCGCCGATGGCCTGGCCGCACATCTCCCAGCTGCCGAGGTGCGGCGCCACGAGGATCACGCCCTTCTTGGCGCGCATGGCTTCCTCGAAGGCTTCGACGCCTTCCCAGCGCACCACGCGCGACAGCACGGTCTCGCCCTGCGGGCGCAGCCACAGCCAGGGCAGTTCCGAAACCATGTGGCCGGCGGCGGCGATGGCGGGGCGGTAGTCGTCCGGCGAGATGCCGGCGCTTTCGGCGTTGGCCCGGAAGCGCCGGCGGTAGTCCGGCGCGCAGAACCAGACCAGCCAGCCCAGCAAGGCCCCGAGTCGATGCATCAGGGGCATCGGCACGCGGGCGAGCAGGCGAAACAGGGTGATCATCAACAGGCGGAATGGGGAGTCAAAAATGAGACGCGCGCGCATGGTATTGCGCGGCTCGAATAGAATGCAAATTGTCGCCGAGTTACGGAACAACTTGCAGGGCGACAAACACAGGCGTCAACAGGCGATTGTGCCCCGTCGATTCATCGACATCTGCTAAAGCGTTCGCCAGGGCTCCGCAGAGTTGGCAACGCGCCAAGTCACTTCAGGAGTTTTGAAATCATGGCGAACGACTTTCTCTTCACGTCCGAATCGGTTTCCGAAGGCCACCCCGACAAGGTCGCCGACCAGATCTCCGACGCCATCCTCGATGCGATCTTCGAACAGGATCCGCGCAGCCGCGTGGCCGCCGAGACGCTGACCAACACCGGCCTGGTGGTGCTCGCGGGCGAAATCACCACCAACGCGCACGTCGACTACATCCAGGTCGCGCGCGACACCATCAAGCGCATCGGCTACGACAACACCGAGTACGGCATCGACTACAAGGGCTGCGCGGTGATGGTCTGCTACGACAAGCAGTCCAACGACATCGCCCAGGGCGTCGATCACGCGAGCGACGACCACCTGAACACCGGCGCCGGTGACCAGGGCCTGATGTTCGGCTACGCCTGCGACGAGACCCCCGAGCTGATGCCCGCGCCGATCTACTACGCGCACCGCCTGGTCGAGCGCCAGGCCCAGCTGCGCAAGGACGGCCGCCTGCCCTTCCTGCGCCCCGATGCCAAGAGCCAGGTCACGATGCGCTACGTCGACGGCAAGCCGCACTCGATCGACACCGTGGTGCTCTCCACCCAGCACAGCCCCGACCAGAGCGAGACGCCGACCAAGATGAAGGCCTCGTTCAACGAAGCGATCATCGAGGAGATCATCAAGCCGGTGCTGCCCAAGGAATGGCTGCAGAACACGCGCTACCTGATCAACCCCACCGGCCGCTTCGTCATCGGCGGCCCGCAGGGCGACTGCGGCCTCACGGGCCGCAAGATCATCGTCGACACCTACGGCGGCGCCTGCCCGCACGGCGGCGGCGCGTTCTCGGGCAAGGACCCGTCGAAGGTCGACCGCTCGGCCGCCTATGCCGCGCGCTACGTGGCGAAGAACATCGTGGCCGCCGGCCTCGCGCGCCAGTGCCAGATCCAGGTCGCCTATGCGATCGGCGTGGCGCAGCCGATGAACATCACGGTCTACACCGAAGGCACGGGCGTGATCCCCGACGAGAAGATCGCCGAACTCGTGCGCGAGTACTTCGACCTGCGCCCGAAGGGCATCATCCAGATGCTCGACCTGCTGCGCCCGATCTACCAGAAGACCGCCGCCTACGGCCACTTCGGCCGCGAGGAGCCCGAGTTCACCTGGGAAGCGACGACGCAGGCCGCGGCACTGCGCGCGGCGGCCGGCCTCAAGTAATCATCGAGGCTCCGGCGGTGGGCCTTCAGAAGCGGTATGCGCCGCTCAGGCCCACCGTCCAGTTGCGGCCCGGCGCGGGTTCGTAATAGCGCGCATTGCCTTCGTTGACGATGACCGAGCCGACGTAGCGCCGGTCGAACAGGTTGTCGACGCGCGCGAAGGCGTTGAATTCCCAACGCTCCCATTTCCTCAGATAGCCGGCGTACAGCGCCGCCACCGCGTAGCCGGGCGCGCTCGCGGTGTTGGCATCGTTCGCCTGGATGCGGCCGAGCGCGCGCATCTCCACGCCGGCGCGCCAGCCCTCGGGCGGCACCCAGCCCAGCGAGGCGAAGAGCGACTGCCGCGCGATGCCGGGAATGCGGTTGCCGGCCGCGATCTGGTTCGACGCCGCGCACGGCGACGGCGAGCAGAAGCCCTCGCGGTAGCGCGCATCGAGCCATGTATAGGCCACCTGCGTGCGCCAGTGATCGGCCGTTTCATGCTGCCAGGCGAGCTCGAAGCCGTTGCGCCGCGTGCGGCCCGCGTTCTGGAAGGTGGAGCGGCCGCCGGTATTCGTGTCGGTCACGATCTCGTCGCGCGTGCGGGTCTGGAACAGCGCCGCCGTCAGCAGGCCGCCGCCGAGCCGGGCCTTGGCGCCGATCTCGAGGCTGTCGTTCACCGCAGGGCGCAGGGCGAAGTTGAGGCCGCTGGCGCCGCCCGCGCGGTACGAGAGCTCGTTGAGCGTCGGCGTCTCGAAGCCGCGCCCGACCGATCCGTACAACGCCAGGTCGGCGGTCGCCTGGTAGCGCAGCGAGGCCACCGGCAGCGTCTTGCCATAGCGTGCGCTGCCGCTGTCGTCGCGGTTGGCGCCCACGATGTAGCGGTCGCGCGAATCGAAGTGCACGCTGCTGCGGCGCACGCCGGCTTCGAGCGTCCAGCGCTCGGCGAAGCGCCAGGTCGCCTGCGCATACGGGTCGAGGTTCCAGACCTCGTTGCGCTCGTTGCGCCGAAGCCGCCCCTGCACGCCGAGCAGCGCCGCCGACACCGGGCCGAGGTAGTTCTCGTAGCCGCGGCGCTGTTCGCGCAAGCTGTCGTAGCCCAGGCCCGCGACCACGTCGAAGGGCTGGCCGGCGAGCGTCCAGGCCGCTTTCCAGCGCAGGTCGATGCCGCTGTACTGCCGCGAGAGGTCGATCACGCCGCCCGCATGCAACGGGGTCTGCTGCGCCGAGGGCGGAATCGACTGGTACTGCGTGGTCTTGCGCTCGCCGCCGTAGACCATCAGGCGCAGCCCCTGATCGGCGCCGAGGCGGCGTTCGTAGAGCAGGCCGAGCTGGACCTGGTCGACCGTCTTGCGCGTGTCGTATTGCGTGGCGAGCGGCGCACCGCGCGGCGCGAGCGCGTACTGGCTCGCGGTCAGGCCGAGCGGGTCCTGCGCATCGATGCGCACGCTGTTCAGCACGAGCGTGAGCCGGTCGCCGTTGTCGAGCGCGATGCCGAGCTTCCCGTTCACCAGGTCGCGCCGTGCCGCGCTGTGCTCGCGCCAGCCGTCGGTGTGGAAGCGGCTGGCGCCGATCAGGTAGTCGACCGCGCCCTGCGCACCGCTGGCCTGCAGCGACTGGCGCCAGGTGCCGAAGCTGCCGAGCGCGGCCGAATAGGACAGCCGCGGCGGCCCTTCGCCCGAGGCGGTGAAGGCCTGCAGCACACCGCCCGACGAATTGCCGTAGAGCGCCGAGAACGGCCCGCGCAGGATCTCGACCCGATCGACCGAGCCGATGTCGATGTTCGAGGTCTGGCCCTGCCCGTCGGGCAGCGTGGCCGGAATGCCATCGACGTAGAGCCGCACGCCGCGCACGCCGAAAGTCGAGCGCGCGCCGAAGCCGCGGATCGACAGCTGCAGGTCCTGCGCGTAGTTCATGCGGTTCTGCACCTGCAGGCCCGGCACGCCGCCCAGGCTTTCGGACAGATTGACCTGCAGCCGGTTCTCGCGCATTTCCGCGCCGTCGATGCGGTCGACCGAGCCCGGCACGCTGAACGGTGCCACCTCGCCACGCGGCGTGGACACGGTGACTTCGGGCAGGCTGCCGCGCTCGGCGGGTTGGGCGGCCGTGCCGGACGCAAGGCCGAGCAGAAGCCAGGGCGCGGCCGCGGCGGGAAGAGCGAAGGCGGGATTCATCGCGCCGATTCTGCTTCGGCGCGCACCGACTCACGCCAGTGAGAACCCGGTCCGCTGGAGATCAGCCCTTCTTGCCCCAGCCGAACCAGGCGCACACGGCGACCGGAATGCCGAGCGCGAACCAGGCCAGCACGTCACCCGCGCCGCCCTCGCTGAACAGCGCCGAGACCAGGCCCACCGCCGTGAGCACGCCCAGTGCGATCGGCCAGCCCCACATGCGCCGGAACGACTGCGGATGCCGCTGGTGCTTCATGCCTGCACCTTCATCGCCGCGGCCGGTTCGGGGGAACGCCCATCGGCGCCCGCCGCCGTGGGCGGGTCCTGCGCAGGCACCGTGCGGCCTCGCTTGAGCCAGAGGTAGAGCCCGCTGCCCAGCACGATGATGGTCGCGATGTCGAGCAGCGCCCAGATGATCTGCATCGGCATGCCGCCGTAGTCGCCGAAGTGCAGCGGCTGCGAGACCAGCAGTGCGGTCAGGTACCAGGGCATGTCGGGCGCCGCCGTGACCTGCGCGGTCTTGGCGTCGACCAGCACCGGCTTCAGCAGCTTCGAGGTCAGGGGCTCGCTGCCGCGCATGAAGAAGGTGGTGTGGTGCGGGCTCGAGAACGCGGTGCCCGGAAAGGCGATGAACGAAAGCTTCATGCCGGGCGTCTGCTGTACGGCGGCTTCCATCGAGCGCTGCACCGAGGCGCGCTCGGCCGCGCGAACCACCGGCTCGTTCTTGTAGGGCGCGAGCAGCGTGCTGAGCTGGTCGTACTGCCAGTACTTGATGAGCAGGTCGGCCCAGGTGTTGATCATGCCGGTGGCGCCGACCACGAAGACCCACACCAGCGTGACGATGCCGAGCAGGTTGTGCAGGTCGAGCCATTTCAGGCGCGGCCGCTTCTCGCGGCGCACGGTGCCGAAGTCGAGCTTGCGCATGAAGGGCGCGTAGAGCACCACGCCGGAGACGACCGCCACCAGCAGCAGCAGCCCCATGAACCCGAGGAAGAGCTTGCCCGCGAGACCTGCGAACAGGTCGACGTGCAGCTTGAACATCACGTACATGAAGCCCTCGTCGAACTTCGGCTGCGCGAGCACGGCGCCGGTCCGCGCATCGACGGCCACGCTCTTGAAGTCCTCCGTGGGCTCGGGCGTGGGCGTGAGCGTGACCAGCCACAGGCCGTCGTCGTCCTCGGGCTGGGACACGAACTGCACGATGCGGTCGGGGTGCTTGGCACGCGCGACCTCGAGCACGCGGTCGAGGCTGACGCGCGGCGTGTCGGCCGGCATCTTCGGCGCCTCGACCTCGGTGCCCAGCAGATGCCCGATCTCGTGGTGGAAGATCAGCGGCAGGCCGGTGATGCACAGCAGCAGCATGAACACGGTGCACACCAGGCTGCTCCACTTGTGCACCCAGGCCCAGGTCTTGATCTTCCGGCTGTTCATGTCGCTGCTGTCCTCGTCGAAGGTAGAACGTTAGAAACGGTAGGTCGCGCTCGCCACGATGTTGCGGCGTGCACCATACCAGCAGTCGCCGCGCGAGAGGCAGGTGCTGAAGTACTTCTTGTCCGTCACGTTGTTGATGTTGAGCGCGTAGCGCCAGCGGGCGCTGTCGTAGGCGAACACCAGGTCTGCCAGCGCAATGCCCGGGATGCGCGGACCGACGCCGGATTGCATGTCGCGGAAAGAACTCATCACGCGCAGGCCGGCACCGGCCGAGAACCCGCTGATGCCACCGAGCGAAAAGCGGTACTTGGCCCACACGCTCGCCTGATGCTGGGGGAGGCCTTCGATCTGCGCGTCCGCATCGGTGTAGTTGTAGTGGGCGACCAGATCGAGGTTCGGCCCGATCGAACCCTTGGCTTCGAGTTCCACGCCCTTGGTCTTCGTCAGACCGCGCTGCGAGAACACGTTGGGCTGCTCCTCCACGATCTGGTTCTTCTCGCGCAGGTCGTAGACAGCGGCGCTGAAGGCCACGGCACGGTCCTTCGGCTCGTACTTGACGCCGACCTCCCACTGCTCGCCGCGCAGCGGCGTGAAGATGCGGCCCTGGCGCGGCGACTGCGGCGTGAACGACTCGCTGTAGCTCACGTACGGCGACCAGCCCGACGGCAGCGCATACATCACGCCCAGGCGCTTGGTGGTGGCGCTGCTCTTCTCGTTCTCGCTGCCCACGGCGCTCGACACCGCGCGGTCATGACGCAGGCCCGCGACGAAGATCCAGTTGTCGAGCTTGATCTGGTCCTGCAGATAGACGCCGGTCTGGCGCTGGCGGGTGCGGGGCCGCGCGGCACGCTCGGGCTCGTCGACATGGCCGTAGACCGGCGCATAGACGTCGATGGTGTCCGCGGTGGTGCCGCCCCAGACGTTTTCGCGCTGCCGCGCGAAGTCCGCGCCGACCAGCAGCGTGTGCTTGAGGGCGCCGGTCTGGAAATGGCCCTCGACGTGGTTGTCGAGCGTCTGCGTGCGGTTGAGGGTCAGCTGGCTGTCGTAGTAGCGGCTCAGCACGCGCTTGAAGATCGGGTCGGTCGCGTCCCAGCTTTCGGCACCGGCGAAGGCGCCGCCATAGTGGTAGCGGTTGTCGTTTTCGTTCTGGGCGTAGCGGAAGTTCTGGCGCACGGTCCAGTTCGCGTTGAACTTGTGCTCGAACTGCCAGCCGAAGGTCTTGCGTTCGCTGTCGTAGTAGTCGCCTGGCTCGCCGATGAAGCGGCTGCTCGGAATGCGCCCGTTCGGATTGGGCAGCAAGGTGCCCGCCCACGGCAGGAACTGCGAGCTGCTGCCGCTCTTGTCCTTCTGCCAGAGGCCCTGCAGGGTCAGCGAAGTGGCTGCGCTGGGGCGCCAGGTCAGCGATGGCGCGATGAGGCTGCGGTCGTCGGGCACGTAGTCCACCTGCGTGTCCGACTTGCGCTGCAGCGCGATCAGCCGGTACGAAAGGCTGCCGTCGGCGTTCAGCGGCCCGGTCAGATCGGCCTGGATCTGCTTGCGGCCGAAGCTGCCGAACTGCACGCCCACTTCGCGCTGCGTCTCCTGCAGCGGGCGCTTGCTGACCATGTTGATCACGCCCGCCGCCGTGCCCGCACCGAACAGCATGCCCGAGGGGCCGCGCAGCACTTCGAGTCGTTCGAGCGTGTAGGGTTCGGTGCGCGTCGTGCTGGTGTAGTAGCCGTAGGCCTGGCGCAGGCCGTCGAGATAGATGTCGGGATAGGCGCCGCGCACCCGCATCGAGTCGGTGCGCGAGTCCACGCCATAGGCGTCGGAGCGCACGCCGGCGGCGTAGTTGAGCGCCTCCTGCAGGCTCGTGGCGCCCTGGTCCACCATCTGGTCGCGCGTGACCACGGTCACCGACTGCGGGGTTTCGGCCAGCGGCGTGTCGGTCTTGGTCGCCGTCGCGGCATTCCTGGCGCGGTAGCCGATGACCGGCGACGTGGCCGTTTCGGCCTCGGCGTTCGCATCGACCCGCACCTCCGGCAGCGAGCCGGTCGCTCCGGGCTGCTGCGCCACCGCGTGCTGCTGCACATAGATGGCCATGCAGCCCGCCAGAACCGATGCGACCTTGCGCCCCGCCATGAACCTCGTCATTCCTGCTCCACTCCAAAACTTACTAAGAACGATTCGCATTCTAATAGTTATAAAGTCTCACTTGTTGCGAATTCCCCGAAAGCGCCGGGGATGTTGATGCATTGCTAAGGATCGGGCCGCGACGCAAAGCGGCTACGATTCCCCGCGGCCCATGCCTGCACATCGGCCGATTCCATGCTCCAGCTCCTTGGTTCTTCGTTTCGCCTCGTGCTGCGCGGCCTGGCAGCCTGGGGCGTGGCGTGGCTGCTCGCCGGCTGCGCGGGTCTGCCGCCGCGCACGCCGGAGCCGCCGACGCTCTCGATCGCGGCCTCGCCCGCGACCCCCATCGGGCGTGCGGCAGCCCGTCTGAACGCCGGACCGGACACCGCCCAGTCCAGCGTGCGCCCGCTGGTGGAAGCCGCCTTCGCGCTCGATGCGCGGCTGGAGCTGGTGCGGCAGGCGCAAGCGTCGCTCGACGTGCAGACCTACCAGCTCGGCAACGACAAGACCGGCCGCCTGCTGTTGCGCGAACTGCGCGACGCCGCGCGCCGGGGCGTGCGGGTGCGGCTGCTGGTGGACGACTTCTACACCGCGGGCATGGACCGCCTGCTGCTGGCGCTGGCCGCGGAGCCGAACGCGGAAGTCCGCCTGTTCAATCCGTTCGTGAATGCACGCGACCACTCGGCCACGCGGTGGATGGAGTTCTTCGGCGACTTCCGCCGCCTCAACCACCGCATGCACAACAAGCTCTTCGTCGCCGACGGGGCGATGGCGATCGCCGGTGGCCGGAACCTGGCCGACGAGTATTTCCTGCGCGCGGAAGGCGCCAACTTCATCGACTTCGAACTGCTCATGGCGGGACCGGTGGTGCCCGAAGCGGCACGCATCTTCGACACCTACTGGAACAGCGACGTGGTCTACCCGGTCGCGCAGGTCGCGAGCGCGGGCGGCGTGGGCGTGGAAGCGCTCAAGGCCGAGTTCGACGCCGCCACAGCATCCGACCGGGCGCCGCCGCCGCCCGCCCTGCCGGGCACCGACCTGCTCGGCGATCCGCCGCTGGGCGCGCAGCTCGCCGACCTCGGCCGCGTCAAATGGATGCGCGCCGAAGCCCATGCCGCAGCCGACAGCCCGCACAAGGCGCTCGGCATCGGCTCGACCGACGAGACACTGGCGGCCCGCTTCCATCAGATGACCGCGAGCGCACGCTCGGACGTGGTGGTGATCTCGCCCTACTTCATTCCCGGCGAGGAGGGCATGGCGCGCATCCGCGAGGGTCGCGCGCGCGGCGTGCGCATCAGCGTGGTGACCAATTCGCTGGCCGACAGCGACGAGCCGCTGGTCAACATCAACTACAACCGCTACCGGGTCGACATGCTGAAGCTCGGCGTGAACCTGTACGAAGTCAGCACCCGGCAGCTCAAGCGCAACCGCCAGATCCGCGACCTGCTCAAGAAGGCCCGCGGCCGGCTCCATGCCAAGCTCGCACTGGTCGACCGCGAATGGGTGCTGCTCGGTTCGATGAACCTCGATCCCCGCTCCGCACGGCTGAACACCGAGTTCGGCGTCCGCGTGAGAAGCTTCGAACTCGCGCAGGCCCTGCTCTATGCCTATCAGCTCGACGACATCGAAGGTGTCTATCGCGTCGTGCTCATGCCCGACGGCCAGACCGTGCAATGGATCGGCACGGGCGACGTGGACAACGAGGTGCTCGACAGCGAGCCCGACTCCAGCTTGCTCACGCGACTGCAGCTGCTGCTGTTCTCGTGGTTCGTGCCGACGGACCAGCTGTAGCGCAGAGCGCCGTGCCCATCACGTCGGCGAAGGCGACCAGTACGGCGCCATCGCCGGCATCTGCGACGACGAGGAGCCGTCGAGCCGGTAGCCCGAACCCCAGACCGCGCGCAGTTCCCAGCCGTTCGCAGGCAGTTTCAGGGCGCGGCGCAGCACGGAAACGCAGGTGTCCAGCATGCGCGACTTCCCATCCCATGCCTTGGCCCAGACCGCAGTCCACAGCAGATCGCGGCCCAGCGTGCAGCCTTCGTTGGAGAAGAGCTCGACGGCAAGGTCGAACTCGTCGGGCCGCAGTTGCACGCGCTTGCCGCCGAATTCGACCGTGTTGCTCGACATCATGAAGCGATAGCCGCCCCACTCGCGCTCGAGCGGGGGCATCGGCCCCGGGAAGTTGCTCAGGAAGAGCCGCAGGATGCTGAAGAGCTCGCTGAACGAGGAGGGCTTGACGATGAAATCGTCGTTGGCACCCTGCCGCAGCGCGCTCACGTCGTCGAACTGGTTCCTGGGCACCAGGCACAGCATCGGCACGTTCGCGTCGACCAGATGGCGGGCTTCGCGAACCAGTCCGATGGAAGAGAGGCTGTCGCTCTCGCCCGTCAGGAGCAACCCCTTGAAGCCTTCGGAACCGCCGCGGCTCGATGCGCTTGCCCCGCTGCCGGAAAGAACCACCGCCTCATACCCGAATCGGCGAACGATCCGCCTGACGGCCTCACGCGTGCGGCCTTCCTGGCCCAGGATCGCAATGCGCCCGAACGAAGCACCTCCTCTGTCGTCACTCTCCATCAATGTCCTTTCTGTTCGCCGTGGACCTCGAGGTCCCTCCGGCGATCGGGTTGCAAATAAGGCAATCAATGCCCCCGTTCCTTCGGTTCGCTGACGCGCCGCGCCGACAGCCAGGCGCCGCAATCGGCCGGCAGCCAGTGGAAGCTCTGGCCCTTGTAGTTCTTGTCGAAGATGACCTTGAACTGGCAGGTGCTCGCAGTCCCGCCCGGCTTGCGCAAATGGAAGATGTAGTCCCATTCGCGAACGCCCGCCATCCCCTCGCTGAAATGCGGGGGGCCGATCAGTGCGTAGAGCTGATCTTTCGTGATCCCCGGTCCCACGGCACGCAGGTTGTCGAGGTTGGGGTACACGCCGTCCTTGCGCCAGGCGTCCTTGTCCGGGTCCGGAAAGACCACCTGGGCCGCCCGGCCGTCGTCGGTGATGCCTTTGCTGGGCGAACTGCAACCCTGCAGAGCCAGCAACGCCGCAGCGCCGAACGCGGCGGCCAGAGACAGAGACGGTCGAAGTCGTTTCGTCATGACGCGTGTTCCTGTGGAACCCTGCTCACCAATGGAAGCCGGCGCCCGCCGACACGCCGACCTTGCCGCGCGAGTTGGCCGAGCCGCTGAACTTCACGATCCAGCGCCCGCTTTCCGACAGCTTGGACACGCCGATCGCGAGGGCGGCCTGACCGTCATACCCCGCAGCGGCGACCGCCAGCATGCTCTTGCCCGGGATGTGGGCCTGCGGCATGCCAGCCATCGCCATCGCGCCGGCGGTGCCTGCGCTTGCATCCTTGGCATTGCTCTTGATTTCGTCGCGCAACTGGCCGGCCCGGGCGTCGGTGTACGCCGACGAGGCGGCCGTCGCTTGGTTGACCTGGTTGACGGTGGCGGCATCCGAGGCCGCCACGCCGTCGGCCAGGTTGTGGATCGCCGTTCCACCGGCGCCCTGCAGGGTCATGCTGTTGTGGTTCACGGTGCCGTCGGCGTTGGTGTCGTACTTCACTGCCTGGTTCTGCACCGCCTGCAACTGGCGCACGTTGACCGCATCGGTCGCCTGCGTGCCGCCGGCCACATTGGTGATCTGCCGCTCGCTGCCCGCACTGCCCACCGACAGCGCGCCCTGCGTGGAATTGACCGCTTCGCCGGAGAACAGCTCGCGCTGGCCGGCCATGCCGCCGCGGTCCGCCGTTGCGCCGTTGCCGAGGGCGATCCCGTTGGCGGCCGCTGCAATCGCGCCCGCGCCCAGCGCAACGCTGCCCGCCCCATTGGCCTGCGCGCCGCTGCCACCGGCAAGGGAACCGGCACCCAGCGCGATGGCCTGCGGCCCGAACGCCACGCTTTCCGCGCCTGCGGCCTGGGAGTCCGCGGTGGCGGAGTTGGCGTGGAAGTACTTGATGCCCGCCCCGCCCACGGTGATGTTGTTGATCGCCTGGTTGGTCGCGTAGAGCTGGCTGCCGTTGACTGCATCGGTGCTCGTCGCACTGAGCGCGCCCGCCGCCACGTTGGTGACCTGGCGTTCGGCGCCTTCGCTGCCCACGCTCACCACGCCGACCGGTGCGGCCCCCGCGAACTGGTAGGTCGTGCCCAGGATCGTGGCGCTCGCCGTCGGCGTCGCAACGCCCGTCGTCGAGCCGTTGCCCAGCGCGACGCTGTTGGCGGTGGCGGCCTGCGCGCCCGAGCCCACGGCGACGCTGTTGTTGCCCGTCACCGAGGCGCCGGAACCCACCGCGGTGCTCGCCGTGCCGCTGGCGCTGGGCGCGACGTACTGCGCATCGGACTGCGAACCGCTGACCCACTTGTTCGATCCGCCCGCCGAAACGGAATTGGCGACCGCCTGCAACTGCGCCACGTTGACCGCATCGCTGGCGGCCGTACCTGCCGCCACGCCGGTGATCTGCCGCAGCACGCCGTTTGCCACGTCGCCCACCGACACCGCACCCTGCGTGCTGAGCGTCGCCATGATCGCGGCCTGCTGCGCCGCGCCGGCCGACGGCGGCACATAGCCGGCAACGCCTGCCGCGGTGCTGGCCACCGAGCCCGAACCCAGCGCGACCGAACCGGCGGCCAGAGCGTTGGCGTTGAAGCCCAGCGCGCTGGCCTCGGACGCGGCGGCCCTCGCGTTCACGCCCGCCGCGAGACTGTTCGCGCCCTCGGCACCGTCGTTGGCATAGTTGCCGCCCTGGACCTTGTTGTCGTTGACGCTGTAGTAGCGCGTGGTGCTCGTCGCCACCGTGGTGGCGAGGTTCTCCACGGCCGAATTGGTGGCGAACAGCTGGCTGCCGTTGACTGCGTCGGTGCTGGTGCTGCTGAGGGTGCCCGCCGCCACGTTCGTGACCTTCCTGCCGGCCGCATCGATGCCGCCGGTCGTGAGGCTCGGGCCGCTGCCGCCGCCGGTGGTCACGCCCGTGGCGTTGACCACGGTGCCCCCCGTACCGCCCACGCTCACGCTGTTGCCGATGCTCAGGTCGTCGGAGAGACCGAAGGTGACGCTGTTGCTGTCGGCCGGCTTGGTGATGCGGATGTTGCCGTCGGTGTTGTTCAGGTCGACGCTGTTGCCGGTCGGGCTGGTCGACCCGACGTTGGTTGCGTTCGCGCCCTGCGCGCTGATGTTCCAGCCCGCGCCCGCGACGCTGCTCACCGCGGCCAACTGGCTGCCGTTGACCGCATCGGTGCTGGTGCTGCTCACGGCGCCCGCGGCCACGTTGGTGATCTTGGTGCCGGCCGCATCGATGCCGCTCGCGCTCAGGCTGGGCCCGGTGCTGCCCACCTGGAAGCTCTGCGCCGTCACGCCGCCCGAGAACGTGGGATTGCTCACCACGCCATACGTGATGGTGTTGCCGTTGCGCGTGACGGTGGTGTTGCTGCCGGCCGCGAAGTTGGCCGTCTCGCCCGGGCCGATGTTGTCGCTGGTGGCACCGCCATCGGCGCTCAGGTTCCAGCCCGAGCCGGCGGCCTCGACCGCGGACTTGACGGTGTTGTAGTTGGTGCCGTTGATGTTGTAGGTCGGGCCCGTGAGCGTGCCCGTGGCAGCGTCGTAGGTAGCGCCGGTGCCCAGGCTGCTCGCCACCGTATCGCCCAACTTGCTGATGGTCTGGTTGCTCGTGAACAGCTGGCTGCCGTTGACGGCATCCGTGCTGGTGCTGCTCACCGTGCCCGCGGCCACGTTCGTGATCTTGGTGCCGGCCGCATCGATGCCGGTGGCGCTCAGGCTCGGCCCGGTACTGCCCACCTGGAAGCTCTGGGCCGTCACGCCGCCCGAGAACGTGGGGTTGCTCACCACGCCGTAGGTGATGGTGTTGCCGTTG
Organism: Variovorax sp. TBS-050B; assembly: GCF_029893635.1. Classification (NCBI taxonomy): domain Bacteria; kingdom Pseudomonadati; phylum Pseudomonadota; class Betaproteobacteria; order Burkholderiales; family Comamonadaceae; genus Variovorax; species Variovorax sp. TBS-050B. Next base: position 2,482,732 of record NZ_JARXYR010000002.1, on the reverse strand, counting down.
CGCGTGACGGTGGTGTTGCTGCCGGCCGCGAAGTTGGCCGTTTCGCCGGGGCCGATGTTGTCGCTGGTAGTGCCGCCGTCGGCACTCAGGTTCCAGCCCGAGCCCGCGGCTTCGACCGCTGACTTGACGGTGTTGTAGTTGGCGCCGTTGATGTTGTAGGTCGGGCCCGTGAGCGTGCCCGTGGCAGCGTCGTAGGTGGCGCCGGTGCCCAGATGGCTGGCCGTTCCGGCGCCGAGGGTGTCGACGCGCGTATCGACGGCGGTGATTTCTTCGTTGGCCGCAAACAACTGGCTGCCGTTGACGGCATCGGTGCTCGCCGCGCTCAGTCGGCCCGCTGCGAGGTTGGTGACCGTGCGCTCGCTGCCGGCGCTGCCGACGCTCACCGTACTGCCCGGGGTGGCGCCGGCGAAGTTGTGGGTGACGCCCGCGATGGCTGCGCTCGCGGTTCCCACGGGTGCCGCAGTGACGGAGGACGCGCCGAGCGCGACCGCATTGGTATGACTGGCGTTTGCAAAAGGCCCCAGCGCGAGTGCGAGGCTTCCGTGAGATATTGCATTCCGCCCTATCGCCACGGCGTTGGCGCTGCCCGCATCCGCCCAGGCGCCCAATGCCATCGAGAAGTCTCCCGTTGACGATGAATCTCGTCCCCATGCAATGGTGCTGTTCCCCGACGCCAGTGCGTTGAAGCCGAAAGCAATGGCTTTGTGGTTGGTGAGCGCGCGTGCGTTGTCACCGATGGCGATGGAGCCGTACACCTCCGTCGTGGCCCCGCGGCCGAGGGCAATCTGGCTGCCCGAGCCAGACGTGGACACGATGCCCGTGGTGGCGCCCGTGCCGATCGCGATGTTGTTGATCGCATTGCCGTTGGTCGGAATGAAGGCAGCGCTACCGATGGCAATGGACGAGTTCGCGCCCGCCGCGGAGCCGGGGCCGATGGCAACGGCGTTGCCGGCATTGGCGGTGCTGAAGGCGCCGATCGCCGTCGCGTTCGCGCTGTTCGCCAAGGCGCTGTGGCCCAGCGCGGTGCTGCTTTCTCCGGTCGCCTGCGAGAGCTGGCCGAACGCTGACGCGTTGGCGGCGCTCGCACGGGCGTCCGATCCCACCACCACCGAACGGTCGCCCGTGGCGTTGGCGCGCCGTCCCACCGCGATCGAGTCCTGACCCGTCGCGTTCGACTGATCGCCGACCGCGACGCTGGCGTTCTGCGCGTTGGCGCCACTGCCACCGCCGATGGCGATGGACAAGGCGCCCGATGTCGCGGGCGCCGTGCCGCCGGTGCCCGTGGCGGTGCCGTTGCCGATCTGGTCGATCTGGATCGAGGTTCCTGCGTGCGACAGACCCGTACCCAAGGCCGCGAGGCCCAGAACCGAACCCGCGACGAGCTGTCGGCTCGCCGAACGCGAGGAGCGGCTCGCCTTGCCCCTGGCGTGGGTGCTCTCGGCGACGGCGACCCATGCGCCGAGAACTTCGTTCCAAATGCTGCGGTACGTTTTGTTCATTTACAAAAACCTCGGACTTGGACAGATCACAGTAATTTTGAAACTGCCCACGGGAACCAAAACGCTCTTTTCGCAAAGGTCACCTATCGTTTCCCCTGACAGTGTCCAAGCGCATTCGAGTACTTTAGTAATTAAAAAAATTTGCCAATAGGAATAATCGGAAGCCGCGATGTGAGTTGTGCGCACGAAGCGGCAGCACTACACAGTTGTCTCTTCGCATTTGTAACTACGCGCCATGTCCTCGCTTCGGGACCACAGATGTGCGGCCCCGCAACGCGTGTGCGATGAATGAATGAATGAAGGTGTCCCGACGAGGCGATCGGGCGAATGCGACGACGAACCCGCCCGGGCCTTCGGCGGCGGGCGGTTCAGCAACTGCTCAGCGCGAGGGGCCTACGTCCCGGCTTCGGCTTTCTGCGCCTGGGCAAACGCGCCCGGCGAGCAGCCGTATTTCTTGCGGAACACAAGGCCGAAATAAGCGGGGTCCGAGAATCCACAGCGATACGCGACCTGGGCGATCGGCATGCTGGCGCCGGCGGCGGGACGCAGCAGGCGACGGGCCGCTTCAAGACGTTCCTGCTGCAGCGCGTCCCTGAAGGTCACGCCCCGTCCGGCACTCGCGAACACCTTGTGCACATACCGGGTCGACAGGTTGAAATGCGCCGCCATCTTGGCGGCCGTGACTTCCGCATCGGCATAGTTGTCGCGAATCCAGTCGCACATGTGCGCGTGCATGGCGCGGTCCCGCGGCGGCACGGCATCGGTGTCCAGGCTCGGCACCCCCGTCTGGGCGAGCGAGAACGACAGCATCGACATGATGTGCTCGGCCACGAACTCGCGTTGGAACTTGCCGCCTTCCAGCTGCACCTGCCGGATGTCGAGCGAGCGGATGTAGCTCGACAGCACGCCGGACCATCCCTCGCTGCCGTCGAGCCGCAACGCGATCGCGTCCTGCGCGTTCGGCAGCCAGCGTGTGATCAGGGAGGTCGCGAGACCGATGATCCAGGCATCGTTCCCCTGGGACGACCGCAGGCGCATGGCCTCGTTGGAGTCGAGCAGCGTCATGTCGCCGTCCTGGAGCGTGGCGACGCGCCCGCATTGCTCGACGACGGTCGGCCCCGGCGACATTTTCAGCAGCAGATGAAAAGGGTACATCTGGCCTTCCTCGGGCACGCTCGCCGCCGGCCGGTAGATGTCCACCGCATCGCCTTGGGAACGCAGGAAGGCGAGCCCGTCGGGATCGACCAGGACCAGCTTCAGGTTGACCGGGCTTGGCGGCGCGTCGTTGTGCTGCCAGGTGACGGCCTTCTCCTCCAGCGCTTCCGTGCGCGCAGCCAGTTCCCCGCGCTTCCGGGGCCGCCCCGGAGCCTGAGGGGGGAAAAAAGTGCTCACTGGCTTCGTCGCTGGGGTTTGATTAACAATTTTCACAACCTAGAGTTCGGCAAGCAACTCGAGAAGTTATAAGGGTTAACCCTTATTTTTGGACGCAATGGGGGCCGGCGGAGCCTTGATCGCCTCCCCGCCGCGCCGCAGAAAAGTCCCGGGAGAGCACCCGTAGGCCTTGCGGAACACCAGACCGAAATAGGCGGGATCGGAGAAGCCGCACCGTTCGGCGATCTGGGCGATGAATGTGCGGGAGACCCGGGCCGTACGGAGCATGCGCACCGCCGCCTCGAGCCGCTCGTGCTTGAGCACGTCGTGGAAGGTACTCCCCCGCCCGGCTTCCGCGAACACCTTGTGCACATGGCGCACGGAGACGTTGAACTGCCGCGCCAGCTTGGTCGCGTTGATGTCCGGATTGCTGTAGTTGTCGCGGATCCAGCCGCACATGCGGGCGTGCAGCATGCGGTCGCGCTCGGAAACGCCATTGCCCACGGACATCGGGAAGCCGTGCTGCGCGAGCGCGAAGCAAAGCATCGAGAGGATGTGCTCGCCGACGATCTCCTCCTCGAACGGGCTCTCGATGCGCTCTAGCAACCCCGCCGTGAGGCTGCGCAGGTACACCGACAAGGTGCTCGCCCAGCCGGTGCCCCGGGCCAGCCGCAAAGCCACGACATCCTGCGCGAACGGAAGCCAGCGCGCCACCAGCGCTTCTGGAAAACCCACCGCGAGAAGGTCGGTCGCCGGCTCCGTCATCAGGCGGAAATCCTCGCGCGCATCCAGCAGCACCATGTCGCCCTGCCCGATCCTTGCTTCCCTGCCCTGGGTGAGCATGGTGGCGCCCTGGCCGAGTTGCATCAGCAGTTGCACGGGGCGCAGTGCAGCGTCCTGCAGTTCGCCACCGCGCGCGCGCGAATAGATCGCGCTTCCCTGCAGGCGAAGAAAGCGGATGGCGCCAAGATCCACCTGGGTGAGGGTCTGCTCGAATGCGCCGTCGCCGGACGGCGCCAGTCCGGCATAGCCCAGCAGCCGGCTGAACCTGCGTGACCATTCGGCAAACCGTCGTTCGGGCGGCAGATCCTGCGTGCCGAAATGCTGCACGCGCGGCGGAGAACGGGGGATCGTGGAGGCGGGGCGGCCGGGCATGGAGAGGTGCTACGAGCCCAACCTCTGCAGCGTTCCGGCTGCGGCGTACCTGGAGGAACGAATCAGCGACCCGACCGGGGCCGGGTTCGAGCGCATGCGGAATCACGCGTTTTTCAACACATGCGCAGTGCAAAGGCGAGCGGCCGCCACCTTATTGCAACAAAAAGAATTACTTGATAAGAAAATTGCACTCTATTTATGAATATCGTGCAATTCACCAAAAACTGCGCAGCCCGCCCCCGCCAGCTGACAATTGATTTGGCGGGAATGTAAATAGATCAGCGCTACCGCTGGACTTTTCTATATTCGGAAATGCTGCCCGTCACCGGTGAGCGGGCAAAAAGGGTCTTCCTGTCCTCGCCATAGGTCAGCCGGATAGGAATGGTCTTCCCCTTGAAGGCATAGATGAGGTCGACGGTGCCATCGCCCAGGGTGTAGACGCCCGGCACTCTCCTGCCCGCCGCGGAGATGCTGGTGGTCTGGCCGTCGGCCTTGAACTCCATCCAGTCCTTGGCATGTCCATCCGGATCGCGCGTCAACTCCCAGGTGCCGACGAGCCACTCGTTGTCGGCGCTGACGGCCTGAGCGCTGAAGACCGCGGCGGCGAGCACGAGACCGGCAAGAAGAAGTTTTCGGGCAAAGCTGAACATGCGGGCTCCTGTGTCGCCGGAGGGGAAACGTGGCGCGGGGATGGTAGCCGCTTGCATCGATCTGGGCGAACGCCGCGCCCGCGCCTTGAAAGTCCATCGATTGCCCTTATGATTAGCACTCGCTGCTGACGAGTGCTAGCAACATCGCCTCGCGTCAGCCGATGGGCCGCCGACGCTTCGCGGCGCCCGACCCCAACCCCGTTTCTTATCCAGGAGATGCAATGAAACTTCGTCCTTTGGCCGATCGCGTGATCGTCAAGCGTGTTGACAGCGAAACCAAGACCGCCTCGGGCATCGTCATTCCCGACGCAGCGGCAGAGAAGCCGGACCAGGGCGAAGTCCTGGCCGTGGGCCCGGGCAAGCGCAACGACAAGGGCGAACTGACCGCACTGACCGTCAAGGTCGGCGACCGCGTCCTGTTCGGCAAGTACAGCGGCCAGACCGTCAAGGTCGGCGGCGACGAACTGCTCGTCATGAAGGAAGACGACCTGTTCGCGGTCGTCGAAGCCAAGTAATTCGCGGGACCCGATCCCCTAACTTTTCCGGAGTAAACAAAACATGGCAGCAAAAGACGTAGTCTTCGGCGGTGAAGCCCGCGCACGCATGGTCGAAGGCGTGAACATTCTCGCCAACGCCGTCAAGGTGACCCTGGGCCCCAAGGGCCGCAACGTGGTGCTCGAGCGCTCCTTCGGCGCCCCCACCGTGACCAAGGACGGCGTGTCGGTCGCCAAGGAAATCGAACTCAAGGACAAGCTCCAGAACATGGGCGCGCAGCTCGTGAAGGAAGTGGCCTCGAAGACCTCGGACAACGCCGGTGACGGCACCACCACCGCCACCGTGCTGGCCCAGGCGATCGTTCGCGAAGGCTTCAAGTACGTGGCCGCCGGCATCAACCCGATGGACCTGAAGCGCGGCATCGACAAGGCCGTGACGGCCCTGGTCGAAGAGCTGAAGAAGGCTTCGAAGCCCACCACCACCTCGAAGGAAATCGCGCAAGTCGGCTCGATCTCGGCCAACAGCGACGAAACCATCGGCAAGCTCATCGCCGACGCGATGGACAAGGTCGGCAAGGAAGGCGTGATCACCGTCGAAGACGGCAAGTCGCTCGAGAGCGAACTCGACGTCGTCGAAGGCATGCAGTTCGACCGCGGCTACCTGTCGCCCTACTTCATCAACAACCCCGAGAAGCAATCGGCGCTGCTCGACAACCCCTTCGTGCTGCTGTTCGACAAGAAGATCAGCAACATCCGCGACCTGCTGCCCACGCTGGAGCAGGTTGCCAAGGCCGGCCGTCCGCTGCTGATCATTGCCGAAGAAGTCGAAGGCGAAGCCCTGGCGACGCTGGTGGTCAACACGATCCGCGGCATCCTGAAGGTCGTGGCCGTCAAGGCGCCCGGCTTCGGCGACCGCCGCAAGGCCATGCTCGAAGACATCGCCATCCTCACGGGCGGCAAGGTCATCGCCGAGGAAGTGGGCCTCACGCTCGAGAAGGTGACGCTGGCCGACCTGGGTCAGGCCAAGCGCATCGAAGTGGGCAAGGAAAACACCATCATCATCGACGGCTCGGGCGCTGCTGCCGACATCGAAGCCCGCGTGAAGCAAGTGCGCGTGCAGATCGAGGAAGCCACGAGCGACTACGACCGTGAAAAGCTGCAAGAGCGCGTGGCCAAGCTGGCCGGCGGCGTGGCAGTGATCAAGGTCGGCGCCGCCACCGAAGTCGAAATGAAGGAAAAGAAGGCACGCGTCGAAGACGCCCTGCACGCCACCCGCGCTGCAGTGGAAGAAGGCGTGGTGGCCGGCGGCGGCGTGGCGCTGCTGCGCGCCAAGCAGGCCGTGGGCGACAAGGTCAAGGGCGACAACGCCGACCAGGACGCCGGCATCAAGCTGGTGCTCAAGGCCATCGAAGCGCCCCTGCGCGAGATCGTGAACAACGCCGGCGGCGAAGCCTCGGTGGTGGTGAACGCAGTGCTGGCCGGCAAGGGCAACTACGGCTTCAATGCTGCCAACGACAGCTACGGCGACATGCTCGAGCTGGGCATCCTGGACCCGACGAAGGTGACCCGCACCGCGCTGCAGAACGCCGCATCGGTCGCTTCGCTGCTGCTGACGACCGAAGCCATGGTCGCCGACGCACCGAAGGACGAGGCACCTGCCGGCGGCGGCATGCCCGACATGGGCGGCATGGGTGGCATGGGCGGCATGGGGATGTAACTGGGTCGCCCCCAGGCTGCGCGGCACTTCGTGTCCGCTGCGCCAACCCCCGTCCGGGGGCGACACCTGCGGACCGGCGGAGCCGGATCCGCGGTGTCTCCCGAACGAAAAAACCCGTCTCCGACGGGTTTTTTTATGGGCGTTCGGTGGGTTGTTCGAATTGCGTGCACAGAACGGCGTAGAGAATGCGGAAGCGCGCAAGGCGCGGCGCGTGCGCGCTGCGGTCCGCCGTCGGCGCGAGCCGCTGCGTCACGGGGGGCTGCGTGCAGACCTGCGCCACGCTCCCGCCGTCGGCGAGCCACGCGAGCCTTGCCGCGCCGAGCGCGCCGCCGGTCTCGCCGCCCGCGTAGCGCGTGAGCGTCACGCCGAAGATGTCGGCCAGCAACTGGCCCCACCACGCGCTGCGCGCGCCGCCGCCGACGAGCGCAAGCTCGGAGAGCGGCATGTCGTCCGGAAGGCGCAGGGTGTCGAAGCCGTCGCGCAGGCCGAAGCCCACGCCCTCGGCCACGGCGTAGGCGATGTGGGCGGGGCCGTGCGCATGCGTGAGCCCGAACAGCACGCCCTGTGCATGCGGATCGTTGTGCGGCGAGCGCTCGCCCGAGAGGTAGGGCAGGAAGAGCGGGCAGCGCGCACGCGCTTCGGGCGCCACCGACGCGGCGGCTGCGAGCAGCGCGGCCTCGTCGGCGAAGCCGAAGGCCTTGCAGGCCCAGCTCACGGCGCTCGCGGCCGAGAGCATCACCGACATCTGGTGCCAGCGCCCCGGCAGTGCGTGACAGAAGGCATGCATCGCCTGCGCCGGGTTCGGCAGGAAGCGGTCGGTCGAAACGAACACCACGCCCGAGGTGCCGAGCGAGACGAAGCCCTGCCCCGGCTCGACCAGTCCCATGCCCACCGCGCTGGCCGCGTTGTCGCCCGCGCCGCCCGCGATCGGCACCCGGCCGCGGGCCAGGCCCCAGCGTGCCGCGAGTTCGGGCCTGAGCCGCGCCGATACCGCACTGCCTTCGACCAGCCGCGGCATCTGCGCGCGCGTGAGGCCCGTGGCCGCCAGCAGTTCGTCGGACCAGTCGCGCGCGCCCACGTCGAGCCACAGCGTGCCCGCCGCGTCGGACATCTCGCTGACGGCTTCGCCGCTCAGCATGAAGCGCAGCCAGTCCTTCGGCAGCAGCACGCGCGCGATGCGCGCGAAGACCTCGGGCTCATGCGCCCGCACCCACATCAGCTTGGGCGCCGTGAAGCCCGGCATCGCGAGGTTGCCGGCGATCTCGCCGAGCCGCGGCACCGCGCGCGCAAGTGCCTCGCATTGCGCGCCGCTGCGGCCGTCGTTCCAGAGGATCGCGGGCCGCAGCACCTCGCCCGCCGCATCGAGCAAGGTGGCGCCATGCATCTGGCCCGAGAGACCGATCGCGCGCACGGCGGCCATCGCCTCGGGCTGCGACGCGGCCAGCGTGCGCATCACCTCCTCGAGCGCCTGCCACCACTGCGCGGGCGCCTGCTCCGACCACAGCGGCCGCGGCCGATCGACGGTGAGCGCCGCGCGCGCCACGCCCACGACGCGGTGGTCCTCGGCGAGCAGCAGCGCCTTGAGTTCGGAAGTGCCGAGATCGAGCCCCAGGTACAAGATGATTCCTCGCTGGTATTTCAGTGATCCATGGCGCCGCGCGCCGCCGCCGTCGCGCCCCTCGGACGGTCCAGGCCGGCGAGCGCAGCGAAGCCTCCAGGGCACCCGCGGAACCGGCTCCGCCGGGCCGCCGGGTGCGCCCCCCTCCCGCCGAAGGCGAGAGAGGGGGGAGCCGCGAAGCGGCATGGGGGGTGCTTCATCTACCCGAAACGCGTGTCGGCCTGGCGCCGGAACTCGCTCGGGGTCATGCCCTTGATCTCGAGAAAACGCCGGTTGAAGTTGGCCACGTTGTTGAAGCCGACCTGGTAGCAGATGTCGGTCACGTAGTGGTCGGTCTGCATCAGCAGATGGCAGGCGCTGTTGATGCGCACGCGGTTGACGAAGTCGGTGAAGCTGTTGCCCGTCGCGCGGCGGAAGAAGCGGCTGAAGCGGCTCTCGCTCATGCCGAGCTCGGCCGCCACGTCGGCCATCGAGATCGGTTCGGTCAGGTTGTTGGTGATGCGGTTGACGATGTCGTTGATCTGGTCCACCTGCGCATCGCCGTCGCTGCCCTGCGCGCCCTGCATCTGCACGCTCGAGAGCAGCCGGTAGTCGGTGCATTGCGCGAGGTCGGCCATGAATTCGAAGAACAGCCCGAGCCGGCGCGTGCCACGTGCGGCCTTGATGCGGTCCCAGTGCGCCTGCGCCTGCTGCGACATGCCGAAGAACTCGATGCCGTGGCGCGCGCGCTCGAGCAGCTGCATCACCTCGCGCAACTCGGGAATCACCGCCGCGGCGCTCTCGATCGGCTCGTGGCGGAACTGGATCACGCGGTCGCGCCCGGCCGCGCCGCCTTCGGGCACGTCGAGCGAGATCCAGTTGTGCGGCAGCCGCGGCCCGCAGAGCACGAGATGCCCGGGCTGGAACGGACCGATCCAGTCGCCGATGAAGGCCTTGCCCGAGGTCTCGGTGATCAGGTGCAGCTCGTAATCCTCATGGAAATGCCAGCGCACGAGCGGGCTCGGAAAGCCGTGCGCGAGGCAGCGCACCAGGCCGGTCTCCTCGGGCGCCTCGTAGCCCAGCGAGGGCGAACGCGCGAAATCGCGTTCCAGCTCGGGATGGCGCTGGCGCGGGATCGAACGTTTGCGGGTGGATGTCGTCATGGCGGCCTGCTCGCAAGACAAGGAACGGCGGACTTCTTCAGGCCCCCTGCTGCGCGAGCGCGGCCTCGACGGCCGCGAGCGTCGGCGGATCGGCGCCCTCGCGCGTGCAGTTGAGCGCGGCGGCGGTGGCGGCGAAGCGCATCACCGTGCGCCACGCGTCGTCGCCCAGTTCGACCAGCCGCGCGGGATGCTCCACGCCCTGCGCGAGCAGCGCGACCGAGAGCCCGGCGGTGAAGGTGTCGCCCGCGCCGATGGTGTCGACCACCTCGACGCGCGGCGCCGCCACGGCCAGCGGCGCGTGGCCGGTGCGCCAGAGCGTGGCCCCGGCGCCGCCCTGCGTGACGACCACCGCGCGCGCGCCCGCCTGCAGGCATTGCGCCGCGAGTACATCCACCGGCTGGCCGGGCGCGAGCAGCTCGGCATCCTCGTCGCTGAGCTTGACGAGGTCCGCCAGCGCGAACCATTCGGCCATGCGCGCCCGGTAGGCCGCCATGTCGGGAATCAGGCTCGGCCGCACGTTGGGGTCGAACACGATCACGCAGCGCCCCGCATTGGCCGCCACGAGCTCGGCGATGTGCGTCGCGGCAGGCTCCTGCAGCAGCGAGATCGAGCCAAAGTGCAGGAAACGGCATTCCGCCGGCAGCTGCGGCAACGGCTCGGGCGCCCAGGTGGCGTCGGCGCTGCCGTGCGTGTAGAAGGCATAGCGGTTGGTCTGGGGCGTGCGTTCGACGAAGGCCAGCGTCGAGGGCGCGGCGCTGCGCAGGATGAAGCGCGTGTCGACGCCGTTGCGCGCCAGAAAGGCCATCAGCCGCTCGCCGAACAGGTCGGTCGAGAGCTGTGTGAGAAAGCCGGTCGGCTGTCCGAGGCGGGCGCAGGCCACGGCGGTGTTGAGCGGCGATCCGCCCTCGTGGCCGAGGAACGCCAGGGCGCCGGCTTGGCTGGCGGTGAAATCGATCAGGGCTTCGCCCGTGAGTGCAATGCGCATGGTGGGTGAATTCTCGGCCAGGTCAGCGCAAGGCGCTCGCATCGGCGAGGAAGCCGCGTTCGGCCTCCAGCGTGGGGGGATGGTCGAGCAGCGCGGGCAGCAGGCGCGGCGGGATCGTGATCGCGCCCACGCCCAGCGCGAGCAGCGACAGATACGCCTCGCGCGAACGCACGCTCGCCACGAGCAGCCGCGTGCCCGATGCGGGCCGCTGCGCCACCAGCGACTGCATGCGCGCGATCAGCCCGAGCCCGTCGATGCCGGCATCCTCGAGCCGCCCGAGGTACGGCGCCGCATAGGCCGCGCCCAGCTGTGCGGCGAAGTGCGCCTGCTCGGCCGCGTAGACCGCGGTCCAGGTGACGGGCACGCCCTCGGCGATCAGCTGCGCGCCGGCCGCGAGGCCCTGGCGCGTGGCGGGGATCTTCACCACCAGCTGGCCGGGCTCGAACTGCGCGTGCAGCGCGCGCGCATCGTCGAGCATGCCGTCCACGTCGCTCGAATACACCTGCGCCTGCACCTGCCGCGCGCCGAGCGCGATGCAGCGCTTCAGCAGCCCCGGCACTCCGGCGCGGTCGACGCCGGCGCGCCGCAGCAGCGTCGGATTGGTGGTCACGCCATGCACCACCGGATGCGGCAGGCAGGCCTCCAGCTCCGCGATGTCGGCGCTGTCGAGGTAGAGATGGAAATCGCTGTTCATCGCGCGCCGCCTTCAGCTCATCACGTTGCCGCCGTCGACGTTGAGCGTCTGCGCCGTGATGTAGCGCGCCTCGTCGCTGGCCAGGAACACCGCCGCGCCCGCGATGTCGGCCGGCACGCCCATGCGGCCGAGCGGCACCTCGAGCCCCACGCGGCGCTTCTTCTCGCCGGGCGGCAGGCCCTCGGCGCGGGCGAACAGGCTGTCGACGTGGTCCCACATCGGCGTGTCGACCACGCCGGGCGCGATGCCGTTGACGCGGATGCCGTGCGGCGCCATCGCGAGCGCCGCGCTCTGCGTGTAGCTGATGACCGCGGCCTTGGTGGCGCAGTAGTGCGACACCAGCGCCTCGCCGCGGCGCCCTGCCTGCGAGGCCATGTTGATGACCGACGCGCCCTGCGTGCCCGCCTCGACCATGTGGCGCAGCACCGCCTGCATGACGAAGAACATGCCCTTCACGTTGACCGCGAACAGCCGGTCGAACGAGGCCTCGTCGCTGTCGAGCAGCGGCGCGAGGTCGAACACGGCGGCGTTGTTGAACAGCGTGTGGATCGGGCCGAAGGCGACCTGCGCTTCCGCGAGCAGGTGCGCGATCGCCTGCATGTCGGTGACGTCGCCCGCGATGTAGGCGAGCCGCTCGGGATGGCGCTGCAGCAGCGCGCGCACCGCCTCGGGTGCGGCCTGTGCGCGATCGACCACGCTGCAGCGCGCGCCCTCGGCGATGCAGGCTTCGGCCACCGCCAGGCCGATGCCGCCGCCGGCACCGGTCAACAGCACGTGGCGGTTCTTGAGACGTTCGCTCATGCTTGCACTCCTGTCTTCACGAGATCCTGCACGCGCACGCTCGCGGCGCGCACGGCATCGACGAGCCGCGCGTCGCCGGCGACCGGGCCCCAGAGCGCCACGTCGTCGCACAGCGCGCGCACCGGATCGGCCGCCGCGCAGATCGCATGCGCCGCCGCCTCGTCCATGCCCTGGTCCTGGTAGGCGTAGGGCAGCGCACCGCGATGCCAGCGCTGCAGAAAGGCGAAGAACAGCGCGGGCAGCACTGCCACGCTGTCGATGGGCCGGCCCGCCGCGAGCCGCTCGCGCACCGTGGGCGCGATGAAGCCGGGAATCTTCGAGAAGCCGTCGGCGGCCACGCGCTGGTTGGTGTCACGAATCGCGGGATTGCCGAAGCGGTCGAGCACCACGTCGCGGTAGGCGGCCAGGTCGATCGGGCTGGGGCTCAGGCAGGGGATCACGTCGTCGGTGACGTAGTCGAAGGCCATCTTGCGGATCGCGGGGTGATGCGTGCCTTCGTGGATGAAGGAGAGCCCCAGCAGCGTGCCGGCCCAGGCGATGCAGCTGTGGCTGGCATTGAGGATGCGGATCTTCGCCTCTTCATAGGGCTGCACCGAGGCGACCAGCTCGACGCCCACGCGGCCCCAGTCAGGCCGTCCCGCGGCGAAGTCGTCCTCGATCACCCACTGGATGAAGTGCTCGCCGGTGATCGCGGCCGCGTCATCGCGCCCGGTGGCGGCCTTCACGCGCGCGCGCAGCTCGGGCGGCGGCCGCGGCGTGATGCGGTCGACCATCGCGTTCGGGCAGCGGGTGTTCGCGCCGACCCACGCGAGCAGCCTCGCGTCGCCCACGCGCTCGATGAATTCGAGCAGGCCAGCGCGGAAGCGGTCGCCGTTGTGGCGCAGGTTGTCGCAGTTGAGCAGCGTCACCGCGCCCGCTCCGGCCGCGCTGCGCGCGCGCAGGATCGCGCAGAGGGCGCCATAGATCGTCACGCCCGCGCTGCCGCCGGATTCGCCACGGCGTGCGCGCTCGATGTCGGCCGCGAGTTCGGCGAACGAGAGGTCCAGCTTGCCGTGCGTGTCGAGGTAGTAGCCGGCCTCGGTCACGGTGAACGAGACGATGCGCGTCGACGGCGCCGCGCCGCGCGCGATCACCGCGGCGAGCGAGGGCTCCCAGGGCAGCACCTCGCGGATCGCGCCGATCTCTTCATAGCGGTACTCGCCCGCGGGCGACACGGTTTCGAGCGTGTAGCGGCCGCCCTGCGCGCGCAGCGCCTCGACGACCTCGGCCATGTCGGGCCGGATGTTGGCGCCCGAGAGCGACCAGCGCGCGTCGCCCGCATCGATCAGCCGCTGCAGGTAGACGGCCTGGTGGGCGCGGTGGAAGGAGCCGAGCCCGAGGTGGAGCACCACGAACTCCGACGGCGCCGATGGAAGGGGCGCCAGAGGCGCTGCTGCGAGGGTCACGGGAAATGTCCGGATGAAGGGAGAAGAAGAAAAACTCAGGCCCGGATCGCGCGGCCTTCGCGGTTGAAGAGATGCAGCACGCTCGGTTCGAGCTCCACCGCCACTTCGTCGCCCGCATGCAGCGGCGTGCGTTCGTTCTGGCGCGCGATCAGCGGCACGCCGGCCACGTCGACGTGGATCAGCGTGTCGGCGCCGAGCGCCTCGATCAGCTCCACGCGGCCCGGCACGCCCGCGGCCGCGGCCTGCTTCGCATGCACGCGCAGCCCCTCGGGCCGCACGCCGAGGAAGCCGTCGCCCGGCAGGCGCCCGCCGGTCGCGGCCGAGAAGCTCGGGATCGCATCCGCGGCCACCATGTTCATCGAAGGCATGCCGATGAACTGCGCGACGAAGCGGTTGGCAGGCCGGTCGTAGAGCTCGAGCGGCGTTCCCACCTGCTCGATCAGGCCGTCCTTGAGCACCACCACCCGGTCGGCCAGCGTCATCGCCTCGACCTGGTCGTGCGTGACGTAGATCGTGGTCGCGCCGAGCGCGCGGTGCAGCTTGTGGATCTCGACCCGCGTGTTGCCGCGCAGTGCCGCGTCGAGGTTCGACAGCGGCTCGTCGAACAGGAACACCTTGGGCGCGCGCACGATCGCCCGGCCGATCGCCACGCGCTGGCGCTGGCCGCCCGAGAGATCCTTGGGCAGCCGGTCGAGGTACTGCGTGAGGTTGAGCGTCTTCGCCGCGTGCTCGACCTTGGTCTTGATCTCGGCCCTGGAGACGCCCGCGAGCTTGAGCGCGAAGGACATGTTGTCGTACACGCTCATGTGCGGATAGAGCGCGTAGCTCTGGAACACCATCGCCAGGTCGCGCTTGCCCGAGGGCGCGAAGGTGATGTCCTTGCCGTCCAGCAGCAGCTTGCCGCTGCTGATGGGTTCGAGCCCCGCAATCAGCCGCAGCAGCGTCGACTTGCCGCAGCCCGAAGGCCCGACGAAGACGATGAATTCGCCCTTCCGGATTTCGAGGTCGACGCCCTTGATGATGTGGACGTCGCCGAAGCTCTTCTGGATGTTCTGGAGTTCGAGGTAGGCCATGAAATGTCTCCCTTGCTTTACTTGACGGCGCCGAAGGTCAGGCCCTGCACCAATTGCTTCTGGCTGAACCAGCCGAACACCACGATCGGCGCGATGGCCATCAGCGAGGCGGCCGAGAGCTTGGCCCAGAACAGCCCTTCGGGGCTCGAATACGAGGCGATCAGCGTCGCGAGCGTGCCGGCCTTGGCGGAACTGAGGTTGAGCGCCCAGAAGGCCTCGTTCCAGCTCAGCACCAGGCACAAGAGGCCGGTCGATGCGAGGCCGCCCACCGACAGCGGCAGCACCACGTGGCGGAACTCGGTCCACAGGCTCGCGCCGTCCATGCGCGCGGCCTCGAGGATCTCGTTCGGAATGTCCTTGTAGGCGCTGTAGAGCATCCACACCATGATCGGCAGGTTCGACAGCGTGAAGACGATGGTCAGCGCGGTGAGCGAGTCCAGCAGGCCCGCGGTCTGCGCGAGCACGTAGATCGGCACCAGCGCGCCCACGGCCGGCATCATCTTGGTGGAGAGCATCCACATCAAAATGTCGCGCGTCCTGCGCGTGCGGAAGAAGGCCATCGAATACGCCGCCGGCGCCGCGATCAGCAGGCCCAGGATGGTCGAGCCCAGGCTGGTGACGAGCGAGTTGCGCGCATACAGCAGGTAGTCGCTGCGCCGCTGCACTTCGCCGAAGTTGTCGAGCGTGGGCTCGAAGACGAAGAGCGGCGGCACGTGGATCGCCTGCAGCTCGGTCTTGAAGGCCGTGAGGAACAGCCAGCCGAGCGGGAAGAACAACAAGAGCGCAACCGCCCACGCACCCACGGTGCGCAGCAGCTGCGGAAAAAAATTGCTGGGTGGCATCTCGCGCTCCTTGCTCAGTCGAGGTTCTTGCCGATGATGCGGATCAGGAACACCGCCACGATGTTGGCCAGCACCACCGCGAACAACGCGCCGGCCGAGGCCACGCCCACGTCGAAGTTCATCAGCGACTGCTTGAAGATCAGGTAGGTCATGTTGGTGCTCTCGTTGCCCGGGCCGCCGTTGGTGGTGATGGCGATCTCGGCGAACACGCTGAGCAGGAAGATCATCTCGATCATGATCACCACCGCCATCGGCCGCGCGAGATGCGGCACGGTGAGATAGAAGAAGCGCTGGAATGCGCTCGCGCCGTCCATGCGCGCGGCTTCCATCTGCTCGCGGTCGAGCGACTGCAGCGAGGTGATGAAGATCAGGCAGGCGAACGGCAGCCACTGCCAGGCCACCATGACGATCACCGACAGCAGCGGCACCTCGGTGAGCCAGTCCACGGGCTGCGCGCCGAACAGGCGCCACAGGTCGGCCAGGATGCCGTAGATCGGGTTCATCATCATGTGCTTCCACAAGAGCGCGTTGACCGCGGGCATGACGAAGAACGGCGAGATCAGCAGCACGCGCACGATGCCGCGCCCCGGGAACGGCTCGTTGACCAGCAGCGCGAGCAGCACGCCGAGCACCACGGTGATGACGATCACGCTGCCGATCAGAAGCAGCGTGTTCCACGTCGCCGGCCAGAAGTCGGGATCGGTGACGAAGTAGTGAAAGTTCTCGATGCCCGCGAAGCTGCGCTCGCCGGGCTGCATGAGGTTGTAGTTCACGAAGGAGAAGTACAACGTCATCGCCAGCGGCACGATCATCCAGAGGAAGAGCGTGAGCACGGCGGGCGCCATGAGGGCGCGGGGCAGGAGTCGTTTCATGAGGCGGTCCTTCTTGTTGTCTCTGGCTCCTTCCCCCTCTGGGGGAAGGTGGGATGGGGGCTCGCTGCTCAGGCATGGCGCGTGCAGAAGCGCCGCGCGCCCCCACCCCGACCCTCCCCCAGCGGGGGAGGGAGCAAGTCCCGGAGGCTCACTTGTAGTAGCCAGCTTTCTTCATCTCCCGCTCCGCCGCCGTCTGCGACGTCTTCAGTGCCTGGTCGACGGTGACCTTGCCCGACAGCGCCGCGCTCATCTGCTGGCCCACCGCCACGCCGATGGCCTGGAACTCGGGGATGGCGGCGTACTGCACGCCCACGTACGGCGACTTGGGCAACGTGCTGTCGCTGAGGTTGGCGCTGTCGATCGCCTTCTTCTCGGCGGCGGCGAACTTCGCGGCCTTCTGGAACTCGGGGTTGGCGTAGGTCGACTTGCGCGTGCCGGTGGGCACCGTGCCCCAGCCGTGCTCCTTGGCCACGAGGTTGATGTACTCCTTGGACGTCGCCCACTTCACGAAGGTCTGCGCGGCCGCGCCCTTGGTCGAGCTGGCGGGGATCGCCAGGTTCCAGGTCCAGAGCCAGTTGGCGCCCTTGGGCGTCACGGCGACGGGCGCCTGCGCGAAGGCCACCTTGTCGGCCACCTTCGACTGCTTCGGATCGCTGATGAAGGAGGCCGCGATGGTCGCGTCCACCCACATGCCGCACTTGCCCTCGTTGAAGAGCGCGAGGTTCTCGTTGAAGCTGTTGGCCGAGGCGCCAGGCGGGCCGTAGGACTTCATCAGGTCGACGTAGAAGCCGATCGCGTCCTTCCAGGGCTTGGTGTCGATCTGCGGCTTCCACTGCATGTCGAACCACTGGCCACCGTGGGTGTTGACCAGCGTGGTCAGGAAGGCCATGTTGTCGCCCCAGCCCGGCTTGCCGCGCAGGCACATGCCGTACACGCCGGCCTTCGGGTCGTGGATCTTGCCGGCCAGTTCCTTCACCTGCGCCCAGGTGGGCTGCTCGGGCATCTGGAAGCCCACCTTGTCGGCCAGGTCCTTGCGGTACATGAGCATCGAGCTTTCGCCGTAGAAGGGCGCCGCGTAGAGCTTGCCGTCGTAGGAGAGGCCGGCGCGGATCGCGGGCAGCAGGTCGTCGGCGTCGTAGGCGGCATCGGTGGCGATGGGCTGCAGCCAGCCCTTCTTCGACCAGATCGGCGCCTCGTACAGGCCGATGGTCATCACGTCGAACTGGCCGCCCTTGGTGGCGATGTCGGTGGTCACGCGCTGGCGCAGCACGCCCTCTTCCAGCGTCACCCACTTGAGCTTGATGTCGGGATTCGCCTTCTCGAAGAAGGGCGTCAGCTTCTGCATCTCGATCATGTGGCCGTTGTTCACGGTCGCGATGACGAGTTCGGTGGCGGCCTGGGCGACGAGCCCGCTGCCGGCAAGCGCGAGGACGAGGCCCGCTTTCAGAAAACGCTTCATGTTGTCTCCTAGAGGTGAGCGACGCCCTGTGCCGGGTCGCCGTGGGCGGATTCTGGAGAAACGCGCTTGCGGCTTTGGTACTGCCGCAGGCACCGCCGGTACTTTCTTGCACCGATTGGCTAGTGAATTCCCTAGTTGATGCAATACAGCATGGAAAATGCCAGCCGAAAGCGTTCGTGCGCGGCGCCTTGTCTCAGCCGCCGCCCAGCAGCTGGCGCCGCAGCTGCGCCGCGGCCGGCGACAGCGTGCGGTCCAGCCGCGTGATGAGGCAGATCGGCGGCACGCGCACCGGCGGCAGTGCCAGCGGCACCGTCTGCAACACGCCCAGCCGCGCATAGTGGCTGGCCTGCGAGGCCGGCATCACGGCCGCCATGTCGGAGTTCTCCAGCAGCGCCGTGGTGGCGATCGGCGATGCCGTTTCGATGATGTCGAGCCGCGCCTGGATGCCCGCCTCGCGCATCGCGGCCTCGAAGCGCCCGCGCTGCGGCGAGCCGGGCGGCTGCAGCACCCACGACCAGCTCGCCATGTCCGCCAGCGTGACCGGCGTGCGCGCGAACACCGGGTGCCCGGCCCGCACCACGACCACCTGCGCCTCGCCCAGCAGCGGCACGCTCGCGTACTTCGCTTCGTCGTGGCCCTCGGTCAGGCGGCCCAGCACGAAATCGACCTCGCCCTGCGCCAGCTGCGCCCGGATCACGTCGCTGGTCTCCACCACCACCGACACCGCCACCTGCGGGTGGCGGCGGTGGTACTCCACCAGCGCCGGCGCCAGCAGTTCCGGCACCGCGCCCGGCACGCTGCCCACGCGCAGCGCACCGCTCAGGCCCGAGCGCAGCGCGAGCATCTCCTCGCGCGCGCTGCCGAAGTCGCTGAGCACGCGGCGCGCATAGCGGATCAGGATCTCGCCGTAGGGCGTGGGCTCCATGCCGCGCGCGAGCCGCTCGAAGAGCCGCTCGCCGAGCGCATCTTCCAATTGCTGCAGCAGCTTGGTGGCGGCCGGCTGGCTGATGTTCATGGCCTCGGCCGCACGGCCCAGGTGGCGGTGCGCATCGAGCTTGGCCAGCAGCAGCAGTTGCCGCGGCCGCACATGGAGCATCAGCGAGGTGTCGGTGAGGCCGGTCGTCATGCACAAAAGTATATGGAGGCGCCGGCTTTTTCGATTGGATCGCCTGGCGCAAGCTCCGTAGGCTCGGGGACAAACAAGCCGGAGACAACCCCATGCGCCTTTCTTCTTCCTCGCTCGCCCGCGCGGCCGGCATCGCCGTGCTGGCGCTTGCGGCCGCCACGGCCGGCGCGCAGCCGGCCTACCCCGACAAGCCGGTACGCATCCTCGTCGGCGCCTCGCCGGGCGGCGGCACCGACATCCTGGCGCGGGTGCTGGCGGACAAGTTCGCCCCCGCGCTCAAGCAGCCGGTGACCGTGGAGAACCGGCCCGGCGCTTCCAACACCATCGCGGGCGAACTCGCGGCCCGCGCCGCGGCCGACGGCAGCACGCTGCTGCTGGCCACCAACACGGCACAGGCCGTGGCGCCGCACATCCTCAAGCTCAAGTACGACCCGCTGAAGGACCTCGAGCCCATCGGCCTCGTGGCCGTGATGCCCAACGTGCTCGTGGTCGCCGCCGGCTCGCCCTACCGGTCGGTGAAGGACCTCGTCGCGGCCATGGCCGCGAAGCCCGGCGGCTTCAAGTACGCCTCGTCGGGCATCGGCAGCACCCAGCACGTGGGCGGCGAAGCCTTCAACCTCGCCACCGGCATGAAGTCGATCCACGTGCCCTACAAGGGCAGTTCGCAGGCGCACGTCGACATCATCGGCGGCGAGGTCGACATGATGTTCGACAGCACCTCGTCGGCCATGGGCCAGATCAAGGCCGGCAAGTTCCGCGCGCTCGCCGTGACCGCGCCCGCAGCGCTCGCCCGAGCTGCCCGACGTGCCCACGCTGGCCGAGCAGGGCGTCAAGGGCGCCGACGTGTCGACCTGGTACGGCCTCTACGTGACGGCCGGCACGCCGCGACCGGTGGTCGAGCGGCTGAGCGCCGAACTCACGCGCACGATGAAGCTCGCCGACGTGCAGGCGCGCATCAAGGCGCTCGGCGGCGAGCCCGGCACGCTGACCGGCGAGCCCTTCGCGGCGATGAACAGGCAGGAGTTCGCCCACTACGGCCAGCTCGTGCGCGACGCCAACATCAAGGCCGATTGAGATCCTCTGACAGACAGACAGACAGACAGACAGAAAGAAACGACAGACATGCCCGCCTCCCCCACGACCCCCGCCGCGAACGCCGCCAGGCCCCGCATCGCCGTGCTGCTCGGCGACCCCAGCGGCATCGGCCCCGAGATGGCCGTGAAGCTGCTCGCGCGCCAGCGCAACCTCGATGCCGCGCGCGTGCTGCTGATCGCCGATCCGGTGGTGCTGGCGGCGGGCGAGCGCATCGCGGGCGCGGCACTCGACCCGCTGCGGCTCGATGGCCCGGACGACCTGCGCTTCGAGCCCGGCCGGCCCAGCCTGCTCGCATGCGACTGGATGCACGGCGAGGCGCCGGTGCTCGGCGAATCGAACGCGCGCTCGGGCCGGGCCTCCTTCGAGGCGCTCGAACTCGCCACCGAGACCGTGCGCCGCGGCCGGGCGGACGCGATCCTCTTCGCGCCGCTCAACAAGCATTCGCTGCGGCTCGGCGGGCTGCAGCACGAGGACGAGCTGCGCTACATGCAGGAGCGTTTCGCGGTGCAGGGCTTCGTCTGCGAGTTCAACCTCACGGGCTCGCTCTGGACCTCGCGCGTGACCTCGCACGTGCCGCTCAAGGACGTGGCCGCCCAGATCACCGGAGACGGCGTGTGCGACGCGGTGAGGATCATCGATGCGGCGCTGCGCCGCGCCGGCGTGGCGGCGCCGCGCATCGCGGTCACCGGCCTCAACCCGCATGCCGGCGACGGCGGCTCCATCGGCATGGAGGAGATCGAGATCATCGCGCCGGCCATCGAGCGGCTGCGCGCCGAGGGCCTCGACGCGCGCGGGCCCTTCTCGCCCGACACGGTGTTCATCGGCGCGCGCCGCGGCGACGTGGATGCGGTGGTGTCGATGTACCACGACCAGGGCCAGATCGCTATGAAGCTCATGGGCTTCGAACAGGGCGTGACGCTGCACGGCGGCCTGCCGGTGCCCGTGGCCACGTCGGCGAGCGGCAGCGCCTTCGACATCGCAGGCCAAGGCATCGCGCAGATCGAGGGACTGCAGCAGGCCTTCGACCTGTGCGTGCGCATGGCGGCAGCGGGCGCGCCGCACTGAGGCCGCCAGGCAAAAGGGCCGCTCGCGCGGCCCTCGAAGACATGCGGCGATGCCGCTCAGGCGACCGGCGGCGCGCCGTGCGCGTTGGTCTCGGGCTGCGTGGGCTGCACGAAGAAGTAGATCAGCACCAGGTTGATCAGCGGGATGATCATCAGCAGTTGCAGCCAACCGGACTTGCCGATGTCATGCAGCCGGCGGGCGCCCACGGCGAGCACGGGCAGCAGGAAGCCCAGCGCCGCGATGAAATAGACGTACTGGTGGATCAGGCTCGCGACGACGAGCACCACCACCTCGGCCAGGATGAACCACCAGAACTCCGAACGCGATGCGCGCCCGCTGAAATCGGTGTACTTGGCGAAACAGGTCTTGACCGCTGTTTGAAAATCCATTGATCGACTCCTCTTGATTGACCCCTGGGAAAGTTCCCGGGGCCGATCATATCGAGGCATCTTTCAACGGCAACAACGGCCCGGAACGCTCGTCGTTCCGCAAACAAAAGGCCGCAACCACGGCCTTGGCTCATCGCTTGAGCCGCTCCAGCAGTCCCGCGGTCGATGCATCGAGCCCCGTGATGTCGCCCGTGGCGAGGCGCGGTTCGATGTCCTTCGCGAGCACCTTGCCGAGCTCCACGCCCCACTGGTCGAAGCTGTTGATGCCCCAGAGCGCGCCGCTGGTGAACACGCGGTGCTCGTACATCGCGAGGAAGGCGCCGAGCGATTCGGGCGTGAGTTTCTCGAGCACGAAGAAGGTGCTCGGCCGGTTGCCCGGGAAGTTCTTGTGGCCGCCCGCGTCGAGCTTGCCGACCATCAGCGCCTGGGCCTGCGCCAGGGCGTTGGCGAGCAGCTTCGGATGATGGCCTTCGAGGTCGTGCGCCGCATCGCGCACAGCCACGAACTCGAGCGGGATCACGTCGGTGCCCTGGTGCAGCATCTGGAAATAGGCGTGCTGCCCGTTGGTGCCAGGCTCGCCCCAGAGCACGGGCGAGGTGCCCAGCCCCGGCGGCAGTGCGGCGCCGCTCGCATCGACCTGCTTGCCGTTGCTTTCCATCTCGAGCTGCTGCAGGTAGGCCGGCAGCCGCTTGAGCGCGCTGTGGTACGGCGCGATGCCGCGGCTCGTGAAGCGGTGGAAGTTGCGGTACCAGACGTCGAGCAGGCCCAGGCGCACCGGCAGGTTCTGCGCCAGCGGCGCGGTGCGGAAGTGCTCGTCCATCGCATGCGCGCCCGCGAGCAGGCGCCGGAAGCCGTCGGCGCCGATGGCCAGCGCGATCGGCAGACCGATCGCCGACCACAGCGAATAGCGCCCGCCCACCCAGTCCCAGAAGCCGAAGGTGGTGTCGATGCCGAACTGCTTCGCGGCCTCGACGTTGGTGGTGAGCGCCGCGAAGTGGCCCGCGATGTCGGTGCCGCCCGACTGCTCGTACCAGCGCTTGGCCGAGAGCGCGTTCGCCATGGTCTCGGCCGTGGTGAAGGTCTTGGAGGCGATCAGGAACAGCGTGTGCTCGGGCGCGAGGTCGCGCAGCACGCCCGCGAGTTCATGGCCGTCGACGTTGGAGACGAAATGGAAGCGCTTGCCCGGCGCGGTGAACTCCGCGAGCGCGAGCACCGCCATCTGCGGGCCGAGGTCGGAGCCGCCGATGCCGATGTTGACCACGTCGGTGATCGTGTGGTCGCCGCGCACCTGCTCGGCATAGGCCAGCATCGCGTCGAGGGTGGCGTGCACTTCTTGCAGTTCACCGGCGGTGCGGTTCGACGCGGCGCCGGCCGGCGCGCGCAGCAGCGTGTGCAGCACCGCGCGGTCCTCGGTGTTGTTGACGTGCTCGCCCGCGAACATCGCGTCGCGGTGCGCTTCGAGGCCGCACTCGGTGGCGAGCTTGAGCAGCATCTCCTCGACGCGCACGTCGAGGAGGTTCTTCGACAGGTCGGCGAAGACGTGCGGCGCCTCCTGGCTGAAGCGCGCGAAGCGCCCGGCATCCTCGACGAAGGCATGGCGCAGGTCGAACTGCCGGCCCGCGGTCTCGAAGTAGGACTGCAGTTGCGCCCATGCGGGCGCGCGGTCGCAGCGTTGTTGGGTCGTGGCCATCGTCACTTGCCGCTTTCCTGCATGAGCTTTTCGAGCTTCACGGCATCGGCCGCGAAGGCGCGGATGCCTTCGGCGAGCTTCTCGGTCGCCATCGCGTCCTCGTTGAGCGCGAAGCGGAACGCGGCCTCGTCGTAGCTCAGCTTCGGCACGGGCGCCTGGGCCTTGGCCTTGGCGGCATCGAGCGCATGTTCAAGCGGGTCGCTGCTGGCGGCCAGTTCGGCCAGCAGCTCGGGGCTGATGGTCAACAGGTCGCAGCCGGCGAGTGCGCGGATCTGCCCCACGTTGCGGAAGCTCGCGCCCATCACCTCGGTCTTGATGCCGTGCTGCTTGTAGTAGCCGTAGATCTGGCGCACCGACTTGACGCCGGGGTCGTTGGCGCCGGCGTTCGCGGCCTCGTCCCACTTGGCGCCTTCGGCCTTCTTGTACCAGTCGTAGATGCGGCCCACGAAGGGCGAGATGAGCTGCACGCCCGCTTCGCCGCAGGCCACGGCCTGCGCGAAGGAGAACAGCAGCGTCAGGTTGGTGCGGATGCCCTTCTGCTCGAGCGCGCGGGCCGCCTGGATGCCTTCCCAGGTGGAGGCCACCTTGATCAGCAGGCGCTTCTCGGTGTCGATGCCCTCGGCCTTGTAGAGCGCCACGATGCGCTCGCCGCGGGCGATGGTGGCGGCGGTGTCGAAGGAGAGGCGCGCATCGACCTCGGTAGACACGCGGCCCGGGATGATCGAGAGGATCTCGGTGCCGAAGCGCACCAGCAGGCGGTCGATGACCTCGTCGAGCGGCTTGCCGGCATGCTTCTTGACGGCCTCGTCCAGCAGCGGCCGGTACTCGGGCTTCTGCACCGCCTTCAGGATGAGCGAGGGGTTGGTGGTCGCGTCCTGCGGCTTCGAGATGCTGAGTTGCTTGAAGTCGCCGGTGTCGGCGACCACGGTGGTCCATTGGCGAAGGGCATCGAGTTGGTTCATGGAGAAAGATTATCCGGTCCGGGTGATGACAAGTCCTGCACGCTGTTGCGCCGGGTTCGATGTTTTCATGCGCACCGTAGCATGGCTTTCCCGCGCGTTCCATCGGCCTGGCGCCGAAAGGGTTGTCGCCGGGCCGTGCCCCCTACAGCGGCTGTGGTCCGCCGCTGACGGCGCGGCGGCCCGCGTGCGGCTACCCTGTGCGCTCGCCCCGCCCGCTGCTTCGACCCCTCCAGAGGAGTGCCACGCCCATGCATCTTCGTCGCCACCGATCTTCGGGGCCCGCCGCCAGCCCCGCACCCTTCGACGACCGCCGCACGAGCCGCGCCATCGGCACGCTGGCAACCGCCTTCGTGGTGGGCGGCGTCGCCACCTGGCTCGCGCTCGGCGCGGGACGCACCGCGCGCGCGCAGCTGCCGGGCCCGCCCGACGGCGCGCCGCTGATGCGCGCGCCGCTGCAGGTGGTGGCGCCCGTGGACCTGCAGCGCTATGCCGGCATCTGGCATGAACAGGCCCGTCTGCCGAACCGCTTCCAGAAGCAGTGCACCGGCCCCGTCACTGCCGAATACACGCCCCAGCCCGACGGCACCGTGCAGGTGCGCAACCGCTGCCTGCGCCCGGACGGCAATTTCGACGAGGCCGTGGGCACGGCGCGCGTGGTGCCGGTGGCGGGCCAGCCCGGCGCGGGCCGCCTCGAAGTGCGCTTCGCACCCGCATGGCTCGGCTGGCTGCCGATGGTCTGGGGCGACTACTGGATCTTGAAGCTCGACCGCGACTACCAGGTCGCGCTGGTCGGCACGCCCGACCGCGAGTACCTCTGGGTGCTGTCGCGCGCACCGCGGCTGGAAGACGCCGCTCTGCAGGCCGAGCTGGACTATGCCGCGAGCCTGGGTTTCGACACCGCGAAGGTGGTGCTCACGGCGCGATAGCCGCCGGCAGGTAGCGCCCGAGCTGCGCCGCGAGCGAGGCCGGCCGGGTGCAGTGGATCGCATGCCAGCCGAAGGCGCGCGCCGCCTCCACGTTGGCGGCCGAGTCGTCGATGAAGACCGTCTGCTGCGGCTCGAGCGCATGGCGCACCGCGAGCAGCTCGTAGATCTCGCGATGCGGCTTCATGAACTTCACGTCGCCCGAGAACACGCCGCCGTCGAAGCGCCGCATGAACGCATGCCGGCGCTCGATGGCGCGCGCATAGGGGCCGGGCATGTTCGACAGATAGAACAGGCGCAGCGCCTCGCCCGCATCGCGCCGCGCGAACAACCCTTCGAGCAGTTCGACCGTCACGCCGATGGGCTCGAGGCGCTCGCCGAGCGTGACCAGCATCGCCTCGAGCTTCTCGCGCGGCAGCGTGAGCCGCTGCGCCATGCGTGCGATCGCTTCGTCGAGCGAGCGCGTGCCGCAGTCGAAGCTCAGCCAGTCGTCATGGTGGAAGAGCGCACGGCCGAGCGCCGCGGCAGCGGCCTCGTTCGGGGCGTGTTCGGGAAGATGGGTCTGTACCAGCCGGGTGGGCTCCCAGGCCAGGAGCACGGCGCCAAGATCGAAAACCACGTTCATGGCGCCATTGTTTCATGCGTCGGCTGGCACCACGCTGACGCCGTGCGCCGCCAGCGACAGCGTGGCCTCGGCGCCCGCCGCGAGCGGCCGGGACAGGTCGGTCGACACCACGAAGACGGAACCGAGCGCGGTGTCGAAGCCGTACTCGTAGAAACTGCCCAGGTAGGCGGCCTTCCGCAGCGTGGCGGGCAGGCCTTCGGCCGCGCCGGCGGCACCGATGCGCCACGCCTCGGGCCGCACCGCCACCTTGACTGCGCCGGGCGCCACCGGATCGCGCGGACGCAGGCGCAGCGGCCCGACCGCCACGCTGCCATCGGCCTCCGCCCTGGCGGCGAACACCATCGCCTCGCCCATGAAACCCGCGACGAACTCGCTGCCGGGCCTGGCGTAGAGCTGCTCGGGCGTGCCGCGCTGGGCGATGGTGCCGTGGTCCATCACGATGATCTGGTCGCTCACGGCCAGCGCCTCGCTCTGGTCGTGCGTGACGTAGGCGACGGTGAGCTTCAGCCGCTGCTGCAGCGTGCGGATCTCCTCGCGCATCTCGCGGCGCAGGCGGGCATCGAGGTTGGACAGCGGCTCGTCGAACAAGAGCACCGCGGGCTCCAGCACGAGCGCGCGTGCCAGCGCCACGCGCTGCTGCTGGCCGCCCGAGAGCTCGCTCGGCAGGCGTGTGTCGAAACCGACCAGGCCCACGCCGCGCAGCGCCTCGCGCGCGCGTGCGGCGGCCTCGTCCTTCCTCACGCCGCTCATGCGCAGCCCGTAGCCGACGTTCTCGATCACGTTCATGTGCGGGAACAGCGCGTAGCTCTGGAACATCATGCTCACGTTGCGCTCGGCGGGCCCGAGCGTGGTGACGTCGCGCCCGCCCATGAGGATCGAACCCGCGCTCGGCGATTCCAGCCCCGCGATCATGCGCAGCGTGGTCGTCTTGCCGCAGCCCGAAGGACCGAGGATGGTGGTCAGCGTGCCCTCGGGCACCTCGAAGCTGATGCCGTCGACGGCCGGCGGCGCGGCCCGGTCGGTGCCGTAGCGCTTGCTGACGTTGCGAAATTCGATGCCGTTGCCCATGTCGTTCCTCAAAACTCCCGGATGGCCGATGCGGAAGCAGCCGCGCGGCGGCCGAGCCGGCGCTCGCCGACCAGCCACTGCACCAGCGCGATGGCGAGCGACATCAGCACCATGAGCACCGTGCAGTACGCCAGCGCGATGCCGTAGTCGCCGTTGCCCACGCGCCCGATGATGTAGGTGGTGGCGAGCTCGTTCTCGGCCGTGACGAGGAAGATCACCGCGCTCACCGTGGTCATCGAACGCACGAAGCTGTAGACCAGCGCGGCGACGAGCGCCGGCTTGAGCAGCGGCAGCACCACGTGCACGAGCGTCTGCGCGGTGGAGGCGCGCAGCATCAGCGAGGCTTCGTCGAGCGAGCGGTCGAGCTGCTTGAAGGCTGCCGTGCCGGCGCGCACGCCCACCGGCAGGTTGCGGAACATGAAGCACAGCACGATGATGAGCCCCGTGCCGGTCAGTTCGAACGGCGGCACGTTGAAGGCCAGGATGTAGCTCACGCCCAGCACGGTGCCGGGGATCGCGAACGCCAGCAATGCGCCGAACTCGAAGGCGCCCTGCCCCTTGAATTCGTTGCGCGCGAGCAGCCACGCGATCAGCAGCCCCAGCGCCGCGGTCAGGGGCGCCGAGATGCCCGCCAGCTTGAGCGTGGTGAGCAGCGAGTTCCATGCGGTGCCGGCCCAGACCAGGCCGAACGGGCCCCACTCGAGCGCGAAGGCATTCCTGAAGTGGCCGAGGGTGAAGCTGTAGTCGCGGCCCCAGGTCTGGACGAAACCGCCCGCGAAAGCGAACAGGTAGACCACCGCGGTGAAGGCGATCCACGGCAGCGCGATGCACTGGATGGCCCGCCGCACGCCGTCGGGCAGCGCCATCGGTATGCCCGCGTCACCCTTGCCGCTCACGGTGGTGTAGTTCCGCCGCCCGAGCACGCCGCGCTGCAGCGCGAACACGCCGAGCGCGAACAGCGTGAGCACCCAGGCCAGCGAGGCCGCGCGGCCCTGGTCGT